>JBGTII010000155.1:0-19054 GCA_041745735.1 Pyrinomonadaceae bacterium | reverse complement strand
GACCGTCACAATGTGGCAATTGCGGGTCTGATTGATGTGGTCGACGATGGCCGAAAGCGTCGTTGATTTGCCCGAACCGGTCGTGCCGGTGACGAGTATCAGTCCGCGGCGTTCTTCGGCGACTGTGTTGAGGATCGGCGGCAGGCCGAGCTCGGCGAATGATTTGACCGTGTCGGAGATCACGCGTGCGACAATGCCGATCGAGTTGCGCTGCTGAAAAATATTAACGCGAAAACGCCCGAGTCCCGATACGCCGTAGCCGATATCGACCTCGTAAGCCTCTTTGAAATGCTGTTTTTGACGGTTCGACATCATCGAAAACGCCATCTCAAGCGTCTCGTCCTGCGACAGGCGGTTGACGCCCGACAACGGCTTTAGCTCGCCCGTCACACGGATAACCGGGTACGAACCGGCCCGCAAGTGCAGGTCGGATGCTCCGAAGCTCATAGCCATTCGCAAAAGATCGTCGATTCTGGTCGCCATAATAAAACGTGAGAAGCAGTGGGATGAAGAAAGCCGTAAAAGGCGGGCCGGACAGATAATACCGTCTGTATAAAGTTTAACGCTTATCAAACGACGAGGTCAATCAATTTTTTGCTGCGAAAACGCAGGTTCGACATGGCCGCCGCGACAGCGTAAAATCAGAATTTCAAATGAGCCAAGCAGGAAAAATAACACGGGTCGAACCCAAATATGCCATACCCGGCGGCGAGATCGCCGTCGAGTGTGAGGGTTTTGACGCGCGGTTCGGATCGGGTTGGGGCGTGTTTATTGGCGAAGAGCAATGCCGCGTCATCGCTGCTTCGTCAACGCGGATACTCGCGATCGTGCCCGAAGGCGACGGGGAAGGCCGGACGCAGATGCACCTCGAAAACAATGGTGCACGCTGTGATATGTTCCCAATTGTCGTCGGCAAATTGCTGACGGACGGGATGCATATTGTGGCAAATCCGGCGATCGATCCGTCGGACGACGCGCTTGTCATAACCCGTTCGGGGTCGCGTGGGCAGCATCTGGAGGCGACGCTTTTTCGGCTTGAACCGGACGGCTATCTTGACGAGATGCCCGAGGCGATACTTAATCCGACCGGCATCGCGTTTGACCGTGATGGGCAGATGTTTGTGACCAATCGGGCTCAGGGCGAGGTCTATTCGGTCGGGCGTGACGGCACGAGTTCGGTCTATGCGACCGGGCTTGGTATAGCGACGGCGCTTTGTTTTGACGTTGAGGGCTTGATGTATGTCGGCGACCGTTCGGGGACGATCTTTCGCGTGCGGGATTTTGCCGAGGTTGAGACCTTTACGGTGATGGACCCGTCGGTGGCGGCGTATCACATGGCGTTTGGCGCGGACGGACGGCTGTTTGTGACGGCACCTGGCCTAGCGAGCCACGACGCGGTCCACGTTATCGATAACGAAGGTTTTGACGAACCATTTTTTCGCGGCCTCGGCCGTCCGCAGGGACTCGCGTTCGACAAATCGGGTAACCTCTACATCGCCGCCTGTTACCAAGGCCGCCACGGTATCGTCAAAATTTCGCCCGACGGCCAAACCGCCGAACACCTCGTCGCCGGCAACAGCGTCGTCGGCCTCTGTTTCACCCGCAAAGGCGACATGATCGTCGCCACCAACAACAGCGTCTACTCGATCCCGTGCGGTATCGAAGGCACGCTTTTGGGCTAAAATACTGCTATACAACCCCGTTAACTTCTGTTATTATTCCTGCAATTCCCTACATTCGGTTCTGCAAAAAAGGAGAATATCATGAGATCTTTTCAACCTGTTCGACTCACGTTTTTACTTTCTGTTTTCGCTATTGGTCTAGGACTTACTATGTCGGTTGTCAGTGTTGCCCAGACGGGCACAATGGGGGCGAAAAACCCACTTGTGGGACGCTGGAAAAGCGACATTGCCGTGATCGAGATCCGGGCGAACGGCACGGTCAAGATCAATGATGACGAGTTTGTCTATAAGGTCAAAAACTCGGTGATCACGGTCGCTAGCGACGAGGGCGTAATGACGTTTCCGTACGAACTTGACGGTGACACGCTCGTCGTCCAAGTCGATGGCGAAGAGGTGGTGTACACACGGATGAAAGGAAACGCGGGCGGCGGAACGTCGTCAGGTGGGATGGGTAGTGGCGGCGGTGAAGGATCAGTCGTCGCGGCGTTTGTCGGCAAATGGTGTTATCTGGCCAATCTCGGCGGCACCAGCAACTATAGATCGGATCGCTGTTTTACGCTTTATGAAAACGGCACGTACGAATTTTTTAGCGAGGTGTCGTCGAGCGGCGCGGCCGGTTCGAGCGTCGGGTCAAATTACGACACGGGCCGCTGGACGGCGACACGAAGCACGATCACCGCCTATTCTAAAGCCAACGGCAAGATCGTCTATCCGATCGAGCTCCGCAACCATCCAAAAAACGGCGACCCGATGATCGTTATCGACGGCGATGCGTATGTTACACAGACGCAAAGAAGGTCGTGGTGAGATGGCTCTAACCTTGTTTTTCAAAAAGGCCGTTGATCCGTCAGCGGCCTTTTTGTTTCAACGATCAGCGTGGTATTTAAATAACAACTCAAGTTCGCTACGATGATTGCAAGGATCGTGATGCGAAATAAAACTATATTCATACTTGTACTCGCCGTGGGATTGACGTTTGGCTGTGCTTATAAGGTCGAGATGCCCGACGGCTTTCCGACGCCGGAGCCGCCTCCGCCGGCGACGCCTGTGCCTAAGATGAGTTACCAGCCTGACGCTGAGCTTGAAAAGCAGATCGCTGAGATCGCGGCTGCGGCGCGAGGGCGCGTCGGCGTTGCGGCGGTCGTGCTCGAGACAGGCGAGGCGGCGTTTCTTAATGCTGACGGGCACTATCCGATGCAGAGCGTCTCTAAACTGCCGATCGCGATGGCCGTGATGGATCTGGTTCGTCTGGGCAAACTAGACCTCGACGAGCAGATAGGCGTTACCAAAGAAGACATGGTCCGCGAAGGGATGCGTTCGCCTCTGCGTGACAAAAACCCGAACGGTGGTGAATATACCATTCGCGAACTGATCAGATTATCGCTGGTCGAATCAGATGGAACCGCAAGCGATGTCCTCATGCGCGTCGCCGGTGGCGCGAGCGAGATACAGACATATCTCACGCAGATCGGCATCCGCGACATGAAGGTCGTCAACACCGAAAAAGAGATCGGCAAGGATTGGCAGACGCAGTATGAAAATTGGGCGACGCCGACGGCGAGTGTGGAGTTGCTAAGAGGGCTCGATGCTGCGATACGCTTTGAAGCCGGAAAGTCAGGAGCTGATGACGGTTATCTCGAAAGCACTCCCGTCGGTTTGGTAAATAGGTTTCTTGTAGAATCGAACCCCGGTCAAAATCGATTAAAAGGCCTTCTTCCGCAAAATGTTTTTGTCGCACACAAAACCGGTACCGGCGGAACGAGGAATGGCATCACCGGCGCTACCAATGACATAGGCATTATCAATTCGCCGAACGGAAAACGCCTTGCAATCGCCGTCTTTGTTTCCGATTCACCAGCCGACGAGAAAACCCGCGAGGCCGTGATCGCAAAGATCGCAAAGGCTTGTTGGGATCGGTGGTCGAAATGAAAAATATTCTAATCGGCTTGGTATTTGTGTTCGGTTTTGCCTGCGATATCGGAAGGGATATTCAGCCGGGGCTCTCCCATGATCCTTTTTCGATTCAAAGATTTAATGACAGCTATTTATTCCCATATACTGCGTCCGTGGAACGCCGGCAACAGATCCTCGACACATATTCAAAGGTGCAAAACGGTATGAAAGGCGACGATGTGCTCAGAATTATGGGTTCACCCGACGAAGTAAGTCCTCTCAGGTTTGTCGGAGGGCCAACGCGTGGCTGGGCATGGTATTACTTCATTAACAAAGAATTCGCTCGTGCCCCTGACGATTACGATAACCATGTTCGGATATTCTTTGACAAGTCAGGAGCCGTTGATGAAATGACCTCAAAATTGGATGCCCCGCAGCGTCCTACGCCGCTGCCTACAAATATGTTAATCAAGGTCGCGAACGTAAATCGAGTAACAAAATCGAAAGAATAAGCCCACGAAATACACGAAAGACACGAAATTAGAAATATAGGACAAGTGTGCGCTACGTCACAATGTCGGGGCCGCGTTGCGAATATACTTGGGTCAAATCTGTCCAGGAGGTGAGGTCCATGAGGTCTATTGCGCTTTTATTTTGTGTGGGGCTGTTGTTGGCGGCCGGGGTTTGGGTGTCGATGGGTGATGGTTTTGTCGGCAAGACATTGGCCCAAAAGGCTGATGAGCAGAAAATGCCTGAGGTCATCGTGCTTGGAAAAGACGCAAAGCTTGGGCAGGTGATGTTTAGCCATGATAAGCATAACGGCGGAGCTTACAACATCACGCCCGGGACGCCGATCGCTTGTGTTTCGTGCCATCATACTGCCCAGCCAGTGGCTGAGATCCTCAAGCACGCACCTTTAAAGACGGCTTGGCCGTCCGACCGTACGACCTCGCTGACGGCTGAGTTGTTTGCAAAAGATGCAAAGGCCGCGGGTGTTGCCGGCTGTCGCGAATGTCACTCCCGAACGGGCGAAAAGCCAAAACTGCTCGACGCGATCCCCGAGATAAAGCACGAGGGAAGCCCGGCGTTGATCACGATGAATAACATGACCGCATTTCACCGGACGTGTGCCGGATGTCACGGCGAAGTAAAGAAAACTCTTCCCGCGTCAAAGGCTCCGATCCAGACGCAGTGCATGATGTGTCATAAGAAAACGGCTTAGTCAAAAAGAATTAACCGCGAAACACGCTAAAAACGCGAAAGAAACCGATCGGTCTATTTCGCGTTTTTAGCGTGTTTCGCGGTTAGAATCTTACTTCTTACTGCTTGCCGGCTTTGATGTCGGCGATGCGTTTTTCGAGGGCCTCGATCTGGGCTTTGGTGACAGTCGTGTCAGCTTTGCCGACGACGACAGCGCGTTCGGCGGCGGCGAGTGATTCGGCACCGCGACCGAGACTTAGCAGGATCGTCGCTTTACGCTGCAGATTCTGAAATGTCTCTTTGGTCGCGATCATCGCGTCGTTTAGTTTCAGAGCCTCTTCGTACCAAGCCTTGGCTTGATCGGCCTGCTTTGCGTCTCTCGCATAGTTGGCGGCGTTGATACGCGGGCCGGGATCGTCGGCTTTAGCGGCGGCGACGTATGCTTTGAGCCGCGTCATTGTCGAACCGACAACATCCTTGACCTCGACCGTGAAAGGGACTTTTACCTTTTCCCAACGCACATAGACCGTGCCGGCGTTTTCGGTGAGGTTATCAATGCCAAAGTACAACAGTTCTTTACTCTCGGAGACCCATTGCGGTTTGGTCTTGACGCGAAGCGCATCCTGAGCAGCTTTATAAGTAAAACTACCCCAATCCAGTTCCTTGTTGAAAATAATGGTCCACTCGTCTTTGCCCGGTATCGTGTGCAGGCTGTACTTTCCGGCGGCGAGAGGCTGGCCGTTGATCAAGACGTCGTCGGTCACGGTGAACATTGTCGCCTCGTTGGCTCCGGTCCGCCAAAGCTTGCCGTAATAGACGATCGGAGCATCTTTTGGACGGGCACGGCCGTCGTCGAGAGTCGCTTCGCCTGCCGGTGTTCCTGCCGGCGGCTCGCCCCAAACCGTACGGCCCTTTACTGCCGGACGGCTATAGGTGATCGTCACGTCGGTCGTGCCGATCGTTTGCGTAACGCTAGCTTTCTGGCTCGCACGCGGGACAGGCGGTCGGGCCTGAGACGAGACGATCGACACCAAAGCTAAAACAAATGTAAGAACTGATAGATAAGAAAAGAGATTTCGCTTCATAATTACTCCTAAATGGTCTGAAAAAGAAATTCACCACAGATAAACACAGATGGACACAGATGGTACGCAGAAACCAAATGACGGGTTTTATCAGTTTCCATCTGTGTCCATCTGTGGACAAAAACGCCTATTCGTCGTCGTCATGTGCTCTAACGCGTCCGGCGGCGACTGCTTCGTCTACAACCTTTTTGAGAAGGTTGCCGGGAAGCGGATCGTAGTGTGAAAACTGCATATGATACGAGCCGCGTGCTTGGGTGACGCTGTTTAGCTTTGACTGGTAATCGAGCATTTCCGCGAGCGGGACCTTGGCCTTGATAACCTGCTGTTTACCGCGAACCTCCATGCCGCCGACGCGTCCGCGGCGACTGTTGAGGTCGCCCATGATGTCGCCGGAGACTTCTTGAGGTGTGAAAACCTCGACGTCCATGATCGGTTCAAGCAGGGTCGGTTTGACCTTTTCCATCGCGGCACGAAACGCTTTGCGTCCGGCGGCTCGGAATGAATGCTCATCCGAATCGACCGCGTGAAAGCTGCCGTCAATGAGCGTTACCTTAAAATCGACGAGCGGATAGCCGGCGACGGCACCGCTTGCGGCGGCTTCGATTATGCCTTTTTCGATGGCGGGGCGGAAATTTTGCGGCACCGAGCCGCCAAAGATCTTATCGACCCATTCGAAACCGCCACCGCGCTCGAGCGGCTCAAATATAACCTTACAATCGCCAAACTGCCCGCGTCCGCCGGATTGTTTCTTGTGGCGGCCCTGCACCTCAGCCTGCTGCGTGATGGTTTCCTTATACGGAACTTTCGGCGGATGGAGCGTGACCTCGACGTGATAGCGGTTTTCTAATTTTTTGACGACGGTTTCTATATGAAGCTGGCCGCTGCCCGAAAGAATAAATTCATTGGTCTGCGGGTCGCGTTCAAAATGGAGCGACGGGTCTTCTTCGAGAATTTTGTGCAGAGCACCGGAGATTTTGTCCTCGTCTGCCCGCGATTTTGGCTCGATGGCAAATGCGATCGCGGCTTCGGGGTACTCGACCTTTGGAAAGACGATCTGTTTTGCTTTGTCGCTCAAAGTGTCGCCGGTCTGTGTGTCTTTGAGTTTGACGACGGCGATGATGTCGCCTGTAGCAGCGGAATCGACTTTTTCCAGTGTTTTGCCAGCTATCACGTGCAGGGCACCGAGGCGTTCGTCGGTGTCACGAGTCGTATTTCTTACGTTCGCGTCGTGAGTGATCTTTCCGGAGACGACCTTCATCACGTTGATACGTCCGGCAAACGGGTCAGCGATGGTGCGGAAAACGTATGCCGAGAAAGGCTCGTCGTTATTATATTTACGATTGATACGGTCGCCGGTCATTTCGTTGTCGGTGAAACCGTACTCCATCTCGTGAGTCGCCGGATTTGGGGCAAACTCGACAAGATGATCGAGCAATATCTGCAGTCCGACCAGCGTTGTCGCCGACGCCGCGTAAACAGGGCAGAGTTTGCTGGCCGCGATGGCACGGGCGAGGTTTGGGATGATGTCTTCCTCCGGCAGCGTACCGCTTTCGAAATATTTTTCCATCAGAGCATCGTCCGATTCGGCGACGATCTCGATCAGGCGTTCGCGTGTCGAATCAAGTAGGGCTTTGTCTTCGCTCGGTATGCCGATAGCCTTTGCTTTGCCGTCGGCGTCAAATTCGTAGGCTTTTTGGTGGACGACATCGATCACGCCGCGAAAACTGCCTTCGCGGCCGATGGGCAATGTGAACGGCACGATCGAACGGGCGAAAGAGTCAGCGGCTGTTTCGAGCGCGTGGCCAAAATCCGCGTTTTCCTTGTCGATCTTGTTGATGACCATAAAACGCGGCAGCAAAAATTCATTTGCGTATTGCCAGGTCTTTTCGGTCTGCACCTCGATACCGTGCACCGCGTCAACGACCACCAGCGCACAATCCGCGACGCGCAGGGCGGGGCGGGCGTGCGACACAAACGCGGCGTAACCCGGTGTGTCGATAAAATTTATCTTGGTGTCCTGATACTCGGCGTGGGCAAAATTGTTATTGAGCGAGACCTTTCGTTCGATCGAGTCTTCGTCGTAATCGGTGATGGTCGTCCCTTCGTCGACCTTTCCCCAGCGTTGCTGGCTACCGGAGACGTGGATAAGGGAACTGACGAGCTGGGTTTTACCTGCGTCGCCGTGTCCAATGACAGCTAGATTTCTGATATTCTCAGTTGCGAATGCTTTCATGTTCGGCAAGCTCTCCTTCTTTTTAGAGTTTCGAGTTCCGAGTTCCACGTTTCGAGTTATTCTGATCCCCAACTTGGAACTTGGAACTTTTAACTCGAAACTTTGTTAAGTTGTTGGTAACTTTCAAATTTATATTACGCGGGGCGAATAGGCAAGAAACAATGGGTAAACCGCGTGAAAAGTTTGTGCATCGAAAAGGCGGTTTTGTAGTATTGTTGAGAGTGTTTCACCTAATATACTCGTGAGGAAAATATGTTCAATAGATCGTGGATGCCTAGAGCAGTAACAGCGGCGGTTTTGATTGCGGCATTTTCAATGTCTAGCGTGCCGGTCGCTGCACAGGACCTCGTTGCGGTAAGCAGCTTGAGCGGCAGTTCAAGCGTGTTTGTTTTTCGAAGCGCTTCGCGCGGATCCAAACCGCGTGTCGTCTCTAAGCCAACCCGCACAAAAACCCAGCGTCTGGCGTCTGCCGTAAAGATCAAGAAACAATACGAGACGATCGCCAAGAGCACGACGAAGGTCAATCGCGCAAAGATCATCGACCCGAACACACTCGGCCCTAAGGGTGGGCGTGACCTGCCGCCGATCCAGGCCTCCAAACTCTTTGCCGGTGTCGCTGAATATTATGTCGATAAGGCAGATTACGAACAGGCGTTCGAGTTTTTCCGCGAGGCGATACGTCTAGACCCGAAAAACGTTTTGGCCAATACCGGATACAGTGAGGCTCTGGCTCTAAACGGTAACGCCCTGCTCGTCGCCGATAAAGGCGACCAAGCAAAGAACTATTTTCTCGAAGCGATCAAATTTGACCCTAAAAATGCGGCGGCATATTTTGGACTCGGTGAACTTTATTCCGGCACCGACAACCAGGCCGAGGCCATTGCTTCGTACGAGAAATCGCTATCTACCGATAAGGGGCTGACCGAGATCTATGTCCCGCTCGGCATACTCTATTATCAGGCGGGGGAGATCGCCAAGGCTGACGAGCTGCTTACCAAGGCTCTCGCAACCTCCGCAAACAGTGCAGAAACGCAATTTTTCCTTGGCCTGGTTCGCTCGGCGCAAAATCGTAACGAAGACGCTTTGATGGCGTTTCAAAAGGCTAAGGAGCTCGACCCGACCTATGCGGATGCCTATTTCAACACGGCCGAGACCCTCATCAGGCTAAAACGCACCGCTGACGCCATCGCCGAATATAAGAAGGCGATCGACTTACGGCCTAACTATCTCGATGCGATCGCCGGGCTCGGCCAGGCGTATTTTGAGATGGGCAATTACCCCGACGCGATCATCCAGCTAAAGGCGGCCGAGAAATTAAAGAGTGATAACTGGGAGGTCCTATTAAGTTTGGGCGACGCTTTCCGGATGTCGAATGAATTTAATAACGCCATCCCCAGATACAACAACGCTCTGTTGTCATACACGAAACAGCCCAATTACAGCAAAGAGATAGCCGCCGACCTCAACAGCAAACTAGGATTTTCGCTGGGGAAACAATGCGAGGCGAATATGGCTAAATTTGTCTCGTGCGAACGGCCCACGAACCTATGGCAAGGTTCAGTGACGGCCATGGAAAAGGCGGTCGAGCTAAGCGGCGGCAACGCGATCGATCAGGCAAATCTCGGCTGGGCCTATTACAACTATGCGAGGCTGGACATCGACGCGAAGAATACGGCTGGAGCAACAGCAAAACTGGAGCTTGCTAAGATCGCCCTGCAAAAAGCGATAGCCGGGAATCCGATCGTAGCCGACGGTGCTCTGCAAAATCTCGGCGGCGTGCTGATCGATATGGGTGATTTTGCCGGAGCGGTCAATGCCCTAAGACAGGTCGTCGATACGCATCCGGACTGGACGTTTTCTAGATACGCTCTAGGCACGGCATATTTTAAGGTCAATGATTTTGATAATTCGGCAAAGTGGTTTCGTGCCGTGCTCGAAACAGAGCCGAAATATGTACCCGCTCTGACGAGCCTTGGCTACGCGGAGATCAAACGCAAGAACGGCAAAGAGGTCAAAAGGGTCGTGGACGTGCTAAAACCCCTCAGTCCGGGCGATGCGATCAAATTGGAGAACGCAATGAAAGCCGCACGGTTGTAATTAGTGTCGACAAGTATTTTTATCTCTAAGAGTCGGGCTACCGCCCGGCTTTTACATATATGAGCGGTTCGATCGAGATCAAAGAAAACATTCTGCTCGCACCTCTGACGACGCTAAAGGTCGGCGGTAAGGCACGTTATTTCATTACGGCCGAGACCGAAGACGCGGTCATCGACGCGCTTACCTTTGCCGAGGAAAAGGGGTTGCCGGTTTTCATTCTCGGCGGCGGGAGCAATGTGTTGATCTCGGATGCGGGGATTGACGGGCTTGTTCTTAATATCGCATTAGCGGGCGTGTCGGAGTCTGAGAAAAACGACGGGACGCGGTACGTGACGGCTCAGGCTGGTGAGGACTGGGATGGCTTTGTCGCCTACTGCGTTAAAAACGACCTTGCGGGCGTCGAATGTCTTAGCGGTATTCCGGGTTTTGTCGGCGGCACGCCGGTGCAAAATGTCGGGGCCTATGGCCAAGAGGTCGCAGAATCGATCGTATCGGTGCGATGCTTCGACCGGCAACAAACAGAGCTGGTAACGCTAACCAACGCCGACTGTTGTTTTTCTTATCGCAAAAGCACCTTTAATTCGACCGAGCGTGATCGTTATGTGGTTTTGAGCGTGGCCTTTGCTCTACGGAAAGGTGGGGCACCAAAGGTCGTATATAAAGACCTGATCGAGCATTTTGGCGATCGGCAGCCGTCTTTGACGGGGGTTCGTGAGGCGGTACTGAATATACGCCGTTCTAAATCGATGGTCATTGACGCGGGCGACCCAAATTCGCAAAGTGTAGGTTCTTTCTTCAAAAACCCAATTGTATCCCGCGACAAACTTGCCGAGCTACAGGCAAAGATAGGCAACGTGCCAAATTTCCCATTCGGCGACGGGGTAAAAATTCCCGCAGCGTGGTTGATCGAAAAATCGGGCCTCCATAAAGGGTTTGCTCTCGGCAACGCGGGCATCTCGTCGAACCACACGCTCGCGATCATCAATCGCGGCGGGGCATCCGCAGATGATATTTTGGTGTTAAAAAACGAGATACAGCGAACCGTCGCCGATAAATTTGGCATCACGCTCCAACCTGAGCCAGTGTTTGTCGGGTTTTGACGGGTCAGAAAAAGCTCGAATCGCACACCGGTTTTGTCGTATAATCTTCCTAATCTTGGGGGCACGTCTTTTCTCATGAAAACAAATTTATCGCTGCTGGTTATCGTTTCGGTTTTCTTTTCACTTCTGCCGTTGTCGCGGGCGGTCGCCGCACAGGATCTGGTCGCGACGGACGACATCGCGGGCGGGTCGAGTGTATTTGTTTTTCGTGGATCACGTAAAAAACCGCAGGCACGTGCCGGCGGCGGAAAGGCGTCTTTGGGTGAAGGCGGTGGACGTGTCGGCGGGTCAAAAGCCGCAAGCGGCCAGATCGCCGCTCTCGCAAAAAAACGCCGGGCCGACGCGATCGCCGCCCGTAAAAAGGCAGCCATCGCGGCCGCCAATAAAAAGATCGCTCTTTCTAATACATTGACGGCAAAAGCCGAGACGTTTCTTGACACGGATAAGACCGACCTTGCAATAGATAATTACAGGTCCGCCCTCGTCCAAAATCCTAAAAACACGCGTGCGTCCGAGGGGCTGAGCAACGCTCTGACCGCAAAGGGAATTGACGTTGCGGGTGCCACAAATAACGAGGCCGCGATCGCCATTTTCGAAGAAGCGGTCAAATACGACAAACAAAACGACACGGCTTATGCCAAAGCGGGTGCGGTCTATGACGCAAAGGGCAACAATGCAAAGGCCGCCCTCAATTATGAAAAAGCCCTTACGATAAATCCCGCGTACACAATGCTCTATCCGCCGCTGGGCGTTGCATATCTCGATAACGGCGAGATAGCTAAGGCCGAAACTACGCTGCAAAAAGCCAATGCCGCAGGGATTGATTCGGTCGAAACCCGATATTTGAACGGCGTAATTCTTTTCAAACAAAACAAGAACACCGAAGCCCTCGCCGCGTTTGACCGCACGTTGGAACTCGACGGCAGTTTTGCGTCGGCCCAGTATTATCGCGGCCAGACGCTCGATCGTATGGAACGGCCGGATGACGCGATCGCGGCTTACAAAAAGACGCTTGAGGTTGACCCTGCGAATTCGGCGGCGTCGTTTGACTTGGGTGTCGCGTATTACAACAAGGGTGATTACGCAAACGCCGCGGCCGCATATCAGCAGACGCTGAAAAGCGACCCGAACAACGCACAGGCACACGCAAACCTCGCCAGCACTTACCGCCAGCAGGAACGCTACGCCGACGCTAACGCCGAATACAAAACTGCCGCTGACAAAGGCCTAAAGTCGGCTGATATGGAAAGCGAATGGGGATACAGCCTCGGCAAGACCGCCGAATGGGACAAAGCCGTCGCACGGCTCGAATCCGCCCGTCAGCTGAGCCCCGGCGCTGTCGATAACAATAACGTCGGCTGGGCGTATTACAACGCCGCCTATACACAAAAAACGGCAAAGAATGACGCAGCCGCAACCGAGAATTACGAAAAAGGCAAGGTCGCGCTCAAGGAGGCACTCGTCCAGGACCCGCAGTTTGACGCCGCTTATGTCAATCTGGGGGCGACGCACAACGAGCTTGGCGAGCATCAAGAGGCGGCCGAGGCACTCAAAACCGCCGACAAACTACACCCGAACTGGTCCGTCGCGTTGAATCAGCTTGGCCGCGCGTTTCGCGGGCTCAAAGATTTTGTAAACGCCATCGCAAATTTCAAACGTGTCGTCGATATGGACGGCAATGGCGTCGCCGGCATCTTTAATCTTGGCGAGGCATACAACGCCAGCGGTAATAAAAAAGAGGCCAAAAAGATGTACGACCGGCTCAAAAAGCTCGACCCGTCAGTGGCCCTCCGGCTCGACAACATCTTTAACGGCAAGGCTCAGATCGACGCAGCCGAGCAAAAGATCAAGAACAAAATACCGAAACTCCCACGATTCCCTTGAAGTTTTGGTCCGGTCCGCACCAGGTGGACCGCTTAGAAAGCAGTTGATTATCCGGCCCGCAAACCGGTAGATCACAGAATTGCAGGCCGGACCCAATTCTTGCCATTTTGTGCCAATCGTGATGGCGGACACGCAGCCCTGACCTCTCCTATTTGTTACGTTAGGCATTGACGGGGCGGATGCGGTCGCGCGAGATCAGCCATGCCAGATAGAGGCCCAACACGATGTCGATCGTGCCGCAGAATCCCGGCCACCAAGCGGGTACGCCGGGATTATGGAATAATTGTGGGTGGACGAGATCAAATAGTCCGTGGCCGACGATACCGGCGACCGTGAACCAGAGTGTGGACTTAAAGCCCGCGACCGCCGACGCGATAAAGATGACCCCGACAGCAGACTCGATCGTCAATGCCTGAGTCGAACCGCCCAACACCGCGAATAGGCAGTATAACAACGCAATGACGATCATCATTGCCGGATAGAGCGAGCGGTCGCGGTCCATACCGATCAGGGATGTTAGGACGCCTATTGTTATGCCGAATATAGTACCTATTAGATATTCCATTAGTCTCCCTCCTCAAAATTGATCCGCCAAGCCATTTTACGATCACGGTTTTTCCGCTGCCGCGCGGATGACATCACGAATGGCAACGGTCACGAGTTCTGGTTCGTAGAATTGAATATAATGGCAGCTTTTTTCTGCTATTACCTGCTTTCCGTTCGAAGAAGATTTTACCAGTTCGGTTTGGAGAGATCTCCAAGCCGCCTCTGTTTCGGGCGAAGCACCGTCGCTGAGTCCGCGCGATAAAACGATCAATGGCTTGGCTCCTAACTGCATAGGCGAGTTGCGGAGTTCGGCCAAGCTTTCAGGAACCGCAGCCATTTCATTGGCAATGGCAAAAACGGTATGTGTATGTGAATAAAGGCCTGCTCTTTCCGTTTTTGCTTCCGCACTAAGATTTGGGAAGTCTTCTAATGAGTTCACGATACGTGCAATGCCGACGGGAGCGGCCGCCTTGAATAAGTAAGGCACGAACGAGGGAATGCCCGCAACGATTGCGAGTTGATCCTGATGCGAGGAATCGACGAGGACGACGCCTGCCACTTCATCCGGGTGCCGGGCGGCAAACAATTGAACATAAACGCCGCCAATTGAGTGTCCGACCAGAACATACGGCGGAGCAACGCGAGCCGTTTTGAGAAGCTTGTACAATTCGTCTGAGATGTTACTTGCATTGCGTGGGCCGTCGCTTGCAGAACTCCAAACAATTCCGGCACGGTCATAACTGCAGACTCGGCCAAATTTCGCAACCTCCGGTTGAACAAGGCTCCAGTCAAGCGAGCCGCCGCCTAAGCCGGATTCAAGAATGACAGTCGGTGATCCCTCGCCCGTACAGTTGATGTGAATATTATTGCCTTCGACATCGACAATGCGTCCGGGCGGCCGGTATTTGCCCTCTTCTACCTGGGTCGTGATGGTTTGATACAGGCCCCCAGCAACGAGTGCAACCACGATCCCAAATACGATCGCCCTGGTGACACGCCAGAGCCGCGAACGAGTGACCATAACCTTTCCAAAGACTCCTCCAACTACACCGCTGTCAAACAGGGCGTTAGCCACGGCGGCGGGATACGAGCGGAGCTGCTCGGACAAACTGATCCGCAACGGCCTCCTCGAGCATCCATCGGCCCATGGCTTCATACGAAACGGGGAACCACGAGTTTTGGGCACCCTGCCACTCAGCCGAGGCCACGGGAGCCTCATCCTTTCCTTTAGCGTTAACACCCGCCCGCACTAGCGTCCAACGAAGCGACGAAAAAGCCCCATTGCCGAGAGCATCGACTACGGCTTGTTGTTCCGTTGCTCCGCGGCCGATCGTGCCGGGCATCCAAGAGAAAAAGCGCATTAAGCGGCTTGAAGGCCGACCTGGCGGTAAAGCGATCATCGTGTTGATAATAATTATGCGGTCGACGCCCGCAGCCGACATTGACGCTTCAACCGTTGCCATATTCGCCGATAACAATGCGGATGAGTCGTAACTGGTCGAAGTGGTTCCAAGGACGGCCAGTACAACATCCGCGCCGGAAAATGCTTCCGTCAGGGCAGCTCGGTCGGCAAGAGATGTGACAAGCGCGACACGAGAGCCAACCGGCACCTCGGTGATACGCTCGGGCCGCGAGCGGACTATTGCCGTGAATCCGACCCCTTCAGTTCGGCAGACGCTGAGAAGGCCTTGCCCGAGACCGCCAGCGGCGCCGATAACGGCCACATTACGGGGCAACGGGCGAACTTCGCCTGGGTCAAGATTATTCATGAGTTTGCTTGGAGGAAATGTAGCATTAACCACAAAACTTGGCAAGAATGTTCGAGTGGACGTATGTATAAACAAAGTGCGGTTCGAGTGGGCCGCACTTTTTTTGTATAATCGTGAGTTTAGAACAAGCCAATAAATGCCAAGACGTAGCGATATTCACAAAATTTTGATCATCGGTTCGGGGCCGATCGTCATCGGACAGGCCTGCGAATTTGATTATTCGGGGACGCAGGCTTGCCGGGCTTTGCGGGCAGAGGGTTATGAGGTCGTGCTCGTCAACTCGAACCCGGCGACGATCATGACCGACCCTGAGATCGCCGATAAGACATACATCGAGCCGCTTAACCTAGAATCTCTAACCGCGATCATCGAAAAAGAGCGTCCGGACGCCGTGTTGCCTACGGTCGGCGGCCAGACGGGGCTAAACCTGTCGGTCGAACTGTACGAGCAAGGCGTTTTTGAAAAATACGGCGTTACGATGATCGGTGCCAATATCGACGCTATCAAGGTCGGCGAGGACCGCGAGTTATTTAAGGCGGCGATGGACGAGATCGGCGTGCCGTCGTGCAAGGGCGGTTTTGCCCACACTTGGGAAGAGGCCCGCGAGATAGTCGAGACGACCGGCTATCCGGCGATCGTCCGCCCCAGTTTTACGCTTGGGGGCACGGGCGGCGGGGTCGCGTATAACCCCGAGGAATTCGAAGAGATCGCCCGCGGCGGTCTAGCGGCGTCGCCAAATTCGCAAATACTTGTTGAGGAATCGATCCTCGGGTGGAAAGAATATGAGCTTGAGGTGATGCGTGATCTCAACGATAACGTCGTAATCATCTGCTCAATAGAAAACTTTGACCCGATGGGCGTCCATACCGGGGATTCGATCACCGTCGCCCCGGCACAGACGTTGACCGACGTCGAATATCAACGCCTGCGTGATATGTCTAAGGCTTGCATCCGCAAGGTCGGTGTCGAGACGGGCGGGTCGAATATCCAGTTTGCGATCAACCCGGCGAACGGCGATGTTCGCATCATCGAGATGAACCCGCGCGTGTCGCGCTCAAGCGCACTTGCATCAAAGGCGACAGGATTTCCAATAGCAAAGATCGCCGCCAAACTCGCGGTCGGCTATACGCTCGACGAGATCCCGAATGACATCACCAAAAAGACGCCCGCGTCGTTTGAGCCGACGATAGATTACGTCGTCACGAAGATACCAAAGTGGGCATTCGAAAAGTTTCCAGGAGCCGAAGACGTGCTCGATACGCAGATGCGTTCGGTCGGCGAAGTGATGGCGATAGGGCGTACTTTTAAGGAATCTTTGTTTAAGGGATTACGTTCACTTGAGGCGGTTAAACCTCTGCGTTTACAAGACATACCCGATGCCGACTTACAGCGAAAACTCGCCCGGCCGAACTCGCAGCGTTTCTCGTATATCACCTACGCAATGCAAAACGGTTACTCGCTCGACGAGGTCCATCGGCTGACAAAGATCGATCCGTGGTTCCTAGATCAACTGTCGCAGGTGATGGAATTTCAGGCGAGCCTCGATGGGAAATCGCTTGGTGAATACACAGCGGAAGAGCTGCGCACCGCAAAGGAATTTGGCCTATCGGACCGGCGTCTGTTTTACCTGACAGGCTCGTCAGAAAACGAAGTACGTCAGCATCGAAAAGATCTTGGCATCACGCCTGTTTATAAACGCGTCGATACCTGCGGGGCGGAGTTTGAAGCGTTCACGCCGGATATGTATTCGACTTACGAGCAGGAATGCGAAGCGGAGCCCACCGATAGGCGAAAGATCATGATCCTTGGTTCGGGTCCCAATCGTATAGGGCAGGGGATCGAATTTGACTATTGCTGCTGTCACGCGAGCTTTGCTCTGCGCGACGCTGATTTTGAGACGATCATGGTCAACTGCAACCCTGAAACCGTCTCGACGGATTACGATACCTCGGACAGATTATATTTTGAGCCGTTAACATTTGAGGATGTGATGAACATCGTCGATGTCGAGCGGCCCGAGGGTGTGATCGTTCAGTTTGGAGGCCAGACGCCGCTTAATCTGGCCGACAGGCTGCACGAAGCAGGCGTTCCGATCATCGGCACTTCGCCCGACTCTATCGACCTTGCAGAGGATCGAAAACGGTTTGGGGCGTTGCTCGATGAGCTGAAAATACCATGCCCTGAGAACTCCAGCGTTACATCAGCTGACGAGGCGAAAGTTGTTGCGAACAAAATAGGTTACCCGATCGTTGTGCGGCCGAGTTTTGTACTTGGTGGGCGTGCAATGGCGATAGTTTATGACGATCAGACGCTCGACGAATATATGCGTTCGGCGGTAGATGCTTCGCCGGAAAAACCGATCCTGATCGACAAGTTTCTCGAGCGTGCTGCCGAGCTTGACGTTGATGCTCTGGCTGACGAAACAGCGGTCGTGATCGCGGGTATTCAGGAGCATATCGAGGAAGCGGGCATCCACTCGGGCGACTCGTCGAGCGTTTTGCCGGCTCAAAAGATCGCCGCCGAACACCTCGAAACGATCCATCACTACACCCGGCTCTTGGCGAACGCACTCAAGGTCAAGGGGCTGATGAATATCCAGTACGCCATACAGGACGACCGCGTTTATGTGATCGAGGTCAACCCGCGTGCGTCGCGGACCGTACCGTTTGTCGCCAAAGCGACCGGTGTGCCGATAGCAAAGATCGCGTCGCTCGTGATGGCCGGAGACAAGAAACTTGCCGATTTTAATCTGCCCGACATCCTGCCGGTGCCGCTGATATTTGTAAAATCGCCCGTGTTTCCGTTCAAAAAATTTGCAGGTGTCGATCCGGTTCTTGGCCCAGAGATGCACTCGACGGGTGAAGTAATGGGGGTCGGTGCGACATTTGGCGAGGCGTACGGCAAAGCGATGGAAGGTGCGGGAGTTGGGTTGCCTCTCAAGGGAAAAGCATTTATTTCGGTCAATAATGCTGACAAAGGGCAAGCCGTCGTACTTGCTCGACGTCTCAATAAGCTGGGCTTTGATCTAGTCGCGACATACGGCACGGCAAATCGGCTGCACGAGGTCGGCCTCGAATGCGAATCCGTCTTTAAGGTCAACGAGGGCCGCCCAAACATCGCGGATCTTATCCGCCAAGGTGAGGTACAGCTCATCATCAATACACCGCTCGGCAAGTCGTCATTTTATGATGAAAAGGCAATTCGCAAAGCCGCTCTGCAGTTCAACGTGCCATGCGTGACCACAATTACAGGGGCCGAGGCCTTGGTCGAAGCGATCGGAACGAAAATGTCCGAGAAGCATGTAACGGTTCGTAACCTGCAGGAAATACACGGAGCAAAAGTCGCAACTGCTCACGCAATCCGTTAGCAGGCCACCAATTCTTGACCAATCCCACTCTTTCCACTAACTTTAAGTAAAGTTTTCTTTAGTTAGCAGTAATAAATAAGTAATGAGTGAATCGCATGACCGCGAAATAATTGGCGGGCATCTGCTCGTGATCGGCGGGGCAGAAGACAAATATAATGAGCGGCGGATCTTGAAAAAGTTTCTTGAGCTGGCTGGCGG
>JBGTII010000154.1:0-18163 GCA_041745735.1 Pyrinomonadaceae bacterium | reverse complement strand
TCACGCGCAACAAACGACGGATACATCTTCGACGCGATATTTACGATCACGCCGCAGTTTTACGCGACTGGCACGTTGAGTGCGACCATTACATTTACTATTTCAGCCGGCCCATCGGCTCCGTGTTAACCACAGCCATGTATAAACTCACCTTTATATTCCTCGCGATCATCTGTCTTTCAATTTCAGTTCTTGCCCAGAGCGGCGGCATGGCTCTCGGGCCTGCGCGTTTTGAGCTTGAGATGAAGCCCGGCACCGAGACAACCGTTGTCGTGAATCTCGATTACAAGGCGGGTGACAACGTCACACAACCGGCACGGATCGTCGCAACTCTCAACGACTGGACGATCACAAAAGACGGCCGCGTCGAATATTTTCCTGCGGGAACGCAAGCTAATTCGGCCAGCCCTTGGCTCATCTACAGCCCCGGCGAAGCCGCCGTCACGCCAGGCAGCATCCACCAGATCCGCGTTACGATCTCCGTTCCTGAGAACGCTACGCCCGGCGACCACCTGACTGCCCTCATTATCGAACAGCGTCCCGAAACGCTCAAATACGACAAAAACGTCCGCCAAATGATCGTCAAATACCGCATGGCGTCGGTCTTTTACATCAAGGTCGCGAAACTAACGCGGCAGGGCGATTTTGGCGATCTGGTCGCCGAATCCACGCCCGAAGGCATAGTCGTCACGCCTACCCTAAAAAACGAAGGCAACAGCATGATCCGCCCGCTGGCGTCGGTTAAGGTTCTGGACACCAATGGCAAGGTCGTTGCCGATATGCCGGATGTCGAGCCGCTGCCGATCCTCGGCGGAGCGGAGACCAAACAGCCGCTGCTCGTCGCAAAAGAATTGCCGCCCGGCAACTACACGGTCAAATACCGAGTCGATTTTCAGGACGGCAAGATCGCCACCGAAGGCGTCACCGATCTGGTCGTAAAAGCCTCTGTCACGCAGATCGCCGCCTCCGAAAAGATGGTCAAAAAGCCTTAAACTCCGCTCGTTTCAATAACAAATGAACCGCTCTTTTCCATTTCGCATTACGTTATTAGTCTGTCTGGCTTGCCTGCTTATGCTGGGGACGGCTGTGCCGACGTATGCGAAACCGGGCCCGCGAACGAAGACACCCACCAAAGCCGCCACCGCAAGAAAGCAAGGTCAATTTGCCGCGATCATCGTTAATGGCCGTACGCTGACCGGCCCTAATAGCAATGCGGTCAACCGCAACGGCCGCGTCGCGGTGCCCGTAATGGCGGTCGCACGAGCGCTAGGCGATATGGTAACCGTTGACCTGACCGCTCGTAGAATTTCAGTAAAACGTCAGACGGGTGAGATGGCCGATCTCGACGCACGTCTCGGCCAGGTGCGCGAAAACGGCTCGGTGATGCTGACTGTTTCAAATGCCGGCGAACTCATTTTTACCCCAAACGCCAACCAAATGATCCTGCCCGCCGAGATCGCATCGACGCTTTTTGACGTGGCGATCCGATATGACGATGCACAAAACGCCGTTCTGATCACACGCGGCGTTATAGTGCCGTCCGCAGTGCAAAACGTCGGTGAACGAAGCATTGCCGAACTTTATAGCGTCGATTACGAATACAGCCTCAACCGCTATTCGTCGCTCTCGTCGCACGATCTGACTCTGACCGGTGTTGGACGCATTGCGGACGGACGGTTTTATTTCTCGTCGAACGCGAGTAAATCCTCGTCGCAGCGTATCCGCCCGCGAAACTTCACATTTAATTTGGAGAGGCCAAACGGCCAGCGGTTCACCGCCGGAGATTTTGGAACGGGCACTACGCTGCAGTTTCTGTCAGCAAATGTTCGCGGAGGCATGATAGCGTTGCCGATCGGACGTTTTGCGGTCACAGCTTTTGGGGGACGTGCAAATTCGGGCACCGTTGTTACGCCGATCGTACTTGATGACGATCCGCTGCCACATACCATTACACCTCCGCGTTATGACACTAACGTTTTCGGCTTTTCCGTCTCTACTGCGTCGGCAAATTCACGCCGCGTCTCGCCATGGACACTCGCAGCCGGAGCAATGCATTTTGCCGGGCCATCGAGAAAAGGCGAAGTCTTTACGGCAAGTGCAAACTACAACGGTTCCCGTTTTCGTCTGCAAAGCGACGCTGCGTTTGGCAAATTTAACGGCCTCTCGTCCGACGAAATTCGGATTAACGGTACCGCGTTGGCGATCGATGTCGCAGGGACATATCAAGTCGCCGAAAATCTCTCGGTACAAGGACGCTATGCGTTTATCGGCCGCAATTTTCTGTCGCCGCAAAATGGGGCCCGCGATCCGCTCGATCTAAAAGCTGCGGGCATTAATTGGTCGCCAAGAAAATGGCTATCGACATCGTTTAACGCGAGCGTCGTGAAACGTCCGGGAGACGCAACAAAACAAGACCGCTCGGCGACCGCAGCCGTTGCCATCACGCCCGGCGGAACGTCACCCCGCTTTTATTTTTCGCATACGCAAAACAGCTCCACACAGGCTAGATCGTCCGCATTTTCGTTATTCAACGCATCGAAAGACTTTTCACGCTGGCGGCTATACATGAACGCCACCCGCGTAAAAACGCTCGGCACGGCGACGTCCAATGCCCAGTTTGGTGCTAATTTTCTCATCAACGACACGAATTCGCTCGAAGTAAGTCAGGGCATCGGCAGCAAGCGATCCCTGACAGGTCAGATCGACTGGCGAACGTCTAAGCTGCTTGGCAAACGGCTCAGCTTTACCGCCGGAGCGGGCTACAGTTACGGTCAAAATTCAAAATTCTCGGCGCACGAACGCATAACCGCTTCGCTCACGCTGCCGCGACAGACTTCGCTGCAGGTCAGCTATATGAATACGAACGCGGGACCGACCTTGCTTGTCAGTATTAGAGGAACGCTGTTCCGCAAACGCGATTCTGCGGCATTTCTTAACGCCCCGCTCAGCGAGGTCAATTCTTTTGCAAAGATCTCGGGCCGCGTCTATCAGGACGTAAATATGGACGGTCGTTTCGATGCAGGCGTTGATAAGCCGCAAGCCGATGTAAAAGTACAGGTAGACGGTAATCGCTACGTCGTCTCAGACGCGAACGGCCAATACAGCTTTGGCTCGGTGCTGGCTGGCGACCACAAAGTTTTTCTCGATCTGATGTCGGTGCGTGCCGATCTGACCTTGCTCAGCGGCGGCGAACAGGCGGCGGCTCTCAAGGCCGGGAGCAGTTCAACAGTAGATTTCCGCTTGGTCCGGACAGGACGTTTGCGCGGCCGCGTCTGGCTCGATGCTAATGAGAACGGCAAATTTGATGACGATGAAAAGCCCCTCGCCGACGTTCGCGTAGTAACCGCCAGTGGCCGCGACACACTCACCGATGCCGACGGATATTACGTCATTGGCGACCTCGCCCCTGGCGAACACGTTATCCTCATTGACGAAAAAACCCTGCCCGAAAAGACCCGCTCTGCCGCCGGTTCGCTCTCTATGCAGGTTTTCCCCGGCCGCGAAACCAGCGATGTCGCATTGGCCGTGATATTCATCCCTGCCGAGGTGAAACGCTTTGGGACAAAGACAAATTAGCCGTCGCAGCAACGATTCTTGCCTCAAAACCGCTTTCCGCTTAAACTCGTTATGTACGCATAACGAGATCTTTTAGCGATGAAAACTTACAACGACATACTCGGGCTTATCGGCAACACGCCGCTCGTGCGGATCAATAATATTACGCGGCAGCTGAAAATAAAGACGCCCGTTTACGCCAAGATGGAAAGCCTCAATCCGGGCTATTCCGTCAAAGACCGGATCGGCATCTCGATGATCGATTGGGCCGAGCGTGAAGGCGTGCTCAAAAAAGGCGGCACGATCATCGAGGCGACAAGCGGCAATACGGGTATCGGGCTTGCTCTCGTTGCGGCAGTTCGCGGATACAGATCGATCTTTGTTTTGACCGAAAAAGCCTCGACCGAAAAGGTTCGTTATCTCAAAGGTTTGGGCTCGGACATCGTAGTTTGCCCGGCGGCGGCAAAAAACGGCACGCCCGACCACTATGTCGAGACGGCAAAACGCATCGCCGCCGAGACGCCAAATTCGTTTTATCCCGACCAGTACAATCACCCTGAAAATCCGGCGGCGCATTACCGCACGACCGGCCCTGAGATCTGGAACGACACGGACGGCAAGATCACGCACTTTGTCGCAAGCATCGGCACCGGCGGCACGATCAGCGGCACTTCGCGTTATTTAAAAGAAAGGAATCCGGATATTAAAGTCATCGGAGCAGATCCTTACGGCTCGATATTCAAGACCTATAAAGAGTCCGGTTTTATCCCAGAGGCAACGCCCTATCTCGTCGAAGGCATTGGGCAGAATCTTCCCGTCGGCAATGCTAATCTGAGCATCGTCGATGAGATAATCAACGTCACCGACCGTGATTCGTTTGACCTAGCGAGACAGCTCGGCCGCAAAGAGGGCATCTTTTGCGGAGGCTCGACGGGCACGATCTTTGCCGCTGCTCTGAAAGTCGCAAAGGATCTCGATGAAGACTCACTCATCGTATTTATCGTCTGCGATACGGGCGAACATTACCTGTCGAAATTCCACTCCGACGAGTGGATGAAAGAAAAACTCTTGCTGGAACCGCAGCGTATCACCGCCGGTCTCATCGCCGAGACTAAAAACGGCACGTCGCCCGCCGAGCTGATATTTGTTGGGCCGGACGATCTCGTGAGCGATGCTCTGGCGAAGATGAACGATAGCGGTATCACGCAATTGCCGGTCATCGAAGACCACCGTTCGGTCGGATCTTTACGTGAGAGCGGCATCCTGACAAAATTACTTGCTAACCGCGAACTGCTCAACGCAAAGGTAAGCGAGGTCATGGACAAGAGCTTTCCCGTGCTCGACGTTGACACGAGCTTTGCCGAGATCAAATCGAAATTGCAGCGGCACCCAGCGGTGCTGATCGAGGATTTCAAACGCATCACCGCGATCATTACGCGATCGGACGTGCTGGATATTCAGGGTTAAACTCTTGCGAAAGTGGGCGAGTGTGTATTATCTTAGAACGCAACTTGACCGCCGATGAGCGACGAACCAAAACAACCAGATAACCCCGAGACCTGGACGATGCCCAAACCGGTATTTCGTTCGACTGAGGGCCACACGCCCAGCGGCATCCACGCGACCGTGCCGGCTGATGAGTCCACCACCGCACCCGGCTTTCATCAGGCAAAAACCGTCGAGACCGAAGGTTTACCACCCAAATCCGATTTTCACGAGGCAATAACCGCCGAAACCGAAGGCTTGCCTTCCAAATTGGCCAAGGTAAAAGCCGCCCCCGAAAAACCAAAAAAACGCGGGTGCGCCAAAACCTTTCTCTTCACCATCGGCCTCATCGGCCTCGGCATCGCCGCCGTGGTCATCGCGTTGGTCTATTTCCTGTTTTATTATCGCCCCGCAGAAACCGGGACCTTCTGAGGCGTTAATCGCCGCGTTTTTCGTACTTCACGACCGTTTTCCATTTGCCGTTGACTCGTGTTTTGGTGATTATCTTGACTTTGTCGCCGGAGATGGTCGCGTCTTCTTCTTCGGAAAATACTTTATATGGCCGGTTGCCGGCGACTGAAAATTCCTCGGTGATATGCCAGCAGCAGCCGCTTTTGTCGAAGGTCCGCAGGCGCTTGCGTTTCTTATCGATCTCAAACATGCCTAGATGCTGGCCAAGCTCGGAAAAGGCGGCATTGTGAACAAACTTGCCGGCCGCCCGCGACGAGAGATAGATCTGATACGACGGCCCGCCGTACGAGCCGTTTGGCCCGTCACAGATCGCCACATCTTCCATACCGTCGAAATTGTAATCGTCGATATTTACGACGCTCTGATTGTCATAGAGCATCGTCACGTTGGTCAGCGGCACGCCATCGTCAAGCTGCATCTGCGTATCCGGCAGGGTTATGACCTGATACGGCGTCGTCCCGCCCTTCTTAAAAAAGGAAAACGTCGCCTTACCGGTGCAGTAACCGTCATCACATTTCGCGACCTTGACCTTTATATCGAAATACTTCGACGCGTCCTTAAGATCAAACTCCCTTTGAGCAACCAACGACGAACTAAACACCAAAACCATTGCGATGACTATTGTTTTCATAAATGCTCCATCTTCTGATTTCTACCCACTGTTGACTATTCACTATCAACTGTTCACTGCTCACGGGTGTGTCATATCCTCCGCAATAACCAACTCGTCAAATTTCTCCGCCGTTAAAAGCTCGAGTTGGACGGCAGATTCTTTCAGCGAGATGCCTTTTTTATGCGCGTTTTTTGCGATCTTGGCGGCGTTGTCGTAGCCGATGTGCTGATTTAGAGCGGTAACAAGCATCAGCGAGTTTCGCAGATAATGATCGATCTGGTCGAGGTTAAGCTCGATGCCCGCGATGCAGTAATCGACAAAGCCGTGGCAAGCGTCGTGGATCAGCCGCACGGAATGCAGAAAATTGTGGATTATCACCGGCTTAAAAACATTGAGCTCAAAATTGCCCTGCGATCCGGCAAACCCGATCGCCGCGTCGTTGCCAAAAACCTGCACGGCGACCATTGTCATCGCTTCGGATTGTGTGGGATTAACCTTTCCGGGCATGATCGAACTTCCCGGCTCATTTTCCGGCAGAGATATCTCGCCGACGCCGCAGCGCGGGCCAGATGCGAGCCAGCGGATGTCATTGGCGATCTTCATTAGGCTTGCCGCAAGTGTTTTCAGCCCGCCGGACGCGAAAACAACTTCGTCGTGTGCAGACAGAGCGGCAAATTTGTCGGGGTGCGATTTGAATGGCAATCCGGTAAGCTCGGCGATCTTATCCGCCGCACGCTGGGCAAATTCGGGATGTGCGTTCAAGCCCGTGCCGACGGCCGTCCCGCCGATCGCGAGGTCAAATAGTCCCGGCATTACGAACCGCAGGCGCTCGATGTCACGCTCAACGAGCGATGCCCAACCGCCAAATTCCTGCCCGACCGTCATCGGTGTCGCGTCCTGCAAATGCGTGCGGCCGATCTTTACGACATCTTTGTACTCTTGGGCTTTGGCGTCAATAGCGTCGCGGACCTTTTGAATCTCAGGGATCAACGCCGTCATCCGCTCGGCCGCCGCAATGTACATTGCCGTCGGGAAAGTGTCGTTCGACGATTGCGATTTGTTGACGTCGTCGTTTGGATGAACAGGTGTTTTCGAACCCATCTCGCCGCCCGCGATCTCGATCGCGCGGTTTGAGATGACCTCGTTGGCGTTCATGTTCGTCTGTGTGCCCGAACCCGTCTGCCAAACACGTAGCGGAAAATGGGCGTCGAGCTTGCCCTCGATCACTTCGTCGGCCGCTTGTACGATGAGATCGAGCTTGCTCTTTTCGAGCTTACCGAGATCATAATTGACGATCGACGCCGCCTTTTTGAGGATGCCGAGTGCTCGTATCACTTCACGCGGCATGACATCAAATCCGATGTCGAAATGGTGCAAAGACCGCTGAGTCTGAGCTCCCCAATACGCCGTTACGGGCACATCTATCGGCCCCATCGAGTCGGTTTCGACCCGCGTTTTCACTGATTCTGTTGCTTCTGACATATTTGTTGTTTTCAAAACGCAATTTTACATCAGTTTTGCGGAGGCGGGTAGCGTGGTTAGATTGGAAAACGGCACTCAGGCGAGTTTTGTAAAGTGGCAGTAAACAAATTCCTGAGTCGTGCCGAATGGCGTATTGTGCATTTCATCGAGACTCTCGATGAGAGCAAATTGCCCGCCGAATTCGCCGTGCATCGTCGCGGGGCTATATCGGACGACGTCGAGTCCACTGCATTTTTGCGGGCCTTCGAGCCCAAATGAGGCAACGATGAGATGCCCGCCCGGTTTTAACGCGCGCATTACCAGATCGACGTACTTTCGACGATCGGCGGCATCCGTCAGAAAATGAAACACCGCACGGTCGTGCCAGACGTCGAACCGGTCATCGGGCAGATCGGCCTCAGTAATATCGGCGACGATCCAATTGACCATTTGGGCAGACGCACCGAGACGCTCCTTACTTTTTCCTATCGCCGCTCCGGAAATATCAAGAACAGAAACATCGGTAAAGCCTCTGTCGAGCAGATCGTCGACCAGCGTCGAACTGCCGCCGCCAACATCTATGATCGCGGCATCCTTTCCGACACCGGTTTGTATTATGAGCGCTAGCGAATTATCGAGATGGTCGCGGTACCAACTCATCTGATCTTGAGATTTTGTCGCGTAGACATTTTCCCAATGCTCTTTCTTATCCATTGTGACTGACCCGCTATTTTGTCTGCGGCGCGCCGTGCGGCGCCTTTGTCTCCATCGGCAAATTGGCTGCCTGCCAGGCAACTGTCCCGCCGGTCACATTTAATACGTTATTAAATCCGGATTCCTTGAGAATGGCCGCAGCCTTTTTCGAACGATTGCCCGTCTGGCAGATCAGATAGACCGGCTCATTTTTCTCAAGAGTGTCGAGTTTTGAGGAGATCGTATCGAGTGGAATATTTACGGCTCGTGCGGCGTGTCCACCAGCATATTCTTCAGCGGTGCGAACGTCGATGAACTGCGAATAAGCTTTAGAAACAGCAGCCTGCGCCTCTGTCGGCGAGACTTCCTTGATATCCGTCTGACGGCTAGCGACGCCCGAATCTGTATTTTTTGTTGCGGCGCTCTGACACCCGGCGAACAATAACATCGCGGTCGTGAAAAATAACATGTATTTCATATTGTGTTCCTATTTCGAGCTTGCACACACCGTCGCAGCAGCTTCGGTTTCGAGTCCCGCCTCAAGCCACGCGGCGGTGCCGCCGGTGATGTTAAACACCGTTCGGAAACCCGCATTCTCAAAAATGCTCGTGCCAATACTTGAACGGTAACCGCCCTGACAGATAACGTAAACGGGCGTTGCCGGATCAAGTTTATCGACCAAGTTAACGAGTTTGTCGAGCGGAGCATTCCAAGTGCGCGTCGCGTGGCCGGCGTCGTACTCACCCGGCCGCCGGACATCAACGAACTGCAGATATTTCTCGGTCTGCGTCAGCCCGGCCACCGCCTCGACCGAAACCTGTTCGATCATTTTTTTCTCGCCCGTGTATTTGCCGACCAGGATCGAGCCGCTAACCGTTTCGTGGCCGACTCGTGCCAGCCGCATGACTGCTTCATCGATCTGCTCCTGGGTGTCGGCAACAATGGCAAGCTGAGTTCCGATCGGAATGAGCGTTCCCGCCCACGACGCAAATTGCCCGCCGAGGCCGATATTTATCGAGTTTGGGATATGGCCGCCGCCGTACTCAGAATTCTTACGAACGTCGATCACGACACCGTCAAAGTTTAGTATCTCCTCGGTCGAAAGCTCACGCGGTTTTGCGATCTCATCTAACGACGCCGATCCGGCTAGATTCTTCGCCGCGCTTTTTGGGAAATACGCGGGCGCCTCGGGCTGGTCGCTGGCGACGATCTTTACAAATTCTTCCTTACTCATCGGCTGGAGAGCATAGTTAAATCTGCGCTGTTCGCCCAACGTCGACCAAGTTTCTTTTGACAGCGATTTGCCGCAAAGCGAACCGGCTCCGTGCGCCGGGTAAACTTCAGTTTCGTCCGGATAAGCGAGGATGCTGTTGTGCAATGAATCATAGAGCATCCCGCCCATCTCAGCCGCCGAAAATCCGACAGAGCCGATCAGATCGGGCCGCCCGACGTCGCCGATAAACAGAGTGTCGCCGGTAAACATCTTTAGCGGGGCAGCATCGTCCGCAGTGTCTTTGGCGATGATCGTGATGCCCTCAGGCGTATGGCCGGGTGTTTCGAGGAAAGTGAGTTTGATCTTACCGACGGTCAGGTCATCTCCGTCATTAACTTTATGGGTCGGAAATTTTGTATTCGCCCGCTGGCCGTAAATTATCTCAGCACCGGTTTTGGCGGCAAGCTCGACATGTCCGCTGACAAAATCGGCATGCGAATGCGTCTCAATGATATATTTGATGGTTTGGCCGTTGGCCGAGGCCTGGTCGATGTATTGTTGGACATCGCGTTGGGGGTCGATGATCACAGCTTCTCCGTCTGAGCCTAAATAATAAGAGGCGTGCGACAAACAGCCTAGATAGAATTGCTTGAAATCCATACGCTCTCTCTCGACCTCACGTTTGCTTTATGTTCGTAAAATGCGACTGGACGATCTGCCACTTGCCTTTACGCTTGAGATAAAAATTGGTGAAATGCACGTGCCCGTTTATTTTTTGGGTCTTCCAGTTGTAGTTCTCTTTGATAAATCCCGTCGAAACCGCAATATCCTTACCGATGACGCGAACATTATGTGAATCGGCGTCGATCTTAAAAACTCCACCGTTCGCAGGGTCTTCGCTGTAGTCGCGTTTGACGCTCGTCCGTTTTTCAGCTTTTGTTTGCAGCTTGCCGTTTGAGCCGGTAATGACAAAATCCTCTGCGACGATGCGGTCAAAATCTGCCAGATCTTTGCTCGAATAGGCTTCGATGATCCATTGGCGATCCATCATCTTAATTGCGTCGACGACTTTCTGGTCGATCTGTTGCTGTCCCATGATCTGGCCCATCGATATCAGCATGATCAAGATCGCAAGATAATATTTCTTCATTAGTTTCTCCAAGTTCTGTTCCGAAATTTATTCGACCGGCGCACCCGATTCTTTCCACGCCGCCCAGCCGCCGTCCATTGAGATCACGTTGGTGTAGCCCATTTTTTGCAGCATGTCCGCCGAAAGAGCTGAGCGGTAACCGCCGCCGCAATATAGGACAAGTTCGGTGTCTTTGTCGGGAAAGGTCTGGACAATGTCGCGTTCGATAATGCCGCGTGACATATGTTTAGCACCGGCGGCATGTCCGGCATCAAATTCGTTGTCTTCGCGAACGTCGATCAGTATGGCACCATCGGCGACATGCTCACGTGCTCCGGCGACATCAGTTTCTTTTACTCGGCTTTTGGCGTCGTGAACAATAGCTAGAAATTCTTCTGAATGGATCATATACAACCATTGTAATCTAATTCGAAACGGGTTAACTAGATTGGCTAACGCTAAACGCCTATAATGTGTAAATAGCAATTATTTTTATTGGTAACACGAGGACACTACATTGGCAGAACAATTTGACGTAACGATCATCGGATCCGGGCCGGGCGGCTATGTTGCCGCCGTGCGGGCCGGACAACTTGGATTAAAAGTAGCGATCATTGAGAAAGAAAAAGACGCTCGTCTCGGCGGCACTTGCGGCCTGCGCGGGTGTATCCCGACCAAGGCTTTATTGAACGCCGCGCATCTTTATGACAAAGCGGGGCATTTTGAAAATTATGGCCTCAAGGTCAAAGACCTGAGTTACGACTGGGCGGGCGTACAAAAATATAAATCCGACGTTGTCGCCAAAAACTCCGCCGGCGTGACCTATCTGATGAAAAAGAACAAAGCCACGATCTTTAATGGCTTTGGCAAGATCGTTGGGAAAGGCAAGGTCGAGGTCGCTCTGGCTGACGGCAAAAAAGAAACGATCGAGACGAAAAATATTATCATCGCCACCGGCTCGGTCGTGCGTCCTATTCCCGGTTTTGAGACTGATGGCAAAACGGTCGTCAATTCCGACCACATTTTGGAACTCACTAAAGTGCCAAAATCACTGATTGTTATGGGTTCGGGTGCCGTCGGCGTTGAGTTTGCGAGCGTTTATCATCGCTTTGGCTGTGACACGACGGTCGTCGAGCTGATGGACCGAATCGTGCCGATCGAGGACGCTGATGTGTCGAAAGAGCTTGCCCGTTCGTTCAAAAAGTCAGGCATCAAATGCGAAACCGGCGTAAAACTCGACAAGCTCGAAAAAAATAAGAGCGGCGTAAAAGTCTCAGGCAAAAACGCCAAAGGCGAGACCATTTCGCTCGAAGCCGAGATGCTGCTCGTCGCTGTCGGCCGTATGCCCTCGATCGAAGGAATCGGGCTTGAGAACACCAAAGTTGTCGTCAATCCTCGCGGCACCATTAAGGTCAACGAATATTGCGAGACCGACGAAACAAACGTTTTCGCCATCGGTGACGTTATTGATACCGCATGGCTTGCCCATCTAGCTTCGAAAGAGGGCATATTGGTCGTCGAAAAACTCGCCGGTAAAAAGGTCGAGCCGATCAAGCAAAACCTCGTGCCAAACTGCACCTACTGCGACCCCGAAGTCGCGAGCGTCGGCCTGACCGAAGAAAAAGCAAAAGCCGCGGGTTACGACGTTAAGGTCGGCAAGTTCCCGTTCTCAGCCTCGGGCAAAGCCCGCATCCTCGGAGAAACCGACGGCTTTGTAAAGATCGTCGCCGAGAAGAAATACGACGAGGTTCTCGGCGTCCACATCATCGGCCCGCACGCGACCGAGCTGCTAGCCGAAGCCTGCGTCGCCATGGCCCTCGAATGCACAGCCGACGAACTCGGCCGCATCATCCACGCCCACCCGACCGTCTCGGAAAGCGTAATGGAAGCCGCCGAAGGCGTGCATGATCTGACGATACATATGTAAATTCTTGCATAAACCTAACTGTTAGGTTATTATACTTATGCCAACGGTTCTTCGACAACGCGGATTCGATATTAGGATCAGAACCGACGACCACAATCCGCCCCATGTACACGTCGTAAAAGGCGGCGAAGAAGTTGTCATTCTCTTGGCCGTTGGATTTGACGATCCGGAAATTAGGGAAAACCGTGGGATGATACGGTCAAATATCCGAAGTGCAATGGATCTAGTTACTGCAAATAACGATGAATTGCTAAGTCGATGGAGGCAAATTCACCCATGAACATAGTCAGAAAACGAATAAGTGATGCCGAATTAGACCGACAGATTCGCGAAGCCGAGAAGCGTGGCATTAGCGAACCCGAGGCGAAGTCCGCTCGATACAAAAATGGGAAGGTGTACATTGAGTTGGCTTCCGGTTGGGATTTTGCTTTTGATCCGCGAATATTGTCTGAATTTACCGATGCTACTGAGAGTGATCTCAAAGAAATCGGCCTTTGGGGCCGGTACACACTCACATGTGCGCCTTTAGATGTTGACATTGGTATTGGCTCCATAATCTTCGAATTGATCGGTGATAAGGTAATCAGCGCGGAACTAGGAAGACGGAACGGATCGGCTACCAGCGAAAAGAAAAGTGTAGCATCACGAACAAACGGCAAACTCGGCGGACGGCCTAAGAAAGTCGTTTGATATAACCTCACCCGACCGTCTCGGAAAGCGTAATGGAGGCCGCCGAAGGCGTGCATGATCTGACGATTCATATGTAATGCGGGTCTTAAAATATGAAGAAGGTCATTGCAGTTTTCTTTGGCAGTTTGCTTTTCGTGAGTTTATGCGTAGGGCAAGAGGATGAAAACTGGCTAAAAGGATTCATTTCAGAGGCGGACCATCTTCATACTCTTTCTTATTGGGAACCGATAAAGTTTACCCCAAGCGACATTGCCGCGGGTAAGAAGCGTGTGAATCTAATAAAAGCGTTTCCACCTGAGAATGAATGGGAAGGCATTTACTACGGAGAAACGGGGATTGGTGATAATAAGTTTGTTTGGAATGTGCGCGGAGGGTTTTTAAGTTTTTATTTCTATCACACCCTCAAATCATTCTATTTTGGCTTGGTTCTAGATCGAGGAGATTTTCTCGAACTAGATTACGAAAAATCGTCAAAAGATCACGTGAGCGTAAGGCCGCGTTTCAAAACCAAACTCGTAAAGGTGAGAGTTGATAACACTCACTTTCTCGTACCTGAAGATAGGCTTCGAGATTTTTGCGAAAAAGCAGCTGGTCTGTCAACCGGCGTCGACTCTGAGTACTACTGGCGAAAGCAAGAAGATATGCAGAAAAACGTGATTGGTCTTCCTGTCCTCCCAACAAGATACCAAAAGTATCTACGCCGCCCCATCGTTGTCGAAATAAGTAAAGTTGCGGGCAAAGAGGTCGTACAAGCAGGAACTTTCCCCCCATCTACGGAAATCCATTACACGCTGGTCCTAAACGCTGGTCGAAATAAAAAACTGGAAGAGGATATGAGTCTTTTCATAGAAGAGATTGGAGAGTGGGTGCAACTGGAAAAAGTGTATGCCAGAAGCTCTGTCGGTTTTGTAAGGAGGGACGCTGATGATAACCGACGCGAACAGTGCCTGGACGGTCGAGGCGGGAGTGGGGAGCAGATTCCTTGCAAACATATTAAAGTCGGGATGTCGGCCAGAACCAGAGGCGATCTATAACATAACAGGTCGTTGAAACATGGCACCAAACCAAACTTCATATCCCCGTACAAAGATCAAGATCCTGCTGCTCGAGAATATCTCGGATGCGGCGGTCGAGGAGTTGTGTGTTGGCGGCTATGCGGACGTCAAACGCATCAACGGTGCGTTGAGTGAGGCTGAGTTGATCAAAGCGGTCAAGGGCGTTCATCTGCTTGGGATACGGTCAAAGACACATATCTCTAAGAACGTGCTCGACGCGGCGGATAAGCTGCTGGCGGTCGGGTGTTTTTGTATCGGGGTGAATCAGGTCGATCTTGCAACGGCCACAAAAAAAGGCATCGCGGTTTTTAACGCACCTTATTCGAACACGCGTTCGGTTGCGGAACTCATCATCGGCCTGTGCGTGATGTTGATCCGCAAGATCCCGGATAAAAACGCTGCCGCGCATCGCGGGGAATGGTTAAAAGAAGCGGCCGGTTCGTTTGAGCTGCGCGGCAAAACGCTCGGCATCATCGGCTATGGCAATATCGGTTCGCAGGTGTCGATCATGGCCGAGGCTCTGGGGATGCACGTCACCTATTACGACACCGCGACCAAGCTGCCGCACGGCAACGCCCGCCAGATACGCGACCTAAAAGAGCTCCTGAAAAGCTCAGACATCGTCACGCTCCATGTACCGTCTGACGCCACGACGCGAAATATGATGGACGCGGCGATGCTCAAAAACCTAAAAAAAGGTGCGGTGCTGCTCAATTACAGCCGCGGCGATGTGGTTGATCTTGATGCGTTGGGTAAGGCCGTGACATCAGGCAAGCTTGCGGGTGCGGCGGTCGATGTTTTCCCCGTCGAGCCCGAAAGAAACGGCGAGAGGTTTGAGAGCGGGCTGCAAAATTTGCCAAACGTCATCCTAACGCCGCACATCGGCGGCTCTACCGAAGAGGCACAGGCCAACATCGGCCTCGACGTAACGGCAAAGCTCATCAAATATCTCGAACTCGGCATTTCCCAAGGTTCGCATACCGTGCCGTCCGTTTCCCTGCCGCCTCAAGCCGGAACGCACCGAATACTGCACATCCACAAAAATGTACCCGGTGTGCTCGGCCAAATAAACTCGCGGCTTTCAAAAGGCGGCATCAACATCACCGGTCAATATCTCAAAACCAACGACGAGATCGGCTATGTAATACTCGATGTCGATTCCAAACTTTCAAAAGAAGCGTTTGAGATCCTAAAAGGCATCAAAGGCACGATACGGGCAAGGATGGTGTACTAATGAAAGGCATAAATTTCTCTGCGTCTCTGCGTCTCTGCGGTTTAATTTTTCTGTTCGCTTTCTCTGCTTCAGCTCAATGGATCAAGCAGACCGTCCACACCACCGCAAGCTTTCGCGGGCTGTCGGTCGTGAACGAAAAAGTCATCTGGGCGAGCGGTACGGGCGGGACGGTGATCCGCACCATCGATGGCGGCAAGAAATGGGACGTGATCCAAGTGCCTGACGCCGCCAAGCTCGATTTCCGCGATATCGAAGCTTTTGACGCTAACACCGCCTATATCCTAAGCATCGGCACCGGTGAGTCTTCGCGGATCTACAAAACCACCGACGGCGGAAAGATGTGGAAAGAGCAGTTTCGGAATAAGGACGAGAAGGCGTTCTACGATGCTCTTTCGTGCATAAACCGCAATACGTGCTTTGCCATCTCGGATCCAATAGACAATTCATTCCGATTGATCAGAACAAACAACGGAGGCTCTGAATGGCAAGAATGGCCTTATTGGTCTCGAACAACTAATGGCGAGGCTGCCTTTGCAGCGAGTGGCACTTGTCTGATCGTTTATCGCGACGGAAGCACGCACACTCTAGGAATTGTCAGTGGCGGCTCAGCATCAAGTTTCTATAGGTTGTCACTCGATCAGCCGTCAATGGACTTTGCACGTTTCGATACACCGATCATCAATGGAACGGCAGGCAGCGGCATTTTCTCGATTGCGATGTTCGACCGGCGTATTGGCGTAATAGTGGGCGGTAATTACGAAAAGCCCAACGAACCAAAAGATAACCTAGCATTTTCATCAGATGGCGGCAAGACATGGAAACTCGGCACCGGCCTCAGCGGATATCGCTCGGGGGTAACTTATGTCGACAAGAAAACGATCATCGCCGTCGGCACAAATGGCACGGATATCACTCGCGATGGCGGTAAGACTTGGAAGATATTTGGAAAAGAAGATCTCAACGCCGTTGCCGCCAAAGGCAAAAAAGCGGTTTGGGCAGTTGGGCCAAAGGGCTTGGTCGTTAAAATGAAATGACCTACGCCTGGTACGACATTCTCGGCACGGTCGGCGTTGCGGTCATTATTGTGACGTACGTGTTGCTACAGTTGGGCAAGGTGCGGAGCAAGCAGCTTGTATATTCGCTGCTAAACGCTGTCGGGGCGACGTTGATACTCATCTCGCTTTATTTCGCCTTTAACTTCCCTTCGTTTGTAGTAGAATTTTTTTGGCTGTTGATCAGCCTGTTTGGTATCGGAAAGTATTTATTGAGAGGCAGATGAGATCGCTACCAGAGATCTTTGCAGGCGGGTCGCCTGCGTTCCCGGCATATGCAGAATTTTACGAGCGTTCCATTCAAATCTTCGAAACATCAAGGCCTGACTGAGGTCAATGGTTTTGCAAAGTTTTCGAGCGCCGGAATCGTGATCGAATTTGACTCAAAGATCTTGGGGCTTGTCTCAGTCGGCCTTAAAGAGGCTCGTCTCTCGATCGGTGATATTCTCGATATTAAGTTCAAAAAAGGCATCTTTAAACGAGGTTCCAAAATCGAGATCCGCACAAAATCGCTCGCCGCAATGGGCGACCTGCCAAATGAGGACGGCAAACTCGTGCTCAAACTAAAAGCCGACGATTTCGAACGCGGACGTGATGCGGTCGACAAGCTGCAAAAAGATATCGCCGGATATACCCAATCGCTCCCGCCCGCCCACACGCCCGTAAGCGTTTTGTTTGACGCCAGCGAAGACGACACCGAGGAACTCAAATAAAAAAGGCAGGCCCCCGCAAGCCTGCCTTTTAAGTTTACTGGGCCATACGCGGATCGAGCGTTGGCTTTAGCACGTATTCCTTTGGCGGTTCCGCACCAAGAAGGTTCTTTACAAAATAATCCCAGCGGCGGCGCATCATGTAATATGACGATGCTCCGTAGCCGTGACGTGCGTTTGGGAAAACGACAAGATCGTAATCTTTGTTTGCTTTGGTCAAAGCATCGATCACGAGCCAGGTGTTGTACGGCGGGACATTATCATCCATCAGACCGTGCGCGAGCATTAGCTTGCCTTTGAGATTTTTGGCAAAAATCTGGTTTGCCTGATCGGTGTAGTTTGACTTTATTTTCGTGTCATCGACCGAAGTGGTTTGTTTGCCGTCGGGTCCGACCATCAGACCGATGTATCGTTCGCCCCAATCGTCTTCGTAATTGCGGTTGTCGTGATTACCGCTCTCAGAAATGCCGACCTTGTAAAAATCCGGAAAGCGAAACATCGCCGCTGCGGTCGCATAGCCGCCACCGGAATGGCCCCAAACACCCACGCGTGTCAGATCCATATACGGATTTTTTTCGGCCAACTGCTTGAGGCCCGAGATCTGGTCCTCGAGCGTATTGTCGGCCATGTTGCCGTAGCAAACATCGTGAAATGATTTTGAGCGGTCCGGATTACATGTGCCGTCGATGGCAACAACGACGAACCCAAGCTCGGCAAGAGCCTGATTATCGTTACGGCTCGGCCCGAAATTACGTGTGCCGACGCCGCCGCCTTGCGGGCCGGGATAGATGTAATTGATGACCGGATATTTCTTATTTGTAGCGAGGTTGGTCGGCGTAAACATCAGGCCGTAGAGATCCCATTTGCCGTCGCGC
>JBGTII010000153.1:0-5590 GCA_041745735.1 Pyrinomonadaceae bacterium | reverse complement strand
CGATTATTCGGCCAAAGACCGCGTGCTGACCTGCGTCGTACCTTAGCTCAAGGTCGGCCTGTGCCCACCCCGTGAACTGCAGACAGCCGAATGGCGAGTCGTAATTACCGGAAAAGGCAAGCGGCGCCGCGATGCGGTTTTTTTCAAAATTCAGGCCGGTCTTGACGCCGCTCCCCTCCGGCAGGATCGTGATCTTGCCGTCGCATTTGGGCGCCTCCTGAAAAATGGCGTACTGGGCTCCGTCGCTGCTTCCCTCAGGCTTCCCGCCGCCCGCGAGAGGAAATGCGGGGTGGTTCATATCCCGAAAGATCGTGCCCAACACCTGATTAAAAAAATCCTGCCTGAGCACGATCTGGGCCGCGCCCGCCGTTGTTGTATCGTCAGGCGGCCGGATAGGAACGCCCGGTGTCGTCGACGCGCGGGGCACACCGACAAACAATAGGAATGTGGCGGCTCCGCCCACGATCACGCCGATCAGGATGCCGATAATTAGTTTCTTCATAACGGCAATTACCCTGCAGGCGTGGCCGCCGGCTGCGCCTGTTTCATCATCTGGGACAGGAACGCAGACAGTGCGCTGAATATCATGTCGACCTGCGAGCGGACCTGATCGGCTTCGATCTTTTGAAAGTCCGCCGGCTTGTCAAACATTGCCGGGGCCGGGTCCGTCTTGATGTCAGTGATCTCGGTGATCAATCGCAGCCCGCTGTAACCCTGCACATTGCCGCCCTGCGACTGCGAGACGGTCTCGGAGTGCAGCGGCAGGCCCGTCTCCTTATCCACCAGCAGGAACGAATCGGTTTGCACCGCTCCGGCTTTTGTCTGTGTGTTAGCAACGGTGGCGTAGCGATATTTGATGACGTCGCGGCCGTTATATTTTTCCTCGCCGACGCGTTCGACGCCAGGCGTTTTTTTGACCTGATCGACGATCTGTTCCGGCATCAGCATTCGGCGAACGTCAAAACCGAGCGAGTCGCGGTTGAGCTCAGCATACTGTTTTTTGGCTGGAAGGATAACGTAATTGGTGCCCGCTTTATCCAAATAAACCACGGTCCCGCCGGTCGGCACCGTAAATTCCATCCGTCGGTCCGTGCCGTTTCGGGCGACCGAGGCCCCGATCGTCGGCATCGCCATTTTCTGCTGATCGCCGACAGCCTCGAGTTTCAGCGTCACGGTCGCCTGGTATTGCTCCGGTTCTTTTGTCTCGACCGCAGAGGCCGTTGAATTGGAATTTGTGGAATTAGCGTTCGCGTTGGCGTTCGCGTTGGAATTCGAACGGTTGGCGTTCGAGTTGAAATTTGCGTTATTGGTGCCGGGTTGGGCTCCGCAGCCTAATAACCCCAGCGAGGTGACCGCGTAAAGCGCGAGGCCTAGCGACATTCGAATTTGTGTATCTAACATATCAAAACCCTCCTTGAATAAGACTTGAATTATTATACCAATTTACATTTTCTCCAAGTTAGCGTATTTTTCGATCAGTTTTTTCTGCCCGAAGCCTGGGAAGCTGACCGTCAGCTTTGTATTGTCACCCGAGCCCTCGCGCCGAAGCACGAGTCCACGGCCGTATTTTTCGTGCCGGACATGTGTCCCCGGAACAAGGCCATTGACGGCCGGTGTTTGTTGAACCGTAGATGCTGATGGCTTGCTGCCCGATGCTTTTAGTCGGTCGAGGGCAGAACCGCCCGCGTGAGCGGGTGGCACGATGCCAGACTTCGGCTCAACGTTCGCTCCACCTGCTAACGCAGGCGGTTCTGCCTTTGGAGCGGAACTACCTTTCTTCTTAAAAAACTCCGCGATCGCCTCGCTGCTGTTGTACGTCTTGCCGATATAAGGTGTACGAGGCTTAATGGGCTCGCTCTCGCCGCGTAAAGCACTGACCGCCGCCTTGCTCGCCATCGCCGGCGTGCTGCGTGCGTACGAGAGCCAAGACGCTCCGTGCGACAGGTCCTCGATTAGCTCAAGCGGCATTTCGTTTAGAAACTGTGACGGTTCTGACGCGATCTCTTCGCCATAGACGCGGCGGCGCATCGAGTGGGTGACGTATAGAATTTTTTCAGCTCGCGTGATCGCAACATAAGCTAGTCGCCGCTCTTCTTCTAACTCTTTCGAATCGCTGATCGACCGCGAATGCGGGAAGATGCCGTCTTCGAGACCAACGAGAAAAACGATGGGAAACTCAAGCCCTTTTGCCATATGAACCGTCATCAGCGTAACCGGAGCGGTGCCGTCAAACTTGTCCGTATCTGAGATAAGCGCAGCATGATCAATAAAATCCCGCAACCCGTTTTCTTCTTGACGGTCGTAATCGACTGCCGCGTTGACGAGCTCCTCAAGGTTTTCGAGACGAGCGGCCGACTCATCGCTATTCTCCATTCTGAGGACATTCGCGTAGCCCGTATCCTCAATGGCAGCAATAATTACTTCGGAAACCGGATTTTCAGAGTCCGCAGCGGCATTTACCTTCGCAATAAGATCTTCGATCACTTTTCGAAAAGCTCGCAGAGCCTCTTTCGCCCGCGGCGTCAGGCTCAACGGCTGTCCGTATGCCGGATCTGTGATCTCAGCGATCGTCATCCAGATCGACGAACTGGCAGCTTTTGCGATCCGCTGCACTTCATCGAGACTGGTTTTCCCAAGTCCGCGAGTCGGCGTATTTACAACCCGCAACAGGGCGATGTCGTCAAACGGATTCATCGCCAGTTTGAGATACGCGATGACATCTTTGACCTCAGCCCGCTCGTAAAACGAAAAACCGCCGACAATGTTGTACTCGATCCGCATCCGTCGCAGTGCTTCTTCGAACAGACGCGACTGGGCGTTGGTCCGGTACAGCACCGCGATGCGGTCGCTCAAGCTGCGGCGTTGATGCTCCTCGATCTTTGACGCGACAAACCGCGCCTCGCCGTCAGCATCGTAGCTTTGCGAGTAAAAAATCCTTTCGCCGCCCGGATTTGAGGTCCACAGCTTCTTTTTCTTTTGGTGGATGTTGTTCTCAATGATCGCGTGAGCGACATCGAGGATCGTCTGCGTGGACCGGTAATTTTGCTCGAGCAAGATAACCTTGGCGTCCTTAAAATGCTCTTCGAAACCTAAGATATTTCGGATGTCAGCCTGCCGAAAACCATAGATACTCTGTGCATCATCGCCCACCACACAGATATTTTGCTGCTTTTCGGTCAGGAAACTGATAAGTGCAAATTGCAGGGCGTTCGTGTCCTGATATTCATCAACGAGGATGTATTTATAGCGCTCGTTATATTTTTCGCGGGTCTCAGGTGAGCGGCGTAAAAGCTGGACGGTTTTTATCAGTAGATCGTCAAAATCAAGAGCATTCGCCGTGTGCAGACGCTCGTCGTACATCTTAAAGACTTTCGCGACCGCCGTCTTTTTTGGATCACCCTGTTCGGCACGGGCGGCAAACATTTCGAAATCCTCACCGCGATTTTTAGCCGAGCTGATCGCGTTTCGGACATATCGCGGAGCGAGCTGTTTTTCATCAAGCCCGAGGTCTTTGATACACGCTTTTACGACCTTTTGAGAGTCGTCGGTGTCGTAGATCGTGAACGATTTTTTATAGCCCTCATCGAGCTTATCGATATCCTGCCGCAGGATACGGACGCACAAGCTGTGAAAGGTCGAAATGAGCGGAGCGGATTGCAGACGCTGGCCTTTCATCAGCTCTTCGACACGCGACCGCATCTCCCCCGCCGCCTTATTTGTAAAAGTCACGGCAAGGATGTTGTGCGGTGCAACTTGTTTTTCTGTAATGAGATACGCGATCCGTACGGTAATGACGCGGGTCTTGCCCGAACCGGCACCGGCAAGAATTAGGAGCGGTCCGTCGGTCGTCTTAACGGCCTCGATCTGTTGGGGGTTTAGTGAATCTAGAAGGGTCATTTTTCGTTTGGAGTTCCGCCTTCAGACGGCTTTCCGAGTTTACTTTGGCCACCTAAAGGCCGTACTCCAAGCGCGTCCTTTTGCGATTTGCGTTCCGCCTTGTCTGCCATCTCTTTCTTATACGTTTTGAAGAAAAAAACGACCGCGACCGCACATACAATGAGGATCAGGATCATCATCGCGGCGATGAAATAAACTTCGGCTCGTCCGGCTCCGGGCATATATTTAGTTTAGAGTTCTAAGTTCAAAGTTCAAAGTTGAGGAAGCACTAATCGCAAACTGCCGTTCAAACTTGGAACTTCTAACCTTGAACTTTGAACTAACTAGGTGCTTGATCAGCGGGAAATGCTTCTTCGGGCTTTGCGAGCAGGCGGTTGCGATAGATCTCGGGCAGAGACCGAACCTTTTTATCGCTGTCGGTCACAACGTGGAGCGTCTCGCCCTCGGCGATGAGTGTATCGTCATCTGCTCGATGTACTTCGTAGAAAAATCTAAGGCTGCGGCTGCGGATCTCGGTCACGCGGGTGCGGATGGTTAATAGGTCTTCGTAAAATGCGGGCGATTTATAGCGGCAATAAGACTCGGCAACGACCATCAAGGCGTCGTCCTCGTCTTCCATCTCTTTGCATGAAAAACCTTTGGCCCGGCAAAGCTCACTGCGGCCCGTCTCGAACCAGATGAGGTAGTTGGCGTGGTGGACGATGCCCATCTGATCGGTCTCAGCATAACGGACGCGGATCTCAGTTTCGTGCCATTCGTCCATAGAAATGTTGGCTGGGAGACAGGGATTCGAACCCCGATAGGCAGATCCAGAGACTGCAGTCCTACCATTAGACGATCTCCCAGCGTAATAATAATTTACGTTTCCGACCGCGCTCATGTCAACTCGCATTGCGAATACTCGTAGCGGCGGGCAAAATAGAGGTTTATGGCCCTCGACAAAGAAATACTCAATAACCGCCAGGCTTATTTCGAATATCACATACTTGATAAATTCGAGGCGGGTATTGCCTTACTCGGGACTGAGGTCAAGAGCATCATGCTTGGCCGTATCCAGTTAAAAGAATCTTTTGTCCAGATCAAGGACGGAGAGGTGTGGCTGCTCGGTTCGCACATTTCGCATTATTCGCATGGCAACATTAATAATCACGACGTTATACGCCCACGTAAACTATTGCTCCATCGCCGCGAGATCGAAAAACTCCAAAAAGAAACCACGCAAAAAGGTATGACTTTGGTCGTCACAAGCATTTATTGGAAGAACGGACGGATAAAATTTGAGATCGGCGTTGCCAAAGGCAAGAAATTATACGATAAACGCGAGACCGAAATGCGCAAGGCTGTCGAAAAAGACACCAAAGCCGAATTGAAACATCACCTCAGATAAGTTATACATATTAAAGAGTTTTTTTCATTTTAGACAGTAAAAATAGAGGTATCGATGAAATTTCAGGGAATCACCGGAGGTTTTACCGAAGCCAATGTGGAAGCATTGGCTGTTGCGGTATTTAAAGGCGAAAAAGCGGCGAGCGCGGAGCTCAAGGATCTTGACAAATTGACCGGCGGATTGGTCGCCGAGATCATGAAAGCTGAGGAATTTAAGGGCGACGCGGGCCAGACCGCTCTATTGCGTTTTGCGGCAAAGGGTGCGGTCAAGGCGACACGTTTATTGCTGGTCGGCGTCGGCGACAAG
>JBGTII010000152.1:0-18259 GCA_041745735.1 Pyrinomonadaceae bacterium | reverse complement strand
CTCCGGCCGTACCCAAAAGATCTCATATAATCCCAGGCCTATTACGATTAAATTAAAAACGAGGTACACCGCAACGATACCGACAGCGATACCGATCGCCTCATTAAAGCCCTTAAGAAAAACGGCCCCAAGTAGGATGATCAACACCAGCGTGACGATAATCTCGTGATTTAGAAATTGTAGATGTTCGTGGACAAACGGGTTCTCGACGATGTGTGCGGTCGCGTCCGCAGCCGAGAGCGTGATCGTTATTATGAAACTAGTCGCGACAAACCCAAGGAGAATGAGGACGAACATCTTGCCCTTCCAACGCGACAGCAGCTTTTCGAGCATCGATATCGAGCCGTCGCCATGGGGGCTCGCTTCGGCTACACGCTTGTACATCGGTAGCGCCCCAAACAGCGTAAGTAATACGAGTACGAATGTCGCAAACGGAGAGAGAACGCCAGCCGCGAGGAACGCGATACCGGGTTGATAACCCAGGGTGGAAAAATAATCCACACCGGTCAGGCACATCACTTTCCACCACGAGTGTTGATGATGGCGGCCCTCGGGTTCATGCGGCCCCTCGATCTCCGGAACGCCCCGATAGAGCCACTTTTTTAACCAGCTTGATTCGCTAGTCTTCATACCCTGTAAAAATCAAAAGACCGCCGTGACTGACACACGCGGTTCCATAAATCACGTCTAAATAATAGTTGCGCAACTTTGCATAAACCGGAGAATAACCAAACTACAAATTCCGGTGAATCAAATAAATTTTACGCTGATTATCGATAAGGTCAAGTTAGGCAAAAAGGGAAAATAAACGGGGGCGACGTCTCCCACACCGTCGCCCCCGGACCATAACCTTACGGAAATGATCTGATGTTCACCGGGAGGTGAACAACACAATTATCCACACGGCAGAAAAAAACGCAAACCGTCGACGATCGATCAGCAGACTTTAAGTTTATTTAGGATAAATAAGGCTGTTACTGAATTTTGAGGGCACCGATAAGTGACGCTTTTGATCCATTTGCGTCTGTCGCAAAGATGCTGTAGACACCGCGAGGAGCATCCTTGTCGACCACGATAAGAAAACTGACAACAGAGATGTCCGAGCCAAAATCCTGAGCCGTCAGAGACGCCGGAATGGAGCGAAAATAAGGTGAGTTGAACTCAATGCTGATGGTATTAGGATCGAGATTTTTGCCGCCGAGATAGATCGTTTGTTCGCGTCCACGCGTCACAGCAACGGCTGATTCGGAAAGCTGGCCGTCCGTGCCGACAAAATCCAAAACGACCTTTGTCGGCTCGATACTTATCTTTTGTGTCGCAGGCCTTAGATCGATATTCTCGACATCGACCGTGTCGAGCTCACTGGTTGTCGAACGGCCAGGTCCGCTTTTCACTTTCCAATAGAGCTCGTAGGTTCCCTGCGTGAGTCCCCCCAGCCGGTAGCTGCCGTCCGCATCGGTATCGACTTGGGCGATCACACGGCCTGTCTCAAGATCCTCAGCCCAAACCTTGAGGTTTTTTGCTGCTTTGCCGGTCGACATAGTCAACTTGCCAGCAACGGTCCGACAACACTCTTCGTCATCGACACCATACAGGTCGCGAACCGCCGCAATGTCACTGTCAGTCAAGACGCGCGACTCAAAATCCACAGTGTCCGAAGCCGTATTCTTGCCAAGATTCGCCGACATCGCCGCCCCCAAAACGCCTGAATGCTTCAATCCCAGCAGATGACCGATCTCATGCGTGAGTGTGGATTGCAAGTCAAACGTGCCAAAAGCCCCATCTGTCGAAAATTGTTGGAACGGGTTAAGGACGATATCCGCCTCGGTTATAAAACCCTTACGGTTGTAGAACACCCTCGTTTTGGCCGCAACAGTCTGGGCATCTTTGCCAAACAGCAGGACGTTCTCAGGTGTCGATGCGATCGTGATCAGGCTGATGCCGTCGCCAGCAATGCCGGAAGGGCTGACGCCTTGTTTGTCGGAGACATCGACCTGAAACTCAATATCCGCAATATCTTGCCACGCCGCAAGACTGCGGCGAATGGCGGCAATGACATCGCTATCGACCTTAATATTTGGATTTGACCGTGTGAGCGAGCTTGAGATGGAGATCTTGATGACCTGCCCTTTCCAACGAAGGCGCTGGGGCTCAGTCTTTCCAAGAATCGGCGCTCCCGAGCTGCCGTAAACTCCGGCAGTCAGAACAAGGATTCCAAAAATGAGCCAAACCTTTTTCATTAAGCCATCAATGCGATCTAAGCAGCATCGTTGCCGTCACCACGGCCGACCGACTCAAGGTCAGCAAAACCGACGATGAGAAGCAACGCTGTGAGTGCGAGCGTCGCTAGCACGTACAATACCGAGATCTGTTCGTAAGCGATCAATACGCCAATACCGACCGCGACAAGTAACATCCACAAGAGGGCGACCATGCGCCGGCTATATTTTCTTTTTTTCTCTGCCATTTATTATCCTGACTCGTTCCGCACAAACTACTGAACGCTACCTATTTAATTTTTTGCACATAAAACCGTATCACGACAGGACCGATATGCCCAAATCTATTACGCCTCAGTCTATTACCCGGAGCGGCAATTCACGTCGTTCAGTTTTAGTTGTGCTTATGGCGACCGGTGGGTTTTTGCGCTTCCCGCTCCCTTTCACCGCCACATCTATTATATCAAAAGGTTTTAATACAACATCAACTAATTCGCCGCGTTTTATTTTCCCGAGGTCGGTCTCTTCGACCTTTGAATCAGTGCCGACTCGACGAAATATCGTCACTTTACCGCCGTCGGCATCTTTTGCAAGCCCGCCAGCACTCGCGACGGCTCTCGAAACCGTCATCTCCCCCTTTGAAAACACTGGCCTCGGGCTATTTACCGCTCCGATCACATAGACCGGTGTCGCACGCAGCACTTCGATAATGTCACCGCTCAATATCTGTATATTAGCTTCAAGCCTGCCGTTCAAAAGGTCACTGATTTTGATGGTTATCGTTTGCGAACCGTTGTCTTGGGGCGGGGCAGCAATGCAATTTAGGTTTCGCGGGCGAAAGATCGATATCTCGCCGCTCGTGTCGTCGGTCAGCCCGCCCGCAAGAATGAGCAACTCACGTAGCCTAACCTCGCGTTGAAGCTTGAAACGCGTCGGCGTTCGGACAGCTCCGTCGAGCCGTGCGACTGCCCTATTCGAACGGTCAATGATACGCACGACGACCTTCGGGTCACGCAATGTCTTAGAGTAAGCCTTAGCAATATCGGCAGCGATCTGCGTTTCGTTGCGGCAAAGCGCCCGTATCGGGCCGCCGTATCCGTCCAACCCGTCTAGATTGCCATCAGGCGTTATCGTACCGCGCCAGTCGTATTCGAATGCCCCTACGAAATCAACATCGAGTACATCACCGAAATGAACGAGTTCGTCACCGTTTGACGGGGTGGGTGTTGGAGACTGAGAAGAGACAACCGTTTCGCCAAAAAGCATCAGCCAGCAATAAAGAATACATATTACTGGCCCGCTTACTTTCACAATCGATTTTTGTACTTTTCTTCGTAGATGAGATGACCTAGCCCGTATCTACTGATTTTCCGCGGTATTTGGCCGCTTCTTTTTACTATTGCCAGATCGAGTATTAACGGTACCCGGGACGGCAAAGCCGCGAAATTCCCAGTTACATTTATCGCACAACAAATTGTAGCGAAAAAGTATCTTGAAAAAAATTGAGGTCGGGCGATAACCGCGTCTTATCCGGTCGCTCTTACATTTTGGGCATCGTTGGGAAATCATCTGTAACTATATTGCAATGTATTCCGATGTTACACAAATGGAGGACGCGGGCTAGGCAGGGTCATCTTCCATCAACCTGATGCGTTCGATCTCTTGATTGATGCGGAGTGCAGCTCTCTCACGTTCTGCATTGTGGACATTATCGCGGCCAAGAGAAAAAAGCGCGTCACGATATAGGCCCTTTGCCCCGGCGTAATCGCCTTTGAAAGCGGCACGCTCGGCCTCTTCGACCCAGTGCGAGACCTTTATCGAAACGGCCATCTCCCCGAGTAATTCTTTTGAATCAAGCAACGCCTGCTCGGATGGATACACCATTAGGGCAGCGTCAATCACGTTCAAAGCATCCTGCGCCGCTTTTACCTTTTCGTCGATGTCTGCCCGAGTCAGGGCATCGTTTGTCAATGTTCGCGTTTCGATCTCGGCCCAGCTCAGCATATGAAAACGGTGATATTCGACCGCCCTTAATCGGCCCTTGAGCAACGGCTCGAGCCGCTTTGAACCGGCGTTTATCGATTTCAGATCTCGGTCCACGAGCGCAAGATATTCGGCGCACAGCTCAAAAACCTCGCGATGTCCTGCCGAAAGCGTATTCAATACATTTGCCGCTTCTGATTTTTGCCGAATCTGCTTGATGATCGCGGCGTTACGCTCGATGCTGAGCTTACTTTCCCCGCGTCTTTCGGACCCGTAATAAGACTTGGCACTATCAAGAGCTCTTTGATGTCGAAAAAAGCGGTTTCTCGCCCGACGGAGTATGACCTCTCGCAATATCACTGCTCCGGCTAGCACGATGCTCGCACTGACGCTTGACGTAACCCAAGGCGTTTCGACAGCATTGTCGTGAAGTATGCCCCAAACCAAAAAAAAGAACGCCGCAGCAACCGCCATCGCCAAAACGTAATAGCTCATTACCGGCATCCAAAACGGACGCCGACGATGATACTCCGCCTGAAAAGCCCGGCGGTCGCGTTGCGAGATGTCGTTTCTGTCGTTGTATCTAGGCATCAACCTTAATGCAAAATACTGTGGTTTTTTAGCGCTAAAGTCAATCGTGTCGCTAAGTTGCACCGGCGAGTTTGGTATAATACAGGGGTGAAGCGGCGTAAGAAAAAGTCAGTTGACGAACGACCGGTTTTTGATTCTATCAGAAAGCCGACTGCCCCGCCGACACAAAAATTTGGCAGCGACAAGCCCGAGGAAAAGATCCACCCGTCGCTGCGTAAGGTCAAGCACAAGCACGATCCAAAGCTCGACGATTGAACCGGAGTTTATCAGTGAAACAAAAACCTGATTTCGTATGGGCACGGCCCGAGATGAACGTCACCTTTCGTGCGGAGATAATGCCCGGCATCGAACGGGAAGAGCGGACGTACCGTATAAAAGAGGTGCTGCCAAATCAACGCGTCCGGCTGCACGATTTCCCGGGTGAATTTCGGGAAACGGCCTTTGAAAAGATAAATTTTTTACGAGATAAAGTTTAGAGTTCGTAGATCTTGCCGACATCCAGCACCTGCACCCGCGGGATGTTTGCGTCAGTTAGCTCCTTGATGACAACTTCGCTATACGCCGGTTTAAGATTAATGACATAGACCGGGCAATCGTGTTTATGAAATTTATCGAGCTCAGATTTGAGCGTGCTCGGCGTCAGATGGCACGAGACCGTTGCCAGTTCGCCAAGCTCATCGGGGAAAGCACACTCAACAAATACTGCCCGTAGAGCGTTCGTTCTGTTACAAACCTGCCAAAACTCATCCGTCCGGCCAGTATCTCCGGTGATCGCGATCGATATTTCGCCGTCAGACACAATGTATCCGTTCGCCTCGACATCATGTTTTACGGCGACGCTTTGGATCGATAGGTGTGCTGCCTTGAACGCCGTTCCCCGCTCGTATTCGACGTATTCCATCACGCGGCCTTTATCATTCGAAAGCTCGGAAAAGCTAGGGTAGATCGACCAGTTAAAGATGTGTTTTTCGAGGATGTCGATCATCACCCGCGTTGCGTGGATGCGGATCGGTTCGGTCAGCGTGGCAAACAGGTCGTCGATGAACATCGGCAGGCCGGCGATATGGTCGAGGTGCGTGTGGGTGAGGACAATGTCGCGGATGTTTTCGCGTTGGGCGTCGGTGCAGGCAAAGGCGAGGCTTCCGGCGTCGATCGTTACGCGGTCGTCGATGACGAGCGTCAGCATATGCTGGCGGACGGATGCCCGCCCGTTTTCGTCGATCGTACTTGGAAGCAATTGGATGCGCATCTTTTCCCTACTCTACCGGGCGCAAGTTTGCCCGCGCCCGCCGTCTATTTCGTATGTCGCCCCCGTGATCCAGCCCGCCTTGTCAGACGCAAGATAGTATATCAATTCGCCGACCTCATCGGGAGTCCCGACACGGCCGATCGGGTGGGTTTCTTTGGAATGCTTGAGAAACGCGTCATACGCTTCGTCTTCCATACCGCCGCGTTTGTGGATATTTGTGACCACAACTCCCGGATTTACCGCATTTACGCGAACGCCCTGTGCCGCAAGCTCAAGTGCCGAGCATCGCGTCAACTGATCTATCGCCGCTTTTGAGACACAGTACGCCAGCACATTTGGAAACGAACGGGTGCCGGCAACGCTCGAGACATTTACGATATTGCCCTTGGTCTCGATCAGGTGCGGCACACATTTTTGCGACAGCACAAACACCGAGCGCAGATTGATCTGCATCATTTTATCCCAATCATCGAGCTTTGTGTTCTCGATATTGCCATTCATTATGATCCCGGCAGAGTTCACAAGCACGTCGATGCGGCCAAAATTATGTATCGTCTCGGTCACGATCCGGTCGATCTGCGACATCTCGGTCACGTCCGCGAGATGTATTCTGATCGAACCTTTTTTCGATTTTACCCCGGTGCTGAGAGCAGACAACTCTTTTTCGTTGCGGCCGACCGCCACGACCGTATAACCTTTTTCAGCAAATATCTTTGCCGTCGCCCGCCCGATGCCGCTACTCGCCCCGGTAACTACCGCCAGTTTTTCACTCATATATATCTTTATCTGGAATGTTGTGGAAATTAGGATAGCAATGAAACTCAAACTCTGGCAAACCGGAAGTTCTGTAGTTTGGTCAGGTCCGGACCAAGGGGACCAAGATGGACCAGGGTGGACCAAACCGGAAAAATACATCATTTTGTGCAAAATACGACACACCCCGCAAAATAGCATTCCAATTCCGGAACAAGTGTGCCCATATTTTCAATTGCGCAAAATGGCAAGCACGTAGAATAAAAGGCCTCGCACAATGCGAAGCCTTTTCAAATCAACAGTCTTAAATATTATTGCAATTTACGATTCCCGCGGGCGTTGGGTGCCGCCGAAGAGGAGTTCGAGGGCGGCTTTGGTTTCGACGCTTTTACGGTCTTTTAGCTCGGTGACCCAATCAGTAACGGTCGAGACCATTTCACGGGCTACGGCACGCGAGGTTTGGGGCTTCTTACCCTTTGAGGGTTTGGCTTTCGCCTCGCTCCTTTTTACTACTTTTATCTTACTTTTCTCGTTCATCTGACTTTCCCCGCCTTGATCGGTGCCGTGTGCCGGCCCGGTATTATTTGTTATAGTATGTATTGCAAGGTGCAAAACTTTGGCTTAAAACTTTATGGGTTGCTAAGCATTAGATATACGAATGCGTCGTCAGGGTTGTTCCCTAAATTCTTTATTTGCATCTTTTTTGCGAGTGTGGCTGTCCAATGAAAATGACCATTATCGAAATCGTCATCATTTATCTCGCTCTCGGCACTCCGCTCGGCGTGTATAAATTCGCGTCTCTGCCCGACAAATTTACCGGCCTGAGCCTGTTGCGAACAACATTCTCCTATTTCCTCTGGCCGGCAGCCGCCCCGAGGCTTGCGTACCGCATCGCGGTTGCTAATAATGACGAGCAGGTCTTTACACAAAAGGTTGAGCGTATTCGCTCTCAGATAGAAACGTTGGCGTTTGCAGGCTCAACCTCGACAGAGATATTTGATTTTCGTGAGATCTTCTACCGTTACACCGGCCTGACCGAAGCCGGAAATGCGGACATCGGCACCGATCACATCACAAACCTCGCCGACATCGGCATGATCACTGATCCGGCTGTCGCCGCCCACTGTGCCGCCCGCCGCAATCAAAATAAGATCAATGCCTATCAAACGGTCGCCCGCGAAGACCTGATCGCGCTTATCCGGTCCATAAACCACCGCGACCCCGAGATCGCCGGGCTCGCTCTCGACCTAGCGGTAATGCTCAATGACATGACAACGGCCGAACATCTGCACGACCAGCTAACAAGCCCAACTAGATCTCACGAAACCCGCCGCGTCACTTCGCTCGCCGCGTAAAAAAATTTGTCTTAGCGTATCGTCATTTCTGTGCTATTTTTTGAGAATGAAAAACCCACGATTCTTGCTCCTATCTCTAATACTGCTATTCTCGTTTTCCGTGTCGGTCTCTGCCAAAGACGAATGGATCCAAGTCCAATCAAAAAACTTTTTTCTGATCGGCAACGCGTCTGAGAAAGACATCCGCAAGGTCGGCACACGGTTGGAGCAGTTTCGTGAGACGTTTCGTCTGCTTTTTAGCAAGATGAACCTGACCTCATCAACGCCGACCAATGTTGTGGTTTTTAAGAGTGGTGGTTCCTACAAAAACTTCAAACCAAAACGTGCCGACGGCAAGATCGACGAATTTATCGCCGGGTTTTTTCAGCCGGGCGAAGATGTCAATTACATCACGCTCTCAACCGAAGGTGAGGATGCCCAGACCTATTCGGTCATCTTTCACGAATACGTTCATTTCATTGTGAACACCAACTTTGGCAAGTCGGAGGTCCCCGCTTGGTTTAACGAGGGGCTAGCCGAATATTATTCGACGTTTGAGATCGAGCAGGATCAAAAGGTAAAGCTGGGTTTACCCGAAAACAACCACCTCCAATTGCTCCAGCAATCAAAGCTGATGCCGCTTAGTACGTTGTTCAACATCAGCAACCGTCAGTTGCTACAGACGGGCAGCCACTCACGCAGCATTTTCTATGCTCAGAGCTGGGCATTGATCCATTACATGATGCAAAACGGCAAGGCCGAAGGCCTGGGCAAACTTATCAGCGATCTCGCCCGTAACGTGCCGCCAGAAAAGGCTTTCCAAGATGCATTTCAAACCGGTTACGCCGAGATGGAATCCGAGCTAAAAAAGTACGTTGGCCGAGGCAGCTATCAGTATCAGATCATTGGTTTTAAGAAGAAGCTGATATTTGACACCGACATGCGGATGTCGCCGCTGACCGAAGCCGAGAGCAACGCATATCTCGGCGACCTGCTTTACCACAATCATCGCGTCGACGACGCCGAGCCATTTCTACAGACTTCGCTCAAGCTCGATCCAAATTCGAGCATGGCAAACACGACGCTCGGTATGGTCAAGCTCAAACAGCGAAAGTTTGCAGACGCCCGCCTATATTTAGAAAAAGCGATCGCCGGCGATGCCAAAAACCACGCGGCATTGTATCAATATGCTTACCTGCTGAGCCGCGAGGGCCGCGACGAATTTGGCTACGTACAACGATTTGATAAAGACGTTGCCACAAAGATGCGTGATGCACTCAGAAAGGCGATCGCCATAAATCCGGCATATGCAGAAAGTTACGAGCTGCTCGCCTTCGTCAATATGGTCAATGACGAGGCTCTTGACGAGGCGGTCACGTTAATGAACACCGCTTTAAAGTACCAGCCCGGCAACCAAAGATACGCACTTCGGGTCGCCGAACTTTATATGCGGCAAAATAAATTCGCGGACGCCGCGGTGATCTTCGAAAAGATCGCCCGCACGACTGACGATCCTGAAGTTCGCGGACGGGCGGATGAAATGATCTCGCAGATGGAGCAGCGAAAGGCGATCGCCGAACGAAATGAAGCCGAACGCAAACGATACGAGACCTCTATCGCGGCCGGAGGAGGAGGCGGCCCGAGAGTTTTGCGCCGCGTCGAGACCGGCAGAGAGCCGACCGAGGAGGAAAAGGCAAAGATGATTGAGCTGGAACGAATGCGTTCTATCAATAGCTCTTTGCGAAAAACTCTGAACGGCGAAACGCGGGTTAACGGCCGCATCCAAAAGATCGACTGCAAAAAACGCCCGCTTGCATACACTATCAAGACCGCGACCGAGACATTTACTGTAACGAGCGTCGATTTTGCGTCCCTTGATCTACACGCCCTTGATCCGCAAACGCAGATGGCTGAAGTCGGCTGTGATGCCGATCTGTCGGCTTTCAACGCCCTGCTGACTTACAAAACTGCGACAACACCAAAAAATACTTCGCGCGGCGAACTGATCGCCATTGAATTTATCCCCGCCGACTTTCGGCTGATGACCGAAGAGGAACTGCGCGGCGGCAGCTACATTATTTACGAACAGAACGGTCCGCCAAGGCTAACCAACGCATCCGGCCCGCCAAAAGAGATCCTAAATCCGGGGAACGTCGAAGATGCACGAAAGGCGGCGATGATGGAGTGGCTTCGGAATGCTCTACAAAAGCCAAGCGACGGACAAAAGCGAGAGATAGGCTTACTCGACAAGATCGAGTGCACCAGCAAAGCTATCTATTTCCACCTGCGAACAGGCACGCAAACGTTTAAGTTGTCCAGCACGCAGGGCCAACCGCCAAAGATCGGCCTATACACGCCTGATCTGAAAGGCGTCCAATTTGGCTGCGACATCAAGCCCATCGAATTCCCTGTCGTTTTCATCTACAACGATAAACCGGACGCCAAGGCTAAAACTTTTGGTGAGATAGTATCCCTAGAATTTGTGCCGATGTCCTTCACATTCGCGCCATAAACACCTTTAGGGGTCTTGGCAGTTGGTCTAAATAGCAAAATATTGGAGAATATCGTATGAAAATTATTATCCGTAACCTCACCGTCGCACTGATGTTCACGACGATCGCAGCTACATCCGCGGTCTTTGCCCAGAAACCCAAGAAAGCACCCGATTATGAGATTGGACTGATCAAAGTAAATGCCTTTGACGAAGCCGCCGGGGAGCTTTCGGATGCAAATCCCGAGGTCGGCGAGCCTAAGTCGTTCTTTAACGTCCTGAGCACATCCCTGTTTGTTTGGGTCGCGATCTCGGGCGAGGCAGGTACATTTGAAGCCGGACGCATGGTGAGTGTAACCGTGTGGGAAGGCAAAAAGATCAAGACGACCCGAAACAACGTCCAGATCGGCCTGATCGGCGATAAGGGCATTTATCTCGTACCGGTCTACGTTTACGGCCCGCTGTGCAGCGAGGTCAAGATCACTGCAAAGATCACCGGCCAGAAAACTGCTTAGTTAAAAACGGTAAAAATACCGTTCCAGTGCGGTGAGTAGAATATCCGCCCACGAAATACACAAACTACACGAAAGGACGGTCAATTTTGGCCGTCCTTTTTTGGATTGTTTAGCGTGTTTCGCGGTTAATTCTTGTCATTTTTTTCTAAACTGATCGCACGGGCCCGAATCGACCTTAACCAAATACTGCAGACTAAAAATATATCCGAGACGCACGCTGTCGGCGTTGACATTTTCGATCTTGTCATTCGACGAATGTAGGATCTCCGGCCATTTGGCCGATAATGCGCTGATGGTGATCGCCGGAATATCCTTGCCCTTAAAGGACGAAGAATCAGAATTTGCTCCCTCGAGCGATGCACTACTTATCTTGACTTTTAGTTCCTCTGCGACAGCCTTTGCAAGTTTTACCATCGACGAAGAAGATGCATTTTCCAGGATAAACGGATAACCCATCCCAAAACTGTCGAGGTTTACCATCGAGCAATATTTTGGCCGATCTTCTTTTGCAATTTTCTTTGCCATCGCCTCAGAGCCGCGCAAGCCTATTTCCTCTTGGTCGAATGCGACGAAAATATAGGTCTTTTCGTGCGTAACACCTGCCATACTGCGGAAAAGATTTGCAAGGATAACAACTCCAGTCCAATTATCGACCGTACCGCAACCTGCAGATACTTTGTCGTAGTGGGCTCCGACGACAACTTTATCGTCGGTCTTACCTTTTTTGGTAACGACGACGTTCTGGATGTCTTTAAAGCTTTCTACCGTGATATCCGCGTCGGTTGCTCCCATTTCTTTGAAGAGCTTTTTTACTGCTTCAAGGCGTTCGGTATTTTTGCATGGCCCTGCCTTAACAGAAGCCATCAACTCGTCTCCGGTCGAAATTCTTACACCCCCCTGTCCAAAGATCGGACCGAAAGTAAGAATAGTGATCGATATTAGGAATAATGTTTGAGAGATGTTTGAAATCAATGTTTTGTATCTCCTGATAGTTGGTTTACCGCATGTGCCAGTACGGGTGAGATAATATTAAAACACTCCTCAACCCCTTTCGGCGAGCCCGGCAAATTGATTATTAGAGTCGTTCCGCGAATGCCGCAAATGCCGCGTGAAAGCATCGCAAAAGGATGCACTGACGCAGTTTCGCGACGCATCGCTTCGGATAAACCGGGAGCCTCACGTTCGATGACAGCCAGCGTCGCCTCCGGTGTGTTGTCCCGCGGGCCAAAGCCCGTGCCGCCGGTTGTCACGATAAGGTTGATGTCTTTTCTGTCGGCGAGAGTTTGAAGCGTGTCGCGTAGATCAGCAAGCTCGTCGGTGACGATCAGGCGTTCGGCAACCTCGGCATCGTTAGACACGAGTAGTGTCGCGAGCTTATCACCCGATAGATCGTCGGTTGTATTTCGCGTGTCACTAACGGTAATTATTGCGGCTTGTATCCTCATATAAATTACGCGGCAGTGACTTCGATCGCTTCACGCCTACTTTGCCGCCGTCCGTACATTACGCTTACCAAAACGCCTGCAACGACCAGCGCCATTCCCAACAGCGATAATATTCCCTGTGCCTCGCCAAACACAACCCAGCCGATCGTGAGAGCGTAGACGAGACCGGTGTAGTTGATGATCGCGACACCGGCGATGCGTTCGCGTTGGAGTGCATTTGTTAAAAATATTTGTCCCAGCTGCGAAAAGATACCGACGAGCAGCAGATACAACCAGTCCCATCCGCGCGGTGTTTCCCAATAAAAAAATAGACTGATAAATCCAACGAACGCTCCCACAAGTTGAAAATGCAGAACGACCGTCAGCGGATGTTCTTTGCCGCGGAGGCTGCGAACGAGATTATACGCCACGCCGGAACAGAACGCCGACAATATGCCGAGAGCAAGGTAAAACGTAGAGATGCGATCATCAAAACGTTCGATCACCAACACGCCGCCGAACGCTATCGCGTAAAAGATCCATTGCATCGACTTTACCTTCTCGCCGAGCACAAAGATGCCGATCGTCGCGCTAAAGATCGGCGACAGGTATTGAATAGTCTGTGCGGAGGCTAGCGGCATCTGCTGGAGCGTCAGAAAAAACAAAAATAAGGCGGTCGTGCCAAATATGCCCCGGAGCAAAAGCCTCAGGTGATTTGACCCGATGACACCTCCTTTTTCGTTACGCAGCCCGTAAAGACATATTGATGCTGCAATGATGCAGCGAAAGAATACCGTTTCCATCGTCGGAATATGTGCGACCTGTTTGACGAAAACATTCGCCATAAAAAAAGCGAACGTCGATAAAAACATCGAACGAACGCCGGGTGTTAGAAATGTCGATTTGGGTTCCAAATTACGAGGGTAATTTTTTTGACGACCCACTGCAACCGCAATCGTTGTCGCAGCCGGGTTTTGTCGAAAATGCCCGCCGTTTTTTGACCAGAATAGTCCCCGCGTAAATGCACGCTGCGGCGATAATGGCAATTACTATGATCGTTTGTATCATTACTCAAACCCCAATGCCTTGCCGCCTTGGTAGGTAATTAACGCCGCGACATACGCGAGCGCGGTCATATACGCGGTCATAAATAGCGGCCAGCTCCACGAATTGGTCTCGCGACGAACCACGGCGATGGTGGACATACACTGCATCGCCAGCACAAAAAAGACCATCAGCGTCAACGCCGTCAGCGGCGTCCAAGCCGGTTTGCCGTCTTCGGTCCTAGCGTCGCGGACGGCTTCGATCAGGGTCTGTGACTCTTCGTTCTCGTCCTTGCCGACGTTGTAAATGATGCTGAGGGTCGAGACCAAGACTTCGCGGGCGGCAAAGCTCGCGATCAATGCCATGCCGATCTTCCAGTCGAATCCAAGCGGACGGATGACAGGCTCGATCGCGTGCCCAAGCTTTCCGGCAAAGCTGTTTTTGAGCTGCTCGGATTCGGGTAAGGGTAACTCAGAAGAGTGAACCACCCCGTTACCCGAAAAGGGTGCCACCACTCCTTCGTAAGGAAGGGAGCCCGTTCGCGTCGATTGCTGACTACTGACTACTGATTCCTGACTACTTCTCGGAAAATACATCAACGCCCACAGGATGATCGATATTGCCAAAATAACGGTGCCAGCTCGTTTCAAGAACAACCAGGCCCGCGTGATCATGTTCTGCAAAACTGTTCGTAAATTTGGCAGGCGATATGGCGGCAGCTCCATCAGGAAAGGCGGTGGCGGCGCTTTTAGTAAAGTGCGTTTAAGGATAGCCGCCACAATGATCGCGACAACGATGCCGATCGAATACATTATCAGCATCAAGAGCGCCCCGACCGACACAAATCCGAGTACATATTTCCCGCCAAAAAACGCTCCGATCATCAGCGTATAGACGGGCAGGCGCGCCGAGCATGACATGAACGGCGCGATCATGATCGTCGCAAATCGGTCGCGTCGGCTCTCGATGGTGCGGGTTGCCATAATGCCGGGGATCGCGCATGCAAAGCTCGATATTAGCGGTAAAAACGCCTTGCCGTGCAACCCGACACGCGACATCAGTTTGTCGAGTAAGAACGCCGCCCGGGCCATATATCCACTATCTTCGAGCAGCGAAATAAACAGGAACAGCAATAAGATCTGCGGTAAGAACACTACCACGCCGCCAACACCCGCGATTATGCCGTCAACCAGCAGATCTGTCAGCATCCCAGGCGGCATTTCTGCTTTTACGAAATCACCGACGGATCCAAAGCCTTTCTCAAGCAGATCCATCGGCAGGCTCGCCCATGAAAATATCGTCTGAAAAACAAGCAGCAGTATAGCGACCAAGATGACGAGGCCGAAAAATTTGTGGGTCAAAACGCGGTCGATCTTGTCGGTGATGCGGTGAGATTGATGATCGCTGTGCCAGACCGATTCCTGGACGACATTGGCGATAAAATTATACCGGGCAAAGATCTTGCCGTGCGGGCCGGAGTTTGGGTCTTCTTGTTTGTATTCGTACGGGATCACAGGCGTGGTGCCGATAACGCTCGAAACCTTTTCGGCAAGCTCCTCAGTTCCGCGTCCACTCTTGGCGTTTACCGCGACGACAGGTGTCTTCAGCTGTGCCGCGAGCATCTCAATATCGATCTCGTGCCCTTGCTTTTCAAAAACATCGATCATTGTCAGAGCTATGACGACAGGCACGCCAAACTCAAACATTTGAGTAACCAAATACAGATTACGTTCAAGATTTGTCGCGTCGACGACCGCGATGATCGCGTCAGGTTTTGGCACGCTCTCTTGATCGCCCCGAATGATGTCGCTCGCGATCTGTTCGTCTAGAGAGGTTGCGTCCAGGCTGTAAAGCCCCGGCAGATCGATGAGATTTGCGGTCTTTCCGTCGAGCGTCCATGCTCCTTCTTTCCGTTCTACTGTGACGCCGGGGTAATTTGCTACTTTTTGTTTGAGGCCGGTGAGGGAGTTAAAGAGGGTCGTCTTGCCGGCGTTGGGGTTGCCGGCAAGCGCTATCGTCAGGTGACTATTTTGTCCGTTGTCTTTCATTCATCGGCCGCTTTTCAAATCTCAAATTTGAAATTCCAAATTAAACCGAAACCTCGATCGCATCCGATTCGGTCCGCCGCATCGCCAGGCTGTAACCGCGAACTCGGATCTCGACCGGATCACCGAACGGTGCCATCTTGATCTTCTGCACAGATACACCCGGAATCACGCCCATTTCAAGTAGTCGACGTGTTACACGACCCTCGCCGTTGACGGCAACAACCCGGGCATCTTTTCCAATTGGCAGTTCGGTCAGTGTCATACGATCAGTTTTTCTTTTCATCTTTCTTGGGTTTCATCTCCCAAAGCACGTTGATGATGACCCATTTTCCGTTCATTTTCCCGATGTGCATATAATCGACCCATTCGAGCATTTCGAGCTTGACGGTCGCCGAACTGCTCATCGCATCGAGGATCGTTACGTCCTTTTGCTGGTCGGCCTTTGCGGTCTGTTTACCTGAACCGCCGCGAGTCCCCTGAACCAGCGTCATCGCTGTCATTTGCCCGAGACTGCTCCGTCCCTGAGCATTTGTGTTAGCAATACGTTTGGCGAGGTCAGGGCTCAGGGCACTTTCCATCTTTTCGGCGTTGCCCTCATACCAGCCCTCAGCATAGTTCAATGCCGTTCGCTTGATCGCCTCGCGGTCGGCGTCGGTCTGTCCAATGGCTGAGATAGCCGTAACGGCCATTAACAAGAAAACAAACAATAAATTACGTCGCATTTGAAACTCCTTATCCAACAAAATTCTATCCTAATTGAAAACCAATTTCAATTTCATTATGCAGCTATTAAATAGCAGTAATATGGATACGCAAACTATTGGACAAGGTTTTTAGGTTGGATGACTATGTCGGCCTGAAATGTGCCGACGGCAAACCTTATGGGAATGCGATTTGCCGCACCGAGCCAGACCTTGATGCCAAGAGCATCAAGCTGTGGATTGTCGGTATTAATGGTGATCAGTTGCGCCGATATCTTCTCACCATTAACAATAAGGTCCGCAGGAACGCCGGGACGCAACGTAAATACGTATGGCCGACTTTCCCAGAAAACGGCGACGCGCGTGTCGTTTACCGGATTACTCGCGACGTTACTTCGCTGTAGATTAAACGACCGCATCGCATAGATCAGCGAAAGCATGCTGTGAGTTCCCACCGGGCCGTCGATCGGAGCGGTGCCGCCGAATGAGATGCCCCCAGTCCTCGGATCAAATACTACGGTTTGATTTAAGCTGCGTAAGCCGCCGCCGAATTTGGTCTGGAAAGATCTAGGGGCCAGCGTATCCGGATCGACCTGTGCCCTAATCGAATCACCAAGTGCGAAGGTCTTGTTTCCCGGCTCGATCGCAGTTATCGTCGCGGTCAATAGCAAACTATCTTTTGTCTCAAATAACTTACGTTCTTTCGCTTCAAGCGTGACAACACCGATCGGTTTACCGCCGTCGGAAAGGTTGTACGAGAGGGTTTCGCCCAACGCAAAACCAAGCTCTGGAAGCAATGGCTGATTTTCAACATACTCTACCGGTGTAGCGGTCGGCCGCGGCGTTGCGAGGACGATTGGAGTCGGAACCGGGGTCGCAGTCGGCGTGGGTTTCACCGCCGGCGTCGGTTCATCCATGTGAGATGAAACAAGTGTGATGCGGCCCTCACCCTTTGCGGTCTTAAATCTGAATAGAACCGGGACGCGGTCTTCGTCGTTGGTAAAATTTATCTTGAGATCTTTAATGCCGTTGACCGCCAGAAACTCGCTTTGCACCGACGAGATCGTCGTATCAAATTCTCCCGAGCTCAGCTTCAGTCGCTCAGCCTTGCCATTCACAAATGTTGCCGTATAAACCTGCTCGCCCTCGTAAAATGTGTAGCCTCCGATCCCGCCGGACTGTCGCGCTTTGTAGATTAGGGTGACCGGGTCAAAATTTGATGTCGGATTTTTCAGGAAATTACTTATCGTCTCAACCGGCAGCGGCCCGTCGTTTTGCGTCCGGCGGATGAAGATCGGCAGACCCGTATCTGCTGCGGCGAAAACGGTCCGGGTCTCATCGATCAACGCAAACGTCGCACTGACAAACCCGAGCGTCTTAAACTTTGACCTGATCTCGACTGAATCTTTGCCGCCAAGCAGCCCACGCGACACGACATACAGTTCAATGTAGCCGCTGTCGTCAACTTTGCCAAAAGAGATGCTGTACGTCAGCTTTTCGCCAACCTTAAATTGCGTCGGTTGGACTTGGGCCTCTGTTCGTGAACTGACAAATACGGTCAAAAACAGAAACACAACGGCCGAACTGCGTAATACACAGCCCGTTAGGCGGGAGGTTGTCCGGTTTGAGTAATTTCTCATCAATTAGCTACGCACTCCGCAACGATCTGTTCGACCGCTGCGAGTCTGTCTGCGGCTTGGGTAATCGGCCGCCCGATGACCGCGTAGTCCGAACCGGTGGCCAATGCCTGCCGGAGTGTGGTTACACGTTTCTGGTCGTCATTTGTTGCAGTTTCAGGCCTTATGCCCGGTGTGACGGTCAAAAACCCTTGCCGCGTGACTGCTGCCCTGATCGCCGTCACTTCGCGGGGCGACGCAACGACACCATCCATCCCTGCCGATTCCGTG
>JBGTII010000151.1:0-3491 GCA_041745735.1 Pyrinomonadaceae bacterium | reverse complement strand
CAAGAGATTCTTAGCAATAACGATCCGCTGTATCTCACTCGTTCCTTCGCCGATGGTACAGAGTTTTGAGTCGCGCCAGTATTTTTCGGCCGGATAGTCTCTTGTGTAACCGTAACCGCCGTGGATCTGGATCGATTCCTCGGCGACCCGAACGGCCGTTTCCGACGCGTAAAGCTTTGCCATTGCAGACTTTTGCGTGACGGGCTTTCCGGCGTCTTTGGTTGCGGCGGCCTGCTGCGTCAGCAGTCTCGCACATTCTATCTGCGTCGCCATATCCGCGAGTTTGAACTGAATAGCCTGAAATTCCGCGATCGCCTTGCCAAACTGTTGCCGTTCTTTCGCATATTTGACCGCCGCTTCGTAGGCTCCCTGAGCGATCCCGACAGACAGGGCCGCGATCGATATGCGGCCGCCGTCCAAAACCTGCATGCATTGCAAGAAACCCTCGCCCTCGTTTCCGAGCCGGTTTTCGTCAGGGACGTTACAGTCCTCAAATACGACAGATGCCGTCTCAGACGCACGCATCCCAAGCTTGTTTTCTTTTTTATCTGAACGAAACCCGTCCATCGATTTGTCAAAGATAAACGCCGAAATTCCACGATTGCCTTGAGACTTGTCCGTAACAGCAACGGCGACAAGCGTGTTGCAGGCAATGGCGTGGGTGATGAAATTTTTAGAACCGTTAACCTTCCAGCCATTATCGGTTCGAACGGCGTTTGTCCGCGTCCCTGCCGAGTCCGAACCGGCTTGTGATTCGGTCAGGCCCCATGCACCAAAACTCTCGCCTTTGACGAGCGGCACGAGGTATTTTCGCTTTTGCTCTTCGCTGCCAAACATGAAGAGGTGATTTGAACAGAGCGAATTGTGTGCCGCTACCGAGAGACCCACCGAGCCACAGACGCGGCCCAGTTCCTCGATGATCGTAGCGTATTCGACATAGCCCATCCCGGCCCCGCCGTATTCCTCGGGAAATAAAATACCCATTAAGCCCAACTCAGCGAGCTTTGGCCGCAGTTCCTCAGGGAAATGTTGTTCTTCGTCCCATTCCATCACGTGCGGCTTGATCTCGCTCTCGGCAAACTCGCGAATGCTGTACTTTATCTGTTGCTGCTCTTCGCTCAATTCAAAGTTCATATTTGTATGTATAACGAATGATTATGCTGACATAACATATTATTTTAGGCAAATTTGTTAGACTTTTTGTATGAACGAGAATATTTTGACGACCGATGCTCAGATAAAGGAGTTGCTTGAGCACACAAAAACGATCGCAGTATTAGGCATCAAACCTGAGTCACACGCTGATCAGCCCGCATTCTATGTGCCCAAATATTTAGCGGATGCGGGTTACGACATCATTCCGGTGCCGGTCTATTACCCCGATGTGACTGAAATTTTAGGCAGGTCCGTCTATCGCGATCTGGTCCAAATTCCGGGCGAGATCGATCTGCTCAACGTTTTTCGCCGTAGCGAAGACATCTCAAAACATACGCAGGACATTTTGGCCAAACGGCCAAAAGCAGTGTGGTTTCAGCTTGGGATAAGGAATGACGAGGTTGCCGAGGAGCTGGCGGCAGCGGGCATCAAGGTCGTCCAAGACGCCTGTCTGTTGGTCGTGCATCGCCTTTTGATGCGTTAGATTTGGTTGGCTTTCGTGGAGTCATACTTGTCAGCGACGCCACCTCTTCGGGAGTGAGATCACGTGTTTGTCCGGTTTTTAGATACGGGTCGCCGACGGTGCCGATCTTTATTCGGCGCAGTTTGACGACTGAATTTCCGACCGCGTCAAACATCTTGCGGATCTGCTGATTGTGCCCCTCATACAGCGTCACCTCGTACCAACCGTTTTTGTCGGTCGGCTTTAGATCTCTGATCTCAGCCGGAGCAGTTTTATATCCGTCCTCAAGCATTAATCCGCGTCGCAGTTTATTGATGGCATTGCCGTTTGGCAGACCCTTTACCTTTACCTCATAAACTTTTGGTATCGCCTTTGAGCTGGCTACATGGTTCGTGAAATTGCCGTCATTTGTAAGAATGATCAACCCCTCGGTGTTGTAATCGAGGCGTCCAACAGGATGGAGCTTGCCCTTCCCTTTAACAAGATCGGTCACAAGTTTGCGGCCTTCAGGGTCGGCGGCACTTGATAGATAGCCTTTTGGTTTATTTAGGAGAACATAAAAATTCTGCCGTCCGCTGATCTTTGCGTTGATGAGCTTGCCGTAAACCTTTATATGATCCTTTTCGGGATCAGCCTTAGTGCCCAACTCGGTGACGATCTCGCCGTTAACGGTGACATCGCCAGCGAGGATGATCTGCTCGGCTGCCCGCCGCGAGGCAAGACCGGCTTGGGCGATAAGTTTTTGTAATCTTTCTTGCATATTTTTGCCACAGAGTTCACAGAGAATACCGAGGTAATTGCTCAGTGCTCTCTGTGTGCTCTGTGGCTATTGTACTAAATCTTCGAAATCTTCGATCGAGGGAAGTTCGGTTAGATCTTTTAAGCCAAACTGAACGAGGAAATCCTTTGACGTGCCGTATTGCATCGGGCGGCCGACGGTTTCTTTGCGGCCTTTGGCGACGATCAGGCGTCGGTCGAGTAAGGTTTTGATCGCTGAGGCGGATTGGACGCCGCGGATCTCAAGTATCTCGGGTACGGTCACCGGCTGTTTGTAAGCGATGACGGATAACGTCTCTAGAGACGCGAGCGAAAGCTTTGCATTAGGGCGGGTTTTGAGGAATTTACGAACTTCTTCGTGATACTCCGTACGCGTTCCCAATTGCCAACCGCCGGCGATCTCGCGGATCTGCAAGCCGCTGTCGCGGCCCACATATTCCGACTGGAGCTGCTCGATGGCGGCCTGGATACTGTCTTTTTCCTCTTCTAAGACCTCGGCAAGCACGCGCGTCGAGACCGGCTCGTCGGCGACAAATATCAGTGCCTCGACGATCGCGACAAGCTCCGCGGGGGAACGCACAACCTTTTGTTCAACAGCCTCTTCCATAAAATATCCACAGATTAACACAGATGAACACAGATAAGAATTGCCTAAATCTGTGTCTATCCGTGTATATCTGTGGCTAAACTTTCCTCAAAATAATATCGCCAAATGTTTTGTTTTGCAGCAATTTCACCGTCTCGGCACGGACGATCTCGAGCACGGCGATGAATGCAGTGACCAGTTCGCGACGAGAATGCATCTCTTCGAAAAACTCTAAAAGATTGACCTCGCCGAACTCGAAAATTCTCGCTTTGAGATTTTTTATCATGTCGGCGAGCGAGATCTCTTCGCGTTGGATCTCCATTTTGACCTCGTCAACGTGACGGGCAACGATCTTTTGAAAAACCGTCAGCAGGTCAAAGACCGACGCGTCGATCTCGGCGTTATTTTCGTCCGATTCGATGGGGCCGCGGGGGAAAATGGCAGATTCGATTGTCGAACGTTCGTGAAGCATACCGGCCGCACTCTTGAATTTTTCATATTCGAGCAGCC
>JBGTII010000150.1:0-5966 GCA_041745735.1 Pyrinomonadaceae bacterium | reverse complement strand
CCCAAAACGCTCGATCCTTTTCGTATGGCACGCAGGAGAAGAAAAAGGGCTTTGGGGCAGTGAATATTTCAACAAGTTTCCTACCGTTGATATCAAACAGGTTGTCGCCCAACTCAATATCGACATGATCGGCCGCAGCCGAAAGGCGGGCAATACGGAGCCGCGGGACAAGGACCTGACGGACGAAAATACGATCTATGTCATCGGCAAGGACATGATGAGTTCGACGCTGGGCAGCGTTGTCGACGGCTCAAACAAGGGCTATCTCAATATGACCTACGACACGCGGTACGACGACCCTAAGGACACGAACCGTTTCTTTTTCCGCTCGGACCACTTTAATTATGCGGTCAACGGCATTCCGGTCGCATTTTGGTTTGACGGCGTCCACATCGATTATCACGGTGCAGGCGATCATGCGGACAAGATCGACTACGTCAGAATGGAAAAGGTCACGCGGACGATCATGGTCACGCTACTAAAACTGGCCGACCTCAAAGAACGGCCAAAAATTGATAAGCAGTTACCGCCGGAGCTTTCGGCAAGATAGTCATTGCGGAAGCCCGCACGTAAGTAAGGACGTAACACCCAACTTGGAGGTTACGCCCTTACGCAGGGGCTTCTGCATTTTGTTATTTTGAGAGTTCAAGTATCCGATAGGCCTCTGACTTACTCAATCCAGATTCTTTCGCCGCCTTCTTGAGTGCTGTTTTTGAGTCAACACCGTCTTTTTCCAATTCTTTAACACGTTTTGAGATGGACCTTGGGGTTGGAGCTTCATGCTTCGCGAGGTTTAATGCTGCTCGATCTATCACGACCACGATCTCGCCTTTTACCGTTTGAGTCGCGAACCTAACGGCGAGTTCCGGCAAACTTCCTCGAATGATCTCTTCATGCAGTTTGGTCAGTTCCCTGACGGCAGCCGCACGACGAATCCCGAGAATCTCAGCACAATCGACCAAAGATTTGGCGATACGATGCGGTGTCTCGTACAGGACAAGCGTCGCCGGGATGTCGCGTAACTCTTCGAGCCGTTTGCGGCGGTCGCCTTTTTTTGAGGGTAGGAATCCGCCAAAGAAAATTGAGTCGGTCGAGATGCCTGATGCGACGACAGCATTAACAAACGCAACCGCTCCCGGTATCGGAATGACCGCCGCACCAACCTCGATCGCACGCTGCACGATGCGAAACGCCGGGTCGCAAATTCCCGGCGTTCCGGCGTCCGACACGATTGCGATCGAGGCTCCGGCGACCAGACGGTCGGCGAGTTCTTCGGCGCGTTCGAGTTCGTTGTGTTCATGATAGCTGATGAGACGGTTTGAGATGCGAAAATGATTGAGCAGCTTGATCGTGTGGCGGGTGTCTTCGCAGGCGATTAGATCGACGGTGCGCAACACTTCGAGAGCACGATACGTCACGTCCTGTAGATTACCGATCGGTGTCGCAACTAGATACAGCGTTCCGGCCATGCTCTGACTATAACAAAAAAGCCCGCGTCAGATGACGCGGGCATAAAGAAGAGAGGTGAAATTGGGCTTGGTTAGAAGGGCCACCAGCTCGGCATACCGTTGCCGTTGCCGTTGCCGCGACCATTACCCCAACCGCCGTTGCCATTACCGCGTCCGCCGTTATGATTATATGCATTAGCCACGATCCGTAGATCGTTGTTGATCGGGATCCAGTTTTGAAGATAACCATTCAGACGGCTACGTCGGATCTCGCGGCCTAATTGCGACCCGAGTTCGAGCACACGACGAGCCTCATTTGAGCTCTTGTACTGATCACGGCCGTCATCATATTTGTCCTCAAGCTTGTCAGCCGCTTTGCGAAACTGGTCAGCAAGATTTTTCAACGAGCGAACGTCAACGTTGTTGTTGTAACCACCGTTACCGTAGCCGCCGTTGCCGTATCCCCCATTATTCCAGCCGCCATTGTTGTTGCCATAGCCGCCATTGTTCCAACCGCCGTTATTTCTGCGGTCGTCAAGACGCTCAATCTCTTTTTTTAAATCTTTGCTGCGATCTTTGAGGTCTCGGACCGTCGAGCGAATGTTGTAATTATTGCCATATTGGCCGTTGTTATAACCGCCATTACCGTAACCGCCGTATTGAGCCGAAGCGATGGCCGGCAAGATTAACACCACCAACGATAGTGCCGAAATTGTCATTAAACTTTTGATCTTGTTCATTGTTGTCTCCCTTTTCATAATACTTGGGCAATGATTTGGCCATTGCTCACGGCATTTATGGCAAAGAGCGTGCCATTCGGCGGCAAGGGGAGTGCAAAATGCGAAAGCCCTGTATACACAGGGCTTTACGGTAAAGTTATTTTTTTGCTATTTGAGCATCAGGACGCCCGATTTCGGAGAATTGTCCCAAATCGTTAGTCTAATGTTGCAGATGGTTCAACACCTTGCCGGCAATGGCATTTGCCGCACAGATACGTCCACCGGTCGCGACCTTGCCGTCGAGCGAGTCGATCTTGTCGGCGGTCGAGAGCAAACGCTCACGCAGTTTTGCCATCGTTATATTTGGCTCACTGGCGATGATGAGTGCTGCAACACCGGATACATACGGCGTCGCCATCGACGTACCAGAAGCCTCGCGATACGCACCATTTAGCCACGTCGAGAGAATGTCTTTGCCCGGAGCGGCGATGTGGACTGTTTTGATGCCAAAGTTTGAAAAGCCCGCAAGCCGATCATTGCGGTCGAGAGCCGCGACGCTGATGACGTTTGGCAGATCGTAGTTCGAAGGATAATGCGGACGGCTGTCGTTGTTCGAACCGTCATTTCCCGCAGCGGCGATAAACAAGATGCCCGCGTCACCGGCCGCACGGATCGTTTCCTCAAGCGCTTTTGACTTTGACGTTGAGCCCCAGCTTGCGCTAATTATTCGAACATTGACGCCGTTCTTTTTACGGTCGATAGCGTAGTTGATCGCTTCGATCGCATCGTTGGTGGAACCGAACCCGCCGCGTCCTAAAAACTTGAGCGGCATTATTTTGACCTTTTGGTTGATGCCCGTGATGCCTTCGCCATTATCGCCCTCGGCACCGATGATGCCCGCACAATGCGTGCCGTGGCCGTTGTCGTCCATCGGATCGGCGATCTTGTCGGTGCCGTTGTAACCGTTGATATCGTTAAATGTGCCAAGTTCGTCGTCGGTGTAAGCTGGTACATTTGCCGAACGCGTCCACATATTTCCCTTGAGATCGACATGCGTAAAATCAACTCCGCTGTCGAGCACTGCAACTACGACCTCGTCGCTACCCTTGGTTTTTGTCCAGGCTTCAAGAGCATCGATGTCAGCCCGCTGAGTGCCGCCGTCTTGGCCGAGGTTATTGAGAGCCCATTGATCGCCGAACAGAGGATCGTTTGGCATTTCGGCTGTCGTTTCGCGATACACACCGTCTTTAACCGCGTCTTTTTGGATCGGATCATCAAGCTTGATGCGGTAATTGACCTCAGCATACGCAACAGTGTCGCTCATTGCTGCGTTTTGGTCGGCGACCGACTGTGCATCGGCGTTATCAAGATCGTCGATGACCGTGAGTCCGCGGACAGATTCGATCTCGTCTGCGAGAGCATCGTTGTTGGCCGTCGCTATCGACCTGATCTGCGAAAGACTGACGCCGGATTTGAACCGCACAAGTACCTCAGGTCCGTTATTAGCACCGATTTGTTCAGCTTTGATAGTTTCGACGCGCTTTTGAACAGCATCCGAGCGGTCATGCAGAGACTCTTTCCAGCGGCCGATCTGCCCCAAAACTGCGGCCATCGTGATCAAAACCACGGCGATGCCGATGTGTATCCAGATATTATTGCGATTCATAGAAAAAACCTCGATCTATGACTGTATGACGTAATTCTCACCCTTGAAGTTGTGTAGCCGCAACTGATATTTATCGGCGCGATATTCGTAATTTTCGCCGTCCGCCGACAGTTTTATCTGCCATCCGCTTGAGATCAACTGTGCCGACATCTCACCATCGACGGCCGCCCCGAGCGACATATCGGGGAAATCTTTGTCGGCGATTTCAACGACCTCTATGCCGGCCGCCTCAATATTTAAACGTTTGGCGAGGTCGGTTTTTGCAAGCTCGGCGGCAGATTCTCTAGTAAAACTCATGTGTTTTTCAATCTTGCTCTTTTTACGAAACCGAGTCAATAAAAGTTCGAAAAAGCAATTTGCCGCCGATAGAACAGATTGGATGGATAGGACGCTACTAAGATCAGTGTCATCTGTGTTCATCTGTGGCGAATTTTCTTCGAGTGAGATTTCGCGTGATCTCGACAATGGCGGGGACGATAAATGTCGCACACGCGACGCCGAGGATAAGGCCGGTTATGAAGCGTGAAAGCTGCGTGTTTTCCCAAATGCCAAACACGGTCAGCGACCAGTCAATGCCGATAGGAATGAGCGAGAGAAATAGCCAGACACGCCGCAAAGGCTCGATCTCATCGATATTTCGCCACAAAGGGTAGATCGCAAAACCGAAGAACAATCCAAAATACACCCCGAAACAGCGCGAACAGACTGCGAACTGTTCGCCATTGACGTGAAACGAGCGGTCCGATATCTGGTGGCAGATGTAGCCAAAGAAATTGTAGAGCGGCGATGAGACCGCGTCGAAGCCGCTTGCTTTTGCGAGCGGCGCGGCAACGGTTAGCAAAACCCAGACCGCAACAACGACAAAACCGGCCATCCAAACCCGTATCGCTTGTTTTCGCATTTTGGCTGCGAGGTCAAGCGAGACGTAATTCGAGGCCGGCTCGGTCATTACTATGTGTGTACTAAACGGTTGCTGCTTCGGCGGCCGGAGCAGCCTTGGCGGCGGCACGTCTTGCCAATTCTTCCTCAGGCAGATCGCCGCAGTCTTCACGCAAATGCTTGAGCATATTAGGCTTGAGCGTTGCGAGCAGCTCGGCCCGGGTCTTGATCTCGATCGGTTTCCCGCCATAGATCTTGCCCATTTTTGCAAGCCGTTTTTCGGACAGCAGCCCGGCGAACATCATCAGCGGATAGGTGAAGTTCGGGCCATTGAGCTTACGCAGCTTATAGAGCCAAATGCCTATCGAACCAAGCCGCCATGCGGTCGGCCCCCACCAGCTATATTGACCGGGGCGCAGGTTCATCTTCCAGCATTTCATCATCAATTGCCATTGCAGCGGTGTCAGCTCGCGTGTCTGGGTAACGCCTTTCTCCATCTCCATACGCGTGTCATGGAGCGGAGTAAAGATCGACGGGATGAGAAATGCGAACAACCCGCGGCGTTCCATCTCGTAAACGAGGTCGAGCGTCGCCATGTTATCCTCGTCGGTCTCGTCAGGGTTGCCGACGATCAGCGTCATTGCCGGGAACCAGTTGTTCTCGTTCATAACCCTGAGGCCTTCGAGCACAACGCTCTGCCAATGGTCGATAGAGAACGGCACTCCCTTACTCGCCATGACTTTTTTCGCCATCTTGATCGAACCGGTCTCAAGACCGATAAGCGGGGCAAGCGCCTTTTTCTCGGGATGGGTACTCAGATACGGAAAATGGATGGGACTTTTCGGCAAAAGCTGTTCCGAGAGCTTTTTGATCAGGATCGGATCGACGACTGCCGGAGCTATGGTCGCGTGGCTGAGCACGTGCTGCTCGACGCCTGGAGTATCAACGATCGAGCCGTACAGGTCAAGCAAAGCTTCGCGGTTTGGGAAATAGAATGGTATGTCCGTGTGTACCTGTCCCCAGATGAACATATCCTCTGTCGCCAAGCTGATCTGTTTGTTCCCCTCGCGAACATTAGCAAGCACTGCTCCCATGATCTTATCTTTTGGGAGATCGATCTGCGGATTAAGATCGGGCACGCAGAATTTGCAGCGGCGGCCGCAGCCGGTCGTCATCTCGACAACCCCAAATGTCGTTCGCGTGTCGGGGAACATGATCGAATCGCGATCGGTCGGGTGTTTTACAACGACCTCA
>JBGTII010000149.1:0-10896 GCA_041745735.1 Pyrinomonadaceae bacterium | reverse complement strand
GATTGTGGAGGTGTCGGGCGTGATTACCCTTGGTCAATCGAAAAGCTTTCACCCACGCTGGCATTCTTCGTGGCTGATGGTGCGGATCAAGGAGCCGCACGCTGCAATGAGATCCTACAGTTCGGCGGCATGGGCCACACCTCCGGAATGCATACCCAGGACCGTGCGGCTGCGATAAGATTTGGAGAATTGATGCCTGCTTCTCGCGTGATCATCAATTCACCGACGACGCACGGAGCGATCGGATTTTCAACTGATCTTGCCCCTTCAATGACACTTGGCTGCGGTTCGTGGGGCGGCAACGTCACCTCAGACAATATCTCACCGCATCATCTGATGGACATCAAGCGGGTGGCTTTTGAGACGAAGCCTGTGAGCAGTCAGCGAACAGCAGTCAGCGGTCGGCAGGCCTCAGCGGTCAATGTGGCTAAAGTCGCCCGGACTGCCCCTAAACGCGAAGATATCGCAGCGATCGTCGATAGTTTTTTGAAACAGAAGCTGGCTGTCACACCGGAACCGGTAAGAGCTGAGCCGGCGGCTGAGATCAAGACGATCGTGCACGAAGTAACGCCTGAAAATGCTGTTCAAAAGCCCGTGCCGATCAAAACTGTCGATTTTGTCAGTGAGGACGATGTCCGACAGGCGATCGAAAGCGGTGAGAAGATCTATATTTCAAAAAAGACGATCCTCACTCCGTCGGCGCGTGATCTGGGTGAGGAGAAAGAGGTGTTTGCAAGCATTTAAGTAATGGCGGGAGTTGTACTGGAAAAAGAGGTCTGTGGGAAATGCGGCGTCGAAGTCCGCGAGAATACTTTTTTTTGCTACAACTGCGGCGGAAAGGTTTCGGCTGCTCCGAAAGACGACCCGTCATCTAACGGTGACAGATCCGAGGTAGCGGTAAAGGCGAAACCTGATGCTAAAGCGTCCGACGAGGAAAAGCTTTCACGTGCCGCAGAAGAACGCCGTAAGGCGCGGGTCAGTCAGCGAAAGTCAAACGAGTATGTGTGGGAACCGGGCGGAGATTTCAGATTGACCTTTTTGGTCGCCGTATTGATCGCGGTTGCGGTTGCAGCCGCCGTTTTCTTAACGGTCTTTTGGAAATAAGGCGTTGAGTTGATCGCTGCGGTTGGTCGCTTGCGCGACGTAAGAAACACGATTACTCTAAATAGTCAGCGGGGAATTATATGCAAGCTCTAGGAATGGTCGAATGTTTTGGTTTGGTCGCGATGATCGAGGCCGCGGATGCGATGGTCAAAGCCGCAAACGTTCAGCTCGTCGGGTACGAACGGATCGACGCCGGACTTGTCACGGCGATCGTTCGCGGTGAGGTCGGTGCGGTAAAGGCGGCGGTCGATGCCGGGGCTGCGGCCGCACGTAGAATCGGAACCGTCACGGCAACTCATATAATCCCGAGTCCGCACGACGAGGTCGATGAGGGCATTCCTGTTCTCCGAACCGGTGAGACCACCCGGAAAAAGATCTCGGGATCGGTTCCGGAATGATCAGGGTTTAGACTCAAAATAAAAGCGCCCGTCGATTGATATCGGCGGACGCTTTTTTACTTGCTTTTTAATAATGGTTAGTTCTTCGTGGGCGGTCTCTGAGGAGTAACTCCGCCGTCTGCGACCCGTCCGGCTCGAGATATAGCGATCCGTTTCTCTTGTTTCGGCCCGTCATTGACCACAACCTTGATATTGCGATAGGTACCGTCTCGCTTATCATTTGATGGTATGTAGCCGATCGAATACTGCGTTCTCAACTCGTTTGATATCTCGCGTGCAAGATTTGGTAGCTCGGCTCCGCTTGTCGGAAAATATGCCTTTCCGCCTGTTTGCGAAGCTATCCTTTCGAGGAACGCCTTTGCTTTGTCCTGCGGACTTTTGCTGACAAAACCGCCTTCTTTGCTCAGTTCACTAATAAATCCGATGACATAAATCTGGACTTCCGATTCACGAAGAAGCTCGAACAACTGCTTTTCGGTGTAAAAGCTGTTCCGGTCCTCGCCATCAGACACGAGGATCAGGGCACGACGCTTTCGGTCCGAAGGTTTTTGCGACTTTTCGTATTCGTCTATATTTTCGACCGCAAGATAGGTGGCGTCGATGATCGCCGTCTGTCCACCCTCGATATACATGTTCTCCAGAGCATCCTTTAGATCTGCTTTGTTAGGCGTAAACTGCTGCTGGATCTCGATCTTGTCCTTGCTTACAAACCTGATGATCATAGTCTCATCAGCGGGTCGATTTGTGTCGATGAGTATCTTACCCGCCTCAATAACCTTTTCGAGCAATTGGCGCATCGAACCGGAATTATCGATCACCAAGCCGTAATTCGTCGGAACATCCGACTTTGAAAAGAAATCGATCTGCTGGTCCACGCCATCCTCGAAAATCTTAAACTCGTTTTGCTGCAAGTTATTGATAGGACGATTGTTGCGGTCAACCACGCGTACAGAGAGATTAACAAGCTCGGTATCGATCTTGATGATCTCATCCGGTGTTTCGGTCGGTTTGGGTGTCGGAACAACGACTGACGTCGCAGCAGGAACGGGAGCGGGAGTCGGGGTTGCCGGCGGATCAACGCCTGCGGCATATGCGACGGGTTTGGTGAACCACGCGGACACTAAGAGTGCTCCCACGAACAATAAAGTTAGCAGATATAGACTTCTTTTCATTTTCGATTGCTCTCTAGCGATAATTAGGATTTGGCGATGCGTAATAGCCTTCACGTCCTCGAACACTTAGACGCGGCAAACCCCTTGGGGGGTTGACCTTAACTTTTACTTTACGCCATTTTCCGTCCGGCTGGAAGTCTTTTGGGATGTAACCGATCGAATATTGGTTGCGGAGTTCGAGGGCAATACGTTCGAAAATTTCGTCCATCTCCACGTCTGTTTGCGGATAAAAAGCTTTGCCGCCCGTTACCGAGCTGATCTCATCGAGAAAGGCCTGTCCCTGCATACCGGTCGAGCTCGACGAATCGTTGCCGCCCATGATCCCGACGGAGTATGTGACAACATCAGATTCCCTGAGGAGACGACGTACTTCGCCAAAGTTATAACGCGAGGCATTGTCCTGTCCGTCACTGATAATAAGGAGCGCTCGTTTGTTGTGACTGCCCCGAGTGACACGTTCGACGCCCAGATAAACGGCATCATATAAAGCTGTGTCGTGTTTGGGCTTTACAAGCGTAAGTTTTTGCAATACCGCATCGCCGTCGCGGGTGCGGTCAAGTAAAAGCTGCGCGCGATTGTTGAAAGCAATTAGAAAATACTCGTCCGAAGGGTGGCTGGTTGCGATAAAACGAGATAGTGCTTTTTTTGCCTTTAAGATCTTTTCCCCATTCATCGACCCCGAAATATCAAACAGAACACCAACCGAAACCGGAGCGTCACTGTCGCTAAAAAAGGTGACCTCTTGCTCTTTATTATTATCGATCACCGTAAACGCACCTTTTGTCAGGCCGGAAACGTAACGGCCGTAGAGATCGGTAACAGTAAGCGTCAATGTCACGAGATCGGTTTTGATGCGGACGGGACCATTTGGGTCATCGGGTAGAGGCGGTGTTGGGGTCGGGTCCTGAGCGAAGATACACGCGCACGTTGCAAGGACAACAACGGCCAACATAAGAACTCTTTTCAAATCGCCTATCGGGCTGAAGCTAACAAACTTCAAAACAGCCATAATACTCCCAGTGGATCTACTAAATTCTATTGTACGAGTGGATCTACTAAATTCTATTGTACGAGTACACCTATAACAAGATAATTTTATGATGATGTATTTACCCTAATAGTTGTTTTCGCGGCAGCAAAATAATTAGATTCGCCGTGTGCAACATTTGTGGCTGTTTTGCGTGATATAATTCGGTGAGTTTCACGCCCCGCTCGCTAAGTTTATGACCGAATTTATTTGCCGACTTGGAACACCGTCGGGAGAGATCGTTACACGCATCGTTGAGGCAACAGCCGCCAGCGAAGCACGGACGCGCCTCGAGAGCGAGGGGTTTCGCGTTTTTGCGGTTGCAAGCTCCAACGAAGGGCTCTCGGCTATGCTGTCGGGCGGCAGTAAGAAAGGCAAGGTAAAACAGGCTGACTTTCTCTTATTCAACCAACAGCTTTCGGCACTCCTGAAAGCGGGTATCCCGGTTTTGCAGTCGATCAATCTTCTGAAAACGCGATCAGCTTCGGGCAACCTACGCATTGTGCTCGCGGACGTCGAGGAAAAGATCAAAAGCGGTATTCCCCTTTCCGAAGCATTTGAAGCACAGGGAATTTTCCCGCGCATCTACACTGCATCGATCCTTGCCGGCGAGCGAAGCGGCGCTTTGGACGACGTGCTTGCCCGTTTTGTCACATATCTGAAACGGAGCGTCGGTATCTCGCGGAAATTACGCGGAGCCTTGGCCTATCCCGCGTTTTTGCTTTTAGCGGCAACGATGATGGTAGCGTTCCTTTCGCTCTACATTGTCCCGCGGATGTCCGATTTGTTTAAGAGTCTGAGTGCAAATCGCGGGTTGCCGACAGTCACGGTCGTCGTGCTTTCGGTTTCAAATTTTATCTCGGGAAATGTCGTCTGGCTTCTGCCGCTGTTGATCGTTGTCGGTCTGGCGATGTACGTCTGGCTTCGGACTGCGGGCGGCAAACTGTTGCTGCACAAGTTTTTATTGCGTATCCCTATCGCCGGACAATTGATCCGCAACATGGGCACGGCCCAACTCGCGCGGTCGATGTCCACACTTTTATCGGGCGGAATAACCGTTCCGGATTCTTGGGAGATATCATCTCAGTCTATAAACAATCTAGAACTCCGCCGCCGCAGTCAGAGCGTTTTACCAATGATCCGGGAGGGGCTTGGCTTTACTGAGGCTCTCGAGAAGGCCAATTGGCTTCCTGAGCTCGCCCTCGACATGGTCGGTATCGGTGAACGGTCAGGCAGCCTGAGGGAAATGCTGGACGAGGTCGCGAATTTCTACGATTCAGAGTCCGAGGTAAGGCTTGAACAATTAACAACGCTTCTCGAACCGCTGATCTTACTCTTTATGGCCGCTGTCGTAGTCACCATCCTTTTGGCAATATATCTGCCGATCATCCAGATGATCTCGTCCGGCCCTACCGGGGGACGTAAATAGTAAATGAGCGAACAAATACAAACAGAAACTGAGGTCAGCAACCCATCGGCTCCGACGATCGATGTTGCTGATTTTCTCGACAAACAGCCGCCTGAGGTCACCGAGGCTAAGGCGTTGGCGTCACGCTACCGCCTGCCGTTCATTGATCTCCTGCCCCCTGAACAGCCATCGCCCGTCGATATCGAGGAGCTTGCAAAGCTGCCCGTCGATCTGATGCTTCGCAATCAATTCGTACCGCTCCGCCGCGAGGGCAACAACCTACATGCGGCGATGGCAGATCCGTCAAATCTAGAGCGGCTTGACGAACTCGAAAACGTTTTGAACGTCCGTATCGTGCCATATGTTGCGACCGCCGGTGCGATCGACGTCGTGTTGCGTAAAGGTGATTCGACGCAGCGTGTGCTGGCAGAGGCCGCATCCACTTTTAAGATCTCGCTGGTGAAAGAGACCGAGCAGGGCGAAGAGGTGCTCGATCTCGACCGTCTCGCGTCCGATAGCGATATTGCCCCGATCATCAAGCTGGTCGATACCATTCTCTACAACGCAATGGAATCGCGTTCGTCGGATATTCATATCGAAACCCGCGAACGCGATGTGCAGGTCAAATTTCGAATTGACGGAGCGTTGTACGCCAAGGTCGATCCGATCGACATCGTCTTTCATCAACAACTGATCTCGCGTATCAAGGTCATGTCCGAACTCGACATTGCTGAGCGCCGCATCCCGCAGGACGGACGTTTTCGGGTGCGTTACAAGGGCCGAACGGTCGATTTTCGTGTGTCAATAATGCCGACCGTATTCGGAGAGGATGCCGTCATCCGTATCCTCGACAAAGAGCAGATCAACGAGGAGTTTAAGAACCTAGATCTCGATGTGGTCGGTTTTGATCCAGACGACGTGTCGCGTTTTCGCATGTATATCAAAGAACCTTATGGGATGGTCCTGGTAACCGGGCCGACGGGTTCGGGTAAAACGACGACGCTTTACGCGGCGCTGAACGAGATCCGCAACGAAGAAGACAAGATCATCACTATCGAAGACCCGGTCGAGTATCAACTCCATGGCATCGTACAGATCCCAGTGAATGAGAAAAAGGGGCTGACATTTGCCCGCGGGCTGCGGTCGATATTGCGTCATGACCCCGACAAGATCATGGTCGGTGAAATTCGTGACGAAGAGACCGCACAGATCGCTATCCAATCGGCGCTCACGGGACACCTTGTGTTCACAACGGTCCACGCTAACAACGTTATTGACGTCATCGGCCGGTTTTTGAATATGGGCGTTGAGCCGTATAACTTTGTATCGTCGCTTAACTGCGTTCTAGCGCAGCGACTCGTCCGTCTGCTCTGTCCGACGTGTAAACGTGCTTACACACCAACCGAAGAGGAGCTGACCGAGTCGGGAATGACCGTGGATTCCGTTCCTGCCGATCAAGTGTTTTACCGCAGCGTCGGCTGCGACGCCTGTAACCACACTGGTTATCGCGGACGAACCGCCATCCACGAACTGCTCGATATGTCTGACACCATCCGCGAAATGATCATTGAACGCCGACCCGGCTCCGAGATCCGTCGTCAGGCTGAAAGGGAAGGCTTATCATCTCTGCGCGAATCTGCAGTTAAGAAAGTGTTTCTGGGAATGTCCACGCTTCATGAGATCAATCGCGTAACGTTTGTTGAAGAGATCGGAAAGGTTTAGCCAGAACCGCCTGCGTCAGCGGGCGGCCAGTTTCCCCGTCTAGAATCCGGTGAATCTTACTGACCCGCCGCTTACGCAGCGGGTTCTGACAAGAGTTGAGCGTAAACTGTGGCATCTACATTCCCACCGCTGACAACGAGACATATCCCCTTTTCTCGAAACCGCTCTTTATCAACCAAGATAGCTCCAAGACTCAAAGCTCCGGTCGGTTCGCATTTGAGATTTGCAAAGCCAAAATAAAGTTTTAGTGCCTCGACGATCTTTTCTTCCGGCACCGCTATTATTTCTTTCAAACCGTCTTTAATGACCGGCCAATTGAGATTGCCGAGAGAAAGCGTACGTGTGCCGTCAGCAATCGTCTGCGGTTCCGTCTCGTTAGCGATCAGGCGTCCTGCCTGTAACGATCTTGCCGCATCATTCGCGAGTAATGGTTCTGCTCCGATTATTTCCGTTTTACAGGCATTGCGAGCAAAACTTTGGATAGTGCCTGAGATTAAACCGCCACCGCCGATCGGTACGATGACGACATCAAAGTCGTGTTCGGCGATCTCATCTCCGAACGTCGAGTTGCCGTCAATAACCCACTGATCATCATACGCACTGGCAAGATAAGCGTCAGGCCTCTCGTCGGCGAGTTGTTTTAAGCGATCTGCACGGCTGATGACATTAACGTCGATCAGATCGGCGTCGGCCCCATACGAAAGAACGGCATCGACCTTAACCTGAGCCGAATTATGTGGCATGATCACCGTACATTTTTTGCCGAGCAACTTTGCACTGTAAGCCAGAGCCTGACCAAAATTGCCCGATGAAACTCCGATAAGCTCATCATTCGGCACATTGAGTACGACGTTGTATGCGGCACGAAACTTAAAGCTACCGGTGTGTTGGAAAGTCTCGGTCGCAATCGTTACGTCGAGGCCGAGGTGGTCGCACAGTTTTGACGAACGAATAAAAGTGGTCGGACGAATAGAGTCTTGTAGTGATAACATAGCGTAAACGCAGTTTATTATCCCTGCGCAGAAGGGGCAAGTTTAGTCAGTCGAGAGGTCGATGGATTTACGATGCCAAACAAAGAAATTCAGGAAATGATGGATATGCTTTACGCTCAGGCGCAGATGCGTTTTGGGTCGGCAATAAAGGGACGCTGGTTCTATGATGGGGACGACTGTCCCGGCTGTGGCAAGACTATCGGCTCAATGAAATATAAGGGAAAAGATGCAATTTCGTTGAATTCCTTTATTTTTCGAGATCACGGTGTTCTGATAATTTATTTGCTCTGCGGCAAATGTGGGAACAAGGTCATCAGGGCTACGAGTGATACTCCGTTACACGCTGAGATCGAAAGGAATCTTAAGACTGGCTTTATCAAACAACTGGGACATTAATGACAATGACAAAGGCACACTTTGGAATGATCGGCCTTGGGACAATGGGCCGCAATTTTCTGCTGAATATCGCGGAGCACGGTATCAGCGGTGTTGGTTATGACCTCGACGCGGATAAGCGTAACCTTTTACTGCAAGAAGGTAAGGACATGCCTCTCGACGTGGGCAACGATCTCGCCGATTTCCTCTCCAAACTCGAATCTCCACGCAACATCATGCTGCTCGTGCCTGCGGGCGGAATCGTCGACGGCGTGATCGCCGAACTTTTGCCGCACCTTCAGAAAGACGACCTCATTATCGACGGTGGCAACTCGCATTTTGCCGACACCGACCGCCGCATCGCTGATCTCGAAGCCAAAGGCGTTGGTTTCATGGGCATCGGCGTCAGCGGCGGCGAAGAAGGTGCCCGTCACGGTGCCAGCATTATGCCCGGAGGCCGCCGCGATTTTTACGACCGCATCGAAACTACGCTCCAAGCCGTCTCCGCCAAAGTCAACGGCGAACCGTGCGTTGCATACATGGGCTCAGGTTCGGCGGGGCACTTCGTCAAGATGGTCCACAACGGGATCGAGTACGGCATGATGCAGTTGCTCGCCGAGACGTACGATTTTATGCAAAGGGTTTCGCGAATGGCAAACACCGAGATGCACCGCACGTTTACTGAGTGGAACAGCGGCGATCTGAATTCGTTCCTCGTCGAGATCACGTCGGAGGTTTTGCGAAAGAGCGATCCCGAAACGGGCAACCCGCGCGTCTCGATGATCCTCGACACTGCCGGGCAAAAGGGTACCGGCAAATGGACTTCGCAAGCAGCCATGGATCACGGAGTGCCGATCCCGACCATCGACGCGGCAGTGACAATGCGGCAGATCTCGTCGCAGAAAGCGGTTAGGTCAATTGTGGCCGCCGAATATGAAGAGATGAGTGCCAGCTCCGATCAAAGCCGTTCGCGGACCTCTACGGGTGAACTAGAGGACGCACTGTTCTGCGCCTTTATCCTCACTTATGCTCAAGGTATGGCTCTGCTTCAAAAAGCTTCCGTGGAAAATAATTATGGGCTGGACCTCGCTGAGATCGCCCGCATCTGGCGCGGCGGCTGTATCATTCGCTCTAAACTACTCGAATCGATTCGCAAAGCGTACGCAGCGAATCCGGCGCTCGAAAGTATGCTGCTCGATAAAGATATTGCGAGACTGCTCCATTCCCGCGTCAGTTCACTGCGAAAAGCGGTCGTTGCATTTAATGAGAACGGCATCCCTGCGGCTTGCTTTTCGTCCGCCCTAGCGTATTTCGACGCACTTCGCACCGAACGGCTGCCGGCAAATCTAATTCAAGCACAACGTGATTACTTCGGTGCTCACACATATGAAAGGATCGACAAAGAGGGGACGTTTCACACCCCCGACTGGGAGAAATAAGTGTTAGTAGGCCGCACGGCGTTCTGTGGCAGAAGCCCGCACGAAGTAAGGGCGTAACATTCAACGAAGGAGCAAAACGACATGCCATATCCAAACATTTTCACCAAAGAAGTTTCCGACGTAATCATCGCCAGACTAAACACATTGACGCCTGAGTCTCAACGTCAATGGGGCAAGATGGACGTTGCCCGCATGCTCGCACATTGCAATGTCGCGTACGAGTGCATCTACGAGCCCGACAAACATCCTAAACCCAAATTCCCAATGAGTTGGATCTTAAAATACGTCGTCGCACCATTTGTGGTTGGCGAAAAACCGGCGAAAAAGAACAGTCCGACCGGGCCTCAGTTCATTATCAGCGACGAACGCGAGTTTGAACGCGAACGCACACGCCTGATCAAATACATCAATCGCACTACCGAGATCGGCGAAGCCGAGTTTGACGGTAAAGAGTCACATTCATTTGGCGTGCTGAACAAAACACAATGGAGCAACATGCTCTACAAACACCTCGACCATCATCTAACACAATTTGGGGCTTGATCAGAGAGCTTTTCCACCTTGGTCCATCCTGGTCCACCTGGTCCGGACCGGACCAAAAGAGTTAGGTCGTACTTTCGACGATCTCCCAGGCGTGTACGGCTTTTAGGAGTTTGCTCATTAGTGATGCGTGGACGCTATGGCCGCTTTTTTCGGCGGTAACGCGCCCCTCGATCGGCATTCCAATAAGCGCAAGGTCACCTATAATATCCAGTATCTTGTGGCGTACGAATTCGTCAGCAAACCGTAGAGGCGTTTCGTTGAGCATACCCTCCGCGGTTAGCACAATCGCGTTGTCGAGTGAGCCGCCAAGTGCCAGATTTGCCTTACGCAGCATGTCGATCTCGTGGGTGAAGCCAAAAGTGCGAGCCGATGCGATCTGTTTGCCAAATGAGCCGTTCTCGAAGACGAAGCTATAAGTTTGCCGGTTGATAAAAGGATGCGGAAAATCGATCACACAATCGATCTCAAACTTTTCCGAAGGTTCGATCGACATCTTGCGGTCACCCTGCTCAAACTCAACGCGTTCCAACACGCGAAACACACGTCGAGCCGCTTTTTGCTCCGCGATACCGGCCTTTTCGATCAAAGCGATAAAATCTTCGCTTGATCCATCCATGATCGGGATCTCGATATTATCCAGATCGATAAAGCAATTATCGACCCCGGCACCGCGCAAAGCCGAAAGCAGATGTTCGCAGGTCGAAAGCACGACACCA
>JBGTII010000148.1:0-4669 GCA_041745735.1 Pyrinomonadaceae bacterium | reverse complement strand
GCCGATGACCGAATCGATCTGGCCATAGCCGGCGGCCGCAAATGCAAAAATAATGACAGAAATAATGATCAGGCGAAGCTTCACAAAGATCCTCCAAAAATGCCGATGATAAAATATATTATTAAGGCAAAAAAAACTTGTTCCTAAAAATCAGCCCAAACACTGAATTCTATGCGTTACGGGAGCTTACTGCAACCATCTGGGCTATGAAAACAAGATCCGATTTCAAAACTACCGGCTTTGATGCGCCAACGATGCGTTCGGGTTGTCATTTTTGATATCCAATATATCATTTACATTGGGATTTTATAGGTATAAAGAATGGAACCACTCAGGTTTATGATCGTAGCGGGTGAGGCGTCTGGTGACGGCCACGCGGCAAAACTCGTTCGTGCGATCCGGGAAAGTTCGCCTGACCGTGATCTTGAATTTTTCGGCTCCGCCGGACCTCGAATGCGTGAAGCCGGTGTTGTCTCTACAGTCGAGGCTGATGATCTTGCGATCGTCGGTTTGGCGGAGATCGGACGAGCTTTGCCTATGTTCCTGCGGACGATGAAAAAACTTAAGGCCGCAGCCGGCGAGAAACAGCCAAATGTAGCGATACTCGTCGATTTTCCCGATTTCAATCTCAAACTTGCTAAGCATTTGAAAAAGCGGAGGATTAAGGTCGTTTATTACATCTCGCCGCAGCTCTGGGCTTGGCGCAAACATCGGATCGCCACCGTTAAGAAATATGTCGATCTGATGTTGACCATCCTACCGTTCGAAAAAGATTGGTATGCCGCAAATGGCGTGATGCACGTCGAATATGTCGGCAGTCCACTTGCCCGCGAGGTGCGGGCAAACCAAACCAAAGACCACTTTTGTTCTACTCATAGTCTCGATCCCGCAAAGACGATCATCACTTTTTTGCCCGGCAGCCGTCATAAAGAGATCGCTCGTATCCTGCCTGTAATGCTCGCGGCCGCTGAAAAGCTCGCATCAGGTCGCCGTGATGCTCAATTCGTCATAGCCATAGGGTCTATAAAACACCGAAACGTTATCGATAAGATCGTCGCGGGTTCGCCAGTTCCTATCACTGTGGTTGAGAATGAGACTTATGATGCCTTGAATGCGTCCGATGCTGCGGCCGTTACCAGTGGAACGGCGACGCTTGAAGCGGGCATTATCGGTACGCCGCTGGTGGTTGTCTATAAGACATCTACGATCAATTACAAACTGTTCGAACCTTTCATCGACGTTCCGCATTACGGACTGATAAATCTGATCGCAGGTGAACGGCTTGCCACGGAACTGATCCATGATGGCTTTACCGCCGACACGCTTGCGGATGAAATTACCCGATTGCTGCTGCCGGATGTGAACGCATCAATGCGTGTCCGGCTAAAGGAGACCGCTGACAAACTCGGTCACGGCGGAGCATCAAAACGTGCCGCCGATGCCATTCTCAAAATAGTGGGCTAATCAAATTTCTTTTTAAGCTCTTTAACCTCGGCCTTGAGACGTTCAAGGCCTTTTACGTGTGCGTTTTGGCGTTTATATTCGTTGAGCGGCTGTATCGGAGTGCCCCACCAAACGCCGGGGCGAACGATCTTGCCCGGCAAGACGCCGGCCTGCGAACCGATTATTGCACCGCTTTGAACTCGGGCGTGATCGCCCATCCCGACCTGTCCGCCGATCACACAGTCATCTTCGATGACAGTGCTGCCCGAGATGCCGGTTTGAGCCGCGATGACGACACGCTTACCGATCTGTACGTTATGGGCGATCTGGACGAGATTATCGATCTTCGTCCCTTCGCCGATCCGCGTTTCGCCTAACGCCCCGCGGTCAATGCAAGAGTTGGCCCCGATCTCGACATTGTCCTCGACAACGACGCTGCCGATCTGGGGAAATTGGTGATACTCTCCTTTTTCATCACGAACATAACCAAAGCCTTCCGCTCCGACAACCGTTCCGGCATGAAGGACGCAGTGGCTTCCGATCTGGACATTGTCGTAGATTACGCAATTCGGATGGAGAACGGTAAATTTTTTGATGATGACGTTTTTGCCGATCCGCACACCGTCACCGATCTCGCAGCCTTCGCCAATAAAAGAATTTTCGCCTATGGTGACAAACGAACCGATCTCGACCGTCCGGACATCTGCACTTTTTGCAATTATTGAGTGCTCCGCGCCAAAATAACGTCGCTCGTATCTGTGGAGTTTTTTTCCAATCCGAGCAAAGGCAAGTTTTGGATCATTGACCCGAATCTGCGGAGCAGTAGTTTGAAGTGCAAAGTTCGCCGGAACTATCAAACAGGCCGCCGACGAAGATATTTCAACATCAGCTTTTTCGGCAAATGCGACCTCGCCAATGGTCGCAGCCGCCAATGCGGCGACGCGCTCGATCTCGACATCACCGTCACCGACGAGTTCGGCGGAAAGAAATTCGGCTATTTCCCGGGTTTTCATTCCCTTTAATGTAAATTGTTTTTAGGAAAATGTCAGGTGCGGCGGTCATGCTCCGTGACGTTCGGCTTGATCGATCGTTGATTGTAGAAAAATTTCGACACCTTCGATCGCATAGCCTTCGGTATCGGAGAGCCGTTTTAGAATAGGTGCGGCCTCGCTATCGAGAAGATCTATGTCGGCTAGATCGATGACGACGCTCGTTCCGGTTTCTTCGTAGATCGATACAGCGATCCGTTCGAGTAAAACGGCATCGTCGTGTTGCAGTTCACCGGAGACACGTAGGATCGTGCGCCCGTTAACGGCATCGTCGATCTGATTTATCTGTGTTGCCATATTGCGTGATTAGATGTTGAATTTACGCAAAATGCAAGGCTCAAGTCTCACTGGGAATAAACTTTTTCGTCACCAGAAAGACACCCGCAAATATCAACGCGGCCGAAATGATAAACGAAAGACTGATCTTTTCGCCCAAAAACATCACCGCGAGCCCAAATCCGATCAGCGGCTGCAGATAAACAAAAACCGCAACGGTCGATGGGTTTACCTTTGACAATGCCCATGCGTTCAACAAATACGGAGCGGCTGTCGCACCGACAGCGATGTAGACACTGATCAGCCAAATATTAGTATCGATAGCCGCGAGATCGATAGTTGAAAGCGAAAATGCCCCGATCGGAATGCAGATTATACTCGCAAAAATAAACACCCACATCATTGAGCGAAATGTACCGTTCCGCGTTATCGCCCCTTTCGAAGTCGCGACATAGATGCCGTATGCGAGACAGTTAATGATGATAAAAATATTTCCGATAGTGGTCTGCGAAGAGAACGACGCCTTTCGCGGATCGATCAGGAAAATCACTCCCGCCGCTGCGAAAATGATGCCGATGATCTTTATCATCGTCAGCTTTTCAAAGCCCGCGATCGAGCCTACCGCGAGGGCAAAGACAGGTATCATTACAGCCAAAAGAGATGTATTCGATGCCGTTGTCAGCGAGAGTCCGCCAATGAAAAACAGTTGGTTAAAAACAACCCCGAACAAACTCAGTGCCGCAAATCGCCAATAATCTCCCTTTTCTTTCAACCATATTCGTCCGCGAAATGCTTGGATAACATAGAGGATCGCCGCAGTTATCGCCACCCGAATACCGACAAGCGCCATCGGCGGCAGGACCGCGAGGACGATCTTACCGATAACAGGGAGTGAGCCGAATAAAAGCTGCGCCGGGATCAGCGCTAGAAATGGGGCGGTCGATCTTTCTTCAGTTTCCAAGATGCTCACTTCACGCCAGCATCATCGCGGGTTGTTCGAGATTTTGCTTAAAGGTTTGCAGGAACTTGGCACCGGTCGCACCGTCGATGACGCGGTGGTCGCAGGACATCGTTACGTTCATCATGCTGCGGACGACGACCTTACCGTCGCGTACGACCGGAGTCTGAGCCGCTCCGCCGACCGCCAAAATGCCAGCCTCGGGCGGATTGATGATCGCCGTAAATTCTTTAATGCCAAACATTCCGAGATTGGAGATCGAAAATGTCGCACCTGAGTATTCTTCGGGCTGCAGCTTTTTAGCCTTGGCCTTAGCGGCAAGATCTTTGATCTCGGCTGAGATCTCGAGAAATCCTTTCAGATTAGCACCGCGAATAACGGGCGTGATCAAGCCTTCGTCGACGGCAACCGCAACGCCTATGTCAGCCTGTTGGTAAAAACGGATGTTCTTATCCTGGTACGACGAGTTTGCAAACGGATGCTTGACGAGGGCCATCGCAGCGGCTTTGACGACGATGTCGTTCAGGCTGATCTTTTGGTCCTCACTGACCGAAGCATTGACTGATTTGCGAAGCTCCATACACGCGTCCATCTCGATCTCGACCGTCAGATAAAACGTCGGGATCGGGCCGATCGACTCGGCCAGACGGCTGGCAATGATCTGCCGCATTTTCGACGTGGTCTCGTCGGTATAAGCCGATGCTCCGACAACCGTCGATGGCGTAAAAGTTCGTGCCGGCTGGTTGCTTGCCGGTGCGGACTGTCCACCACCCGCTAACGCCTCTTCGATATCGCGTTTAATGATCCGGCCATTCGGGCCGGTTCCCACAATTGTTTTGAGATCAATAGCATTCTCAGCCGCCATGCGAGCTGCGATCGGGGAAACGATCAACCTGCCATTTGAGGCAGAACTAGCTGAGCTAGGCGTTGGAACGGTCGTGGG
>JBGTII010000147.1:0-2364 GCA_041745735.1 Pyrinomonadaceae bacterium | reverse complement strand
CATGCGTCCCCGACCGTGTAATCGATGAGGCGGGTCTCATCGTCAACAGAGATTTCCAGTTTTGCCGTCTGCGGCTTACCGGCGGCGGCAGGGTCCATTACGTTCGGGAAGACCTCGCTGTCACCGCGAGTAAATCCTGCGCACCCGAGGAGGCGGGCATATCCGGACTTGCCCGAACCATTGTCCCCGTATATTACCGTCAACTGATCGTTGAAAGTGAGTTTCTGGTTTGCCGCCAAGGCGTTTACGTTAGAGAGTTCCGAAATCGAAACCAGCCTCACCTTTTTGTCAGGGCGGGCTGACTTTTCCATTTCGGCCGCGAGGTGCTTTAGCTCAGGCCTTTCGGTGGTTTTATCGCGTAGTTTCTTGTCTTCGAGGGCGTACTGCACCAGAATATCAAGATCTTCGTCGGTGAACGGTCGTCCCAAAACGATCTGATCGAGAGCTGCCCGCTGCCAAAAGGGAAGTGTATCGGACCATTGCCGTAATGCGAGAAGGATTGGTGCCATATACAGTTAAGAAGCCTCTGCAGAATTGGTCCACGGCAAAAATTCGGTTAAACGGAGAAATGATTTTCTGCCTGGACGTACATCCTGTTTAATAACGCCCCGTTCTCGCCAACTTTACATCATCCTTTAGGTTTTCTTTAGTTCCCAAATCTATCGCCTCACTCATGCAAGGTTCTGGCCTCTAATTGAAACCACATCACGCTTCACAATCGATCCGCTTCTATCTCGAATGGATGCCGCGTTTCGGTATATGCAGGGCCGGATTCCCAAAGCAATCTATCTTCAATTCACGCATTAACTCCGAAAATTATTTTTCATCTTTTGGGTATCAATTACATCTTCGATTGTCGTAACAGTTTCGTGAAGGGCCTTCGCGCACGCGTGGGATTTGAAGTTGATATCGCATGGCGCAGCGGGCGATTGACCAATGCCTCGATCAAATCCTTGGAGGGGCAAAAGCTCGTCTTAAAATGTAAGCACCGCACACTCCGATCCGTACCCGACCGGGCAAAGCGTCCCGTCGATAGGAACTTGAGAGTTGCAACCAATACCCCCTTTTTCGCCCAGTTTAAAGTAGATTTGGATCGATTTTGCACTCTATATAAGTAAGAGGTAATACGCTACGGCTCAGATGGGTCTAAACACTTCTTCTGGGGCCATTCGCTTCTGATAGTTGGGCTACGATGGCACCCTGGGACGCGTCGAGAGAAAAAGTTGTGCTATATGCGGATGTTCCGCGCTGGCGAAGCGCGAAAGGAAAATGATGTGAAGCAAAAGGCCATATTGCTCGTGGTTTTGATGATGTGTTTTAGCCCGGCGTCATTCGGGCAGGTTTCCAAGAAGTATTCGAATAATGGTGTAGTGTTCGAGTATTTACCGGACTGGGAATTAACCGATCAGTTGGGGGCGGATTCGCAGCAGATTCACTCTCCAATAAAGCGGCGGATGCTCAGATCCTCCTGATCGTGCTGGTGAAACGGTCTGAATCAAAGGAGCCGATGGCCGAGCTGAAAAAGCAGGTTGTCGAGCCATGGGTCGCAAAATTGGTCGGCCAGTATAAGGCAACCGGGATAAACGTCGTGCAGTCGACGGCGACAACTGACCTCGGCGGCCAGCGGGCCGAAGGGTTAAGAATGAAATTCTTTCTTGATGATACGGCCGGAGGGGCCGAGGCCTACTGGACGCTGCTTGATAAAAGACTGGTTCTCGCTTATTTCATCCGGCCCCGACAAAGTAGCAGAAAAAGCAGAGCGTGGGTGGTCGACAATCCAAAAAAGCTTAAAGATCGGTACCGAAAAGAAATAGCCGCGGGAACTTCGCCCTACATTAAAGTTCCGGCAACATATAAACATTGACAGGTGTGGCGGTGGAGCGGGATAGCCTTCTTGAGGAACCCAATACCCGCCCATCCACGCAGGGCCGCAGGATCGTACTTGTTCCTCCTCCCTGGGCCCTGTTTACGTACCAACAATCAAGTTTCACAACGCACAACGAATTTCATTACCGAGTTCCCGGCCGGTCAGGGTAGGTCGAGTTTGTCGTCGGCGAAAACTTCCATGGCGACACGAGCCAGCCGAGCGTAGCGGAGCAAGATAACGAGTGGCGGATCGCGCTCATTCTTCTCATATCTGTGCACGTCCTGTGGATAGATCGAAGCTTCATCATCCGACAGAAAGAACGCCATTTCGCGCTGGCTATACCCGAGTCGACTACGTACCTCGCCAAGCTTCTCGCCGAGACGGGCGGGTCTGATGCGAGCGGAACCCACTAGTCTGAACCCCCTTCTGAAAAAATCAGCCGGAGCTTGACTAACGCCGTTGATAGCCGTAAATTACTTACTAAATCGCCGCCTATA
>JBGTII010000146.1:0-7100 GCA_041745735.1 Pyrinomonadaceae bacterium | reverse complement strand
GACCAAAGTATTTTTACTTTGGCCAAGTTCCGCGTTTTTTGGGTTTTTGTCTAACTGAGAGAGAAAAAGGGGGATAGGATGAAATTGTGTGTAAGAAATCTTTCGAGTGACTTTAACGATCAAAACTTAGAAAAGCTATTCGCCGAATTTGGCACGGTCGAGTCGGCCAGTGTCATGTTAGACCGCAAAACTGGACTACCGACCGGGATGGCTTTTGTACGGATGGCGTCAAGTGCTGAAGCAGAAGAAGCGATTTTTGGATTGCACGGTTTTCGGGTGATGGGCTGCGACCTGGATGTTTCCGAGCTTAAGCACGGACCAAGCGAAAATCCGATTTACGCCAACCGCGAGCCGGAGCGCCTTTATTCACCTAAATCTTTCCGTCGTGAGTGGTAATGAAAATTAGCCACTTAGGGCATCGCCCTGAAGTGATCAAGCAGTCAGACGAGCGTATTCGGCGGCGATTTTGCGATAACATTCGCAGCTATAGGCTTCGAGACCGGGGCGGTCGGTTACTCGGACCTTTCCTCGTGAATAAGTGATCAATCCTTTATCCTGCAGTTGTCCGGCGGCCTGTGTGACGGATGTTCGGTTTGCTCCCAGCATGATCGCGGCGAACTCATGCGTGATCGGCAGCATATCGCCGTCAAATCGGTCGTGACACATCAACAGCCATTTTGCGAGCCTTTCTTCGTTTTTGTGCAGCCGGTTGCAAAGAGAGGTTTGGCCGATCTGGGCCAGTCCCGCCCGCATTAATTTATGGGTCATCTGCTGAAACGCACCCGCCCGGAGCATCTCGTCCTGCAGAGGTTCGATCCGTGCTCGGTAGCCGTCGCCAGGCAGCTGTATCATCTGCCTGTTGATTGATGAGACATCCCCAAGCAACCCCTCGACACCGCTAAAGCCTTCGCGGCCGATGACGCCGACCTCGGTCTGCACACCATCCCCGCCGACATTGACCACCGAGATCATCCCGTTATTTAGAAAGTAAAGATAACGGATCCGGTCATCGACATCATAGAGCATCTTGCCCTGCGGCAGCTCGACGGGCTCGAGATACGGCAGCAGACGCTCGAGATCGTCGCCCTTCAATGAATTAAGAATGAAGTTATTGGATGAAAATACACCTGTCGGTGCTGATGTGGACATTGGGACTCCTTTGGTTCTCTCGCTTCGCGTGACGCACGGCACAAGGAGATCATTAGCTATGCAAGACCCGATGTCGCTATATCGATAAGTTTTTTAGAAACTCTGGAACTGAGCTAACTGTAACACACAAGTATAAATCCTCACAAACTATTTGCTATGTGCGCTTTAGCACATATAAGACAATCAAAACAGGCAGAAATGTCGCCCGCACAACAGACAAGGCCGTCGCCGCGTTTTTCTTCGATAGTCTAATTTATTTAACCAAGAAAAGCCTCGTTCAGTAATAAACGAGGCCTTTCTCTTTATCGTGTAAAACGCTCAGTGCTGCGTCTCGCCGTCAAGTGATGGGGGCAACTCAACAATATATTCGTATTCGTCGGTGGACGCATTTAACTCAGCGTCCTCGGCAAACTCCTCGGCCTCAGCCTTGGTCTTAAATTCCCCCGAAACCTGTATTTCGTATTCGTCGGTCTTACATATTTTGAGAACCGTAACTGGCATATCTCAAAGCTATTACTAATTTCAGTTGGGTTATGTCGTATAGCCGACATTAGACGGCACAAAGGTTCATCGGCAGTTTGAAGTATGCCCGGTTTCGTTATGCTAGGGGCGAGCGGCTGACTAACGCCCATCTCGATCTAGGCGACAAACTCACCGCTGAAACCAGATCGGGATTTGTTTACGCGAGTGTTCACGGGTTGGGCAGATGTTCCTCGCTATCGCTAAATAACCGCCGGTAACAACATTTGGAGCTATTCCAAGTCCCCGGGTACCTAGGTCATCCCGGCATATTGAAGAAGTTCCGGTTTTTATGGATGTAGGTTTTGTCGAAGAGTTGGGTGGCAGAGTTGGGCACTGACTGCGGCAGTTTGAAAAAGCCCAGGGTTTTGCGGATGTGGGCTTCGATCTCGGCCATGAGTTGGGCTTTTTCTTTTTGGCCGGGTTTCTTGTAGAGGTACGAGAGCATCTCAAAGGTCCCTAGCATCTCGATCTCGACCGTCCGATAAACTTCATCAATATCTTTTTGGGTGAGTACCATATTATTGCGCCACATAAGAGCTTAAGAAAAATATATTTTGTTTCAACCGTTCTTTCCGTGTGTTGGCTCACATATAACGGTCTAGGAACGCAATTTGCAAATCCTTGCCGACGGAACCAAGGTCGGCGGCCATAGCTCATCCACGATAACGTCAAAACACACTACATTTTCCACAACGATCTGCCAAAAACTCCGTAACACCGATAAATACTGGCTAAAACGTGATATTTGCTGCCGAGCATCGACCGTAGGAGTGAGATATATTCGGTCACGGGAAAGAAATATTCGGTCGAATGATTGCGTCATGAGCGTGACGGTTTCGTGAGTATGCTTGAGACTCTTTTGGGTTTGTGTGACGGAGTTATTCGGCCGCGCGGGAAACGTTCTCGTGACCCAATATTTGTCTCCTACGGATGCGCGGCGATAACCACAGATGAAAAAAAAATATTTCTATGTTGTGCGCGCAACAGACGGAAAGGTTTGGTCACAAATAAAATTAATTTGTTTCCAATAAAAGACGTAGGCCGGGGGCACACTTCTTCGAAGGGTTGAGGGCCGCGAGCATTTTGAAACGGGTCTGTTCGATGCAAACCAGTACGCTTGCGGCTCTCAACATTTCGGTAAGATACAACCCACCGATAAACCACATTACCGGTATGACAAACCAAAACCTTTCACAAACTGAAAGGGACCTGCTAGAGGTCCCTTCAAAAGCACGCCACGACGAACACCTTAAGATCGTGCGTAAGTCTCTGATAACGCTAAAGGCTGCCGCCGCAGACGAGGGTTGCGACGTAGGGGCTGAAGTGATCGCGGAGATGGAAGCCCAGATCGATGAACTGGAACGAATGATCTCCCAAAATAACCTGAGCCGATAAGCCGATCTAACGTTCGCGTCTCGGAACCGATCCCGAATCGACGGTCTTGCCGGTTCGGGTTATCACCTGAAAATACATCATATCTTTAGAGATCTCGACGAGCATAAACGAGAGGTCTTTGTCGTATGCAACCTCGGTTAGCGGTGAGTTGGCCTTGACGTTGCCGTCCCGTAGCTTACCGCCCGCACCGGTAATAAAGTATTGTATGCCGTTTTGCGGTTTGATCCGCTCGTAAAAATGTTCGTGCCCCGCGAACACGACATCAACACCGTTCTTGATAAAGATCGGCTCGACCACTTTCCTCACGCCGTCCGACGAACCATGAGCGGCACCTGAGGAATAAGGCGGGTGGTGAAAGAACGCGATCTTCCACTTAGAACCGTCGCCGCTCATTTGATCCTGCACCCACTTAATTTGCCGCTTGTCCATGTAATTGCTGTTGAGTGCATAAAACGCGACATCGCCTTTCTTAAAGCGGTAATATTCTTCGCCGTTCATGTTAAACAGGTCGTACATCCGCTGGTTTGACTGGTCATGGTTGCCGAGCGACGCATAAAACGAAACCTTTTGATCCATTATCGGCCGGTATGCGTCCTCAAATTTCTTTTTGAAATCGGCCGGCTTTTCGCCGCCGTACATATTGTCGCCGACCATAATTACAAATTCGTACGGAAATACCGTGCGGTAATCGAGCATCACTTTGGCAAGCTGATATTGCTCTTTACTGCCAGAGCCGGTGTCGCCGATCGCGAGAAATTTGACCGAATCTTTGGCCATCGGCAGCGTTAGATTTAGACTGTCCTGTGCAAAAGCGGTCGTCGATATGAAAAGTATAGCTAGAAAAGAGCAGCGAATTATACAGTTGGTTTTCATTCTTCACCTCCATACGCTACGGCAGAGCGTCTTTCATAAAATCGATTATTAAGCCGTTATCCCGGTCAAGTATCGCAAGGCTGCGTCCTATGTAACGGTAACGCAGTTGTTTAGGCAGCTGCGGCAGGGCGAACAGCAACGCGGGCGACATCTCCACCAGCTCTTTTGTCTCAGGGTACGGAACATTGACGAGTAGAGGCACGCCTTTTTGATCCGCTTCCAGTACCGTTTTGCGAATCTCATTTCCCTTAAAACCTTTAAATTCCTGTTTGATGATCGACCGGATCACCGCAGTCGCCGACTGAGTAAACAAATCGCCCTGACGCGCATTTACGCGAGCCTTTTGCACGCCGTCTCGAAGATGGGTCTTGTTGACGAGTATTTGCTCGGGAGTCGCGTCTTTTGGCAGCGTAGGGATCTGACGCCGGACGATCTCGCGCATTTCGGTGTAGCGATCTACCCTCATTTCAAAGTCAGCGAGGATCTTTAAATCGTCCTCGGTTAGGTTAAGCTGGGCCGCGGCAAACGAACCGGTAAAAATAATAGCGGCAAAGATAGCAAGATATTTCATGATCATGCCCTCCAACAGCAGGGTAATACTTTAGACTCACTGCGTTCCGTAATCTAGAAGACATACGAACATTCATGTGCAGAAGCCCGCACGACGTAAGGGCGTTACTCTCAAGTTGGAGGTAACGCCCTTACGTCGTCGGGCTTGCGACAAAGGATAATCGGTTAGGCTATTATTTATCGATACCGACCTGAGTCAATGCATAGGCATAGTCAAACGCGACTTCCTTTAGACGGTCGTATCTGCCGGATGCACCACCGTGCCCGGCGCCCATATTTGTCTTGAGCAGGATGGCGCTGTCGTTAGTTTTCATCTCGCGGAGTTTGGCGGTGAACTTGGCACCTTCCCAATACGGCACCTGACTGTCGTTGAGCGAAACCTCGATCAGCATGTTGGGGTAAGCCTGTGCTTTTACGTTTTCGTACGGTGAATATGTGACCATGTAATCCCAGGCTTTCTTTTCGTTGGGGTTGCCCCACTCGATCCATTCCTCGGTCGTCAGCGGCAGGTCGGCGTCGAGCATGGTGTTCATCACGTCAACAAAAGGCACCTGAGTGATGGCGGCTTTGTACAACTCGGGGGCTTGGTTCACAACCGCTCCCATCAGCAGCCCGCCCGCCGAACCGCCCTGAATGACGAGCCGGTCGTTAGCGGTGTATTTATTGGAGATGAGCCATTTCGAACAATCGACAAAATCGTTGAACGTGTTCATCTTGGTAAACATACGTCCCGCGAGCCGCCATTTTTCACCTAGCTCGCCGCCCCCGCGGATCAGCGCAATGCCGTAGATCATGCCCCGATCGACAAGGCTCAGACGGGCGGTGCTAAAGTTTGGCGTCATCGACACGCCGTACGAACCGTAAGCGTAAAGCAGCATCGGAGCTTTGCCGTCGAGCTTGGTGCCTTTTTTCATCATAACGAGGATCGGTACTTTCACACCGTCCCGGGCCGGCGCCCAAACGCGCGCCGTCTCATACTTTGTCTTATCGTAGCCGCTCGGGATCTCTTGCTGTTTGAGCAGCGTCGATTTGCGCTTCGCAAAGTCATATTCGTATGTCGATTGGGGTGTGATCATCGACGAATAGTTATAGCGAATCGACGGTGTGTTATATTCCGGGTTTTGGGTGGTGCCCATCGTATAGACGCTCTCATCCGTAGGGATGCGGACCGGGGGACGCTTGGTTTTGCGATCCATTACACGGACATATTCGATCCCGTTCTCGACCTCGCTAACGACCGCATAATCTTTGAAAAATTCGACGCCCTCGACCTTGATATCGGCGTTATAGGGGATAAACTCCGCCCAATTCTTTTCCGAAGGATCGCTCGCCGGAGCCCGCACGACCTTAAAATTCTCGGCGTCTTTATTGGTCGTAATGTAAAATTCCCCCATGTCGTAATCGGCCGAGTATTCGTGGCCCTCGCGACGCGGTGCGATCATTTTCCATTCGCCCCCCGGAACGTCCGCAGGCAGATAACGGTACTCGCGGCTGGTTTTTGCCGCCGATTCTAAAAAAAGCATCTTGCCGTCGCGCGAACGTCCCACGCCGATATTGAACAATACGTCCTTTTCCTCGAGCAACTTGTCGGTTTTACCCCCGAGATCGTGCCGCCAGAGGATGTCCGAGCGTTTGGACGTTGCATCTTCGGTCACAACGAACGCCGTTTTGTTATCGGTTGTCCACACGAAGCTCGTCGCCCGCTCGATCTTGTCCGGCAAAACCTGGCCCGTGCGCAGGTCTTTGAACTGAATCGTGTATTGTCTATAACCGGTCGTGTCGGTTGAGAACGCAAGGATGTTGCCGTCGTCGCTAACGTCAAATTCGCCGATCGCAAAGTATTTAAACCCCTTTGCCATCTCGTTTTGATCTAGCAACACTACAGAGTCGCTGCCGTCCTTAGACTTGCCCCGAAGAAAGGTCGGATACTGTTTACCCTCTTCCGTTTTTGTGAAATACCAATACCCGCCCTTTCGATAAGGAACAGTCGTGTCGGTCTGTTTTATGCGGCCCAGCATTTCCTTATAAAGGTTATCCGCAAATCCGGCGTGCCGGCCCATAAACGACTCAGTGTATTTATTGTTGTCCTCTAAATATTTAATGACCTCAGGGTCCTTTTTGTCATTGCGATCACGCAGCCAAAAATAATTGTCTGTGATCTCGTAACCGTGGATCTTCAAAACCTTGGGGACTTTCTTTGCAATGGGTGCTTTCATATCTGTTTGGGCGACAATAACTACATTGCCAATGACGATAATGATGAACAAAAAGGCGATGCCGACTAATACTTTCATAAGGGTCTCCTGTTCAGACGACGCGGATCTAAGGCGTATTTGTCTATTACGCTAAATGCCGCGTCTTTGTTTTGAACAATTCTGCCGCATTTGTTCTGCGAGCTTGAGACCAAGTTCGTCCAGCCTGGTCCACCTTGGTCCACCTTGTTCCATCTGGTCCGGACCTGACCAAAAGGAGCAAAAAGTCTATTCGTTGACCATAACCTCGACCGGATCGATACCTGCGGCACGCCATGCAGGATACAAAGCACCGACGAGGCTGCCGCCGATGGCAATAAGAACCGCTGTGATGATCCA
>JBGTII010000145.1:0-8499 GCA_041745735.1 Pyrinomonadaceae bacterium | reverse complement strand
TACGATAACCGTCGCCGCGTCGTTAAACAGCTCCGGCGGCGTTGACCTTCGCTTTGACATCAAGCGAAAGACACAGGCCGAAAAAGTGACCGTCGTCGTCGTCGGTGAATCTGCCGGCGATTCGGTAAAAGAGCAGGACCTGCTATTCAAACTCAACCTGCTCACGCCCGGCACGGCTATCACCGACCAAACGCTGCGTTCGAATGCCGACGAGATACTCGATTACCTGCGCGAACGGGGCTTTTACCAATCTACGGTCACCTACGAGCGGCGGCCGCTGCAAAACGAGAACGAGGTCGGCGTGACATTTCGGGTGACGCCAAACGCTCAGGCAAAAGTCGAGAGGTTTGACGTCAAGATAGACGGTTACACGAAAACGATCCCGCCGGGCGATCTGAGGCTCAAGGTCGCCGGTTATTATTCCCGCATCCGCATGGTCGCGGATGTCGCAAAGATCCGCGAGATACTGCGTGACGACGATTTTTTTGCACCGCAGCTCGATGAACCGCGCATCGTCTATGATAGCGATAAAAACACCGTCGCGATCGAGTTAAGAGGTAAGGTGGGCCCCGCGGTGACCGTCAAGATCGACACGGAAAAGGGTAAACCTGGCAACTCAACGCTAAATACGCTGCTGCCGATAAAGCGTGACGGGACGCTCGATTACGCGGCCATCGTCGAGGGCGAACGCAGGCTCGAGAGCTACTATCAGGAGCAGGGTTATTTCTTTGCCAACGTCACTCCCTATTGTTCAGTCGCGCCGGGGCTAAATGACAACGAAAACAATCCGCTGGCTAACGGCACTACCTTTTTGTGCTCGTACCTTGGGAGCGAAGACCTGATGGGCCGCGCGGTCGAGGTTACCTACAAGGTGGATCTGGACCGCCGTCTGACGCTTACCAGCTTGCGGGTTCGCGGCACGGATAAACTGACCATTGAGGATATCCAGACAGTACTCGGTTCGCAGGCTGCGAGCCTGATCGGCATCGTGCCGCTGCTCGGTTACGGCCGCGGATATACCAGCGCAGCGATCCTTGAGGAAGACGTGGCGACGATCCGCTCGCTAATGAACGAGTTGGGTTACCGCGACGCTGTCGTCTACGCCAATCAGGGTGTATCACTCAACGGTGAGGAACTCATCATCACATTTGTCGTCGAGGAAGGCTTGCCGACCGTCGTTAGCGAAGTCAACATCCTCGGCAATACGGCGATCGATACGGCGCGGCTGATGGGCGAACTGCCGGTGCTCATCGGACGCAATTACTCGCGTGCCCGCCTCCGCAACGCCGTGCAAAAGCTATCGCAATATTACTATGCTCAGGGTTATTACGACGCAAAGGTGACATCCAAGTTTATTGAGACGCCGACCGCACCCGGTGCCGACAAACGCGAGGTTACAATCGAGCTCAAGGTCGAGAATGAAGGTAAAAAGGTTCGCATCAATGAGGTGCTGATCAACAACGACGGCCGCACCAAAGAGTCGGCGATAAGGCGGGCACTGACGCTGGAATCCGGCGATCTGCTGCGGGCAACCGACATCTATACGAGCGAGCAAAATTTATATTCGACCGATGCTTTTTCACGCATCGATATCAAACCCATTTCAAAGGGCGACGGTCCAAACGGCGAACGCCTGACCGATGTCATCGTCAATGTCGAGGAACAGCCCGCCCGGCTCGCGACCTATGGCGGCGGCTATTCGACCGATGTGGGGGCAAACGGCTTTTTTGATATCCGCCATGTCAATCTGTTTGGCAATCTGTGGCAAGGCGGAGCCCGCGTGAAGATGAGCCAACGCCAGCAGCTCGTACAGTTTGACTTTATAAATCCGCGATTTTTGCGTGACGGCGAAAAACGTTTTTCGCCGCTAACATTATCCTTGCAGTATCAGCGTGATACTACGGTCACACGGTTTTTCCGCTCGGCATTCGACAAGGGCACATTTGGCATCGTCCAGCGTGTGGACGCGGACGGCAATCCGATCGATCAGTTTGGAGCCGAGGTCAGCAGCCCGACGCTCAACCGCCTGTCATTTTCGGCGGAGACCAGCCGGACGCTCAGCCGCAAAAACCGCAGCCTGTTATTTGTACGCTACCGGTTCGAAGACGTGCGGCTATTTAACATTGAGAGCTTGCTCATCAAAGAGCTGCTCCAGCCCGACGCCAAAACGCGGATATCCGGTTTTAACGTGACCGTCGTCCGCGATACGCGTAAAAATTGCTCGGTGACATATTCGCTGCTAGATCTGATCGCTAAGGGCGAACCGTCCGAGCCTTGCCGCTACAACGCGAGCGATCCGACCACCGGCTCTTTTCTGACGGCGGATTATAACGTGTCGCTGACGCAGCTGGGTGCGAGCGTCGGTTTTCACAAATTTCAGGCGAGCTATAACATCTACCACACCGTCGCGCTTCTAAAAAATACGACGTTTGCGGGGCGTGCATTGATCGGTGTTTCGAATGTGTTTGCCGGCGGCGATCGTTTTACCGGCTCGCTGTACCCGTCGCTCAACGGCCTGTTGCCGATCAGCGAGCGTTTCTTCGGCGGCGGTTCTAATAGTATTCGCGGTTTTGATTTCGAAGAGGCGGGCCCGCGTGTCGCTTTTGTGCCGACGGGCACATTTCGCAACAGCAAAGGCGACCCGGTCTTTCTCGACCCGTTCACCGTGCCGTTTGGCGGCAATGCCATCGCGGTCGTCAATCTCGAGGCCCGCGTCCCCGTTTCCAAATCTGTCCGAGCCGTGCCGTTTTACGACGGCGGCAATGTCTTTCGCCGCACCAGCGAGATCTTTAAAGCACCCACATATCCGCCGGGCAACGTCGAGCTGCAAAACCAACGCGCCATCTGGACGCACACCGTCGGGCTCGGCCTGCGGATCAAAACCCCCGTCGGCGGCGAATTTGGCGTCGATTACGGCCGCCTCCTAAACCCGCCGCGTTTCCTGATACCGCAAAGCGTCGGGCCCAACGCGATCTACCAACTGCGTCAGGATCAGATCCATTTTAGATTTTCACAGGCGTTTTAATTTATCGAGCATGAGGCAAGGACGTGGGATTCGTCGAGTTCGACGATGAGGTTGCCGCTTGAGATCTTGTCAGGAGGGGTTGTGTCTGACGCACGGCCTGAGGCGTTTGTGATTGCGAGCAGGCGTTTGCGGCTGATCTTGCGGGTGTACATCGCTTTGTCGGCGGCAACGACGATCTGGTCAAATGTCGCTCCGCTCTGCGGATAACCGGCGGAACCGAGACTGACGCCAACGCGGGCATAGCCTTGGGTGCCTACGGGTAATCTAAAGTCGCCGACTGCCCGTTCGATACGGTCGCACAGATCGGCGACATCTTCGGGCTCGGCATTCGGCACGATAGCAATAAACTCATCTCCGCCGTAACGGGCAAGGAAATCATAATCGCGGAGCTGGCCTAGTATCACCTGTCCGACCTCACGCAGCATTTCGTCGCCGGCCTTGTGGCCGAATGTATCATTGACCGCCTTAAACCCGTCGAGATCGAGCATCAGCAATTGGAAACCGGTATCGCTGCGGCTGGCACGCCCGGCCTCGCGTTCAAACTGCAACTGCAAGCTGCGGGCATTTGGCAGCCCCGTCATCGGATCGGTCATCGCGTTGGTCGTCGCTTCTTCGTGAAGCAGCGATTTGCCGATAGCGTCGGCGGCGATGCGCGAAATGGTCTCGAGCAGACGGATATGCTCTTCGCCGTAGGTGGCCAGGTTTTGCGAATAGATCGTGACGGCACCGAGCAGCTCGCCGTCCGCAATGAGCGGAACCGCGGCCATCGTCGAATATTGTTCGAGCAACTCGGTTTGAGAATAAGAAAAATCGAGATCCGGATCGGCGTTGATAACTGTCTCTGCCGATTTGAGTGCAAAACCGGTTGCACCTTGACCGATCTTTATCCGGCGGTGGGAGAGCGCACCGGCATTGGCTCCTTCAACATGGGCGGCAGACGCGAACTGTTTGGTCTCGTCGAGCAGATACAAAATGCATGTGTCGTATGAGACAAATTCGCCGACCTTTTTCGCGAACATCTCTAACGTATTTTGCAGCGTAACCGAGCCGCTGAATTCGCGGGCGAGTTCATAGAGGTTAAATACCTCGCGGTTGGCGAGCTTGATCTGTTCTGAAAAATGCTGGTCCTGCGGCTTTGCGAACGGCGTATCTGCGGCAGACGGTTCGGGATAGGCGTGTCCCTGCTCATTGATCTCGGCCTCAAGAAAGCTCAGGTTTTTGATCAGTGTTTGAACGATCGTCGGGTCGAAACGCTGCCCTGAACCCTCAAGTATTATCTGTCGCGACTGGTCGCGTGGGATCGCGGGGCGATACGGACGAGCACCCCGCAGCGTGTCATAGGCATCGGCGACGCACAAAATGCGCGCCGTCAGCGGGATGTCTTTGCCCTGTAGGCCGTCGGGGTAGCCGGTGCCGTCCCAGCGCTCGTGGTGATGGCGGACCGTCGGCACGACCGGATAATCAAAGCCGACCTTTTCGAGGATCGACGCTCCGACGACCGGATGTATCTTGGTTTTTTCAAGCTCGGCGGGCGTGAGTTTGTCGGGTTTGCTCAGGATGTGATCGGGAATGGCCAGTTTGCCGATGTCGTGGAGCAGTGCACCGGTTCGCAAAGCATTGATCTCATCTTCGGAAAGGCCGAGGATCTCACCTAAACGAACAGAATAGATCTGAGTGCGACGGACATGTCCGATATCGACCTGGTCACGGGCGTCGATCGCAGTTGCGAGAGCCTCAACGGTCGCCATGTGGACACGATTAAATTCGGTCAGCCTACGGGTCTGCTGCTCAACGCTCTTGATGTGCATCCGGTATCCGATGAAGGCGAGACAGAGTAGCATCGCGATCAAGATCAGGCTGGCGTGAAATAATTGGAGAACCGACAACGCCGTCAATAGCGCGAGCGTAGCCATGATCAGCAGCGACGATCCGCAAATGACCTTGGTCGATGTTCGAAATTTATTCAGGGGCAGTGTTTTCATTGCGAACTAAATATTTTCGGGGCGATGCCGTCCCCGACATCATTAGAAACATACAATCCGCGTGCCACACAAACGGACAGTTCGAACCGCTGTTTTTAGAGGAAAGTATGATAGAAACTTAGGGGAAATGGTTCTGGGGTCGGTCAGATAGACCAGTCAGATTGAACGGATGCGGTCAGACAGACCGTTTGGCAGAGACCGAGGGAGGGTCTAGTAATTTTGATCGTCGTAGCCGTAGCTGTTGAGATCGTCGTCGTCCGAGATGCCGTCGCCGCCGCCTTCCTCCTTGAGGTCGAGCTCAAAAGGATCGAGTCCGACAACGACTAACTTTGATGAGCATTCTTCGCAGATCACCGTATCGCCCTGTTCGGACTCGGCATCAACAAATACTTCTTCGCTGCATTCGGGGCAAATGGATGTCGGCATTTAACGTCTCCGGAAAACTTGTGAGAAGCGGGTTGTGTTTCGCTCGGCAGCCAAGGGAAAATAGACCCAAAATTAAATCTAACTTTTATCGAGACGTTTTGGCAAGAATAAGTTGCCAACTTTAACTGAGGCGAGCAGCCCGAGAGTATGCAATTTCCATTTAACTTAAGCGACGAGAAAAAATTTGACGTTGTCGGGTTTGGCACGAACGCGATCGACTATTTGATCACTGTGCCCGAATATCCGAAGTTTAATTCAAAGATCGAACTTGACCATTATATCGAGGCGGCGGGCGGCGAGATCGCATCGACGATGGCCGGACTGCAACGTTTGGGGATGAAGACAGCATACGTGGGCAGATTTGGCAGCGACCGTGCCGGTGAGATAGGATTTGCCTCGCTCGTCGATGAGGGTGTGGATGTTTCGTTTGCCGAGGCGGTCAATGGCGCGAAGACACAGATCGCCTTTATCATGATCGACGCCGCTAGCGGCGAGCGGACCATTCTCTGGCAGCGGGATAAGAAACTCGCTTACGATGAGAACGACGTACCTCTGGCGGCGGCAGCCCAATGCAGGATTTTGCACATGACGCCGCACGATACGCAAGCTTGTATACGAATGGCGACCGAAGCGAAAGCGAACGGCGCTGTCATCTCGGTCGATATCGATAATATCTTTGACGGGATCGAGGACGTGCTGCCGCTCGTCGATATTTGCATCGCGTCGGCTGAGTTTTCCCAAAAGCTGCTGGGGACGCTGGATGTGGACCAGGGGCTTCGCGAATTAAACTCAAAATTTGGCTGCCTCGTGACTGGTTCAACCTTAGGCAAGAACGGTTCGCTCGTGCTTTGCGAGGGCCAGCTTATAGAAACCCCGGCGTTTGATATTCCCGGAGGCTGCATTGACACGACCGGAGCAGGCGACGCTTTTCGAACAGGGTTGCTTTACGGCCTGCTGATGGGCAAGTCCGTCGAAGAAAGCTGCCGGATGGCAAATGCGACCGCTGCGCTGAAATGTCGCGGGTCGGGAGCGAGGTCTGCACTTCCAAACAAAACAGACTTAAAAACATTGTTGAAAAAAGTATAGACTTTTTGTTTCACAATGTAATACAATTTGTTTTGTGGCTTCCCACCCACAGCACTCATCCCTAACAGTAACTCCCACCTCTACCGTTAGACCTTCACCTCGGAATAACAGCATATGGACTCGAAGATAGGCCTAATAATCCAATTGGCGGGAGTTTCGCTAATAACGCTATTGACGCTTTTCCTACGGCGTTCGATAAACGTTGTCGCACTCAAGCACTGGACCAACGCGTGGCTGTTTCTCTCGTTTGCGTTGTTTTGTCTGCGGCTTGCGTTTAGCTACGAACAATATTCGACCCAACTCTTTAGCTTTTACTTTCTCACCGAGTACGTTTTCGGATTTTTGCTGATCGCCGGCTGCCGCAGCTTGACGGGCAACAATGATATGAAGGTTCGGCAAGAAGTCTTTGTCCTGCCGTTCATTCTCGTGGCATTTGGCCTGCCTTTTCTCGGCGATGATTTTAACCTGATATTCAACATCCACTCGCTGATAATGTCTGGTTTTTTCCTTATCGCAAGTATCGCGTTATGGAAAACAAAGATCAGGACGTTTGGCTGGAAAGTAATGCAGATCGGGCTCGGGTTGCTGGTATTTACTTTCCTACAGTATTTCCTCGTTTTTACGGCGAGACAGTATCTGTTGATCGAATTTGATTATCTACAATACAACTCGGTCATCGACCTCGTGTTACAAATATTGCTTGGTTTTGGTATGGTCATCGTCCTGCTCGAACAGGTCCTGTCCGATGCCAAGAACGCCAACGAAAAACTGAAAAAGGCACACGAAAAACTCGAAGAGCTCGCCCATATAGATCCTCTTACAACGGCTTTGAACCGCCACGCTTTCCACGGCTACCTCAAACGCCATGGCGATGAAAATCAATTGGTTTCGGGTTGTGTCGGTTTCTTTGACGTAGATGATTTGAAACTGGTCAACGATATCCATGGCCACGCGGTCGGCGACGTGGTTATCCGAATGGTCGTCCGAGCAATTCGAGAGATAATCCGTGCCGAGGATCTGATATTCCGCTGGGGCGGTGATGAATTTTTTGTAATAATGATCGGCCTTGATTCCGATGTGGCGAATTCGCGGATGAGCAAGATGGAAAGCATGCTCTCAAATGTGCGGGTCGAAGGCGTAAAAGTGCCGATGTCGATCGGTGTGTCGCACGCATTCGAAGATTTTGCAGATCTCAATGACCTAGAGGCGACGATAAAGAAAGCCGACGCGGGTATGTACAGGCAAAAGCAGAGGCGCAAAGGAATTTCCGCTGAAAGCCCGTCGCTCAGCTCGGTCGAGATGGCCGAAAACAAGATCCTTGCGGGGCGTCACTAAGAGTTTTTACACGAAAGAAAAAGGGCTGAAACGCAACCGTTTCGGCCCTTTCTATTTTTAAGTGACGCATTCTTTTTAGAGTTTGTCGTTAAAAAATCCGGTGACCAACGCCCAAGCATCTCCAGCGGCGGTTGCGTCATAGACCTCTGGCCGCGTGTCGTTAAAAAAGGCGTGATCGGCTTCGTATTTGACGGACGTTACTGGTAGCTCAAAACGCTCAACAGCGTCTTCTAAAGTGGCCACTTTTTCCGAATTGATCCAAGCATCACGTGTACCCGAGACAAAGATGGTTGGCACCGACAGTTTTTTGAGAATATCTTCCTCGGGGATATCGCCGTAAAACGGAGCCGCCGCACTCAAACCCTCCAGTTCACAAGCCGCTCTAAGAGCAAATGTCCCGCCCATACAATAGCCGGTGATGCCAAAATGCGGGATGCCAAATTTGTGAGATGCGGTGGCGATACCATTTTTTGTCGTGTCGAGGCCGTCCTCGGCCGCGAGTGCTCCCATCATCTGCGACGCCTCGCCACTGTCGGTCGCGACTTTGCCGCGATAAAGGTCAGGTGCGATCGCGACAAATCCCTCGTCCGCATATCGGCTAGCGATGTCTTTGATGTGGGCATTCAATCCCCACCATTCGTGGAT
>JBGTII010000144.1:0-3346 GCA_041745735.1 Pyrinomonadaceae bacterium | reverse complement strand
AGTCATTCGAACGCATTCACCGCTCAAACCTCGTCGGCATGGGCGTTTTACCCTTGCAATTCAAAGACGGGCAAAGTGCTGTTTCGCTTGGGCTGGACGGCATGGAGATGTATGACCTTGTCGGATTAGAAGGTGGCAATGTCAGGCCGCTGCAAGACGTAACTTTACGTGTCACAAACAACTTAGGCGAGACTCGCGACATCTTATTAACATTGCGGATAGATACACCGATCGAAATCGAATATTACAAGAATGGCGGTATTTTGCCGTTCGTCCTGCGGCAGTTGATCGCGGGATAAAATAGGGGGTAAAAGGTTTAACGATCGTCATTCATAATTTACGGTTATGGTCTGTCTTGATGGCAGATCCGCGCGGCTTTTTTCTTGAATTTCCTTGTAAAAAAGTACGAACGGTGATAGATTACAGATGTTAAATTAGATATTTTTGCGCCGACCCCTTCCCGGCCTTGAACTGGAGAATCGAATGAAGACAACCTCAGCTGCTTTTTTACTGATAACACTCTTATTTACGAGTATTGGTCCGGTTTTTGGACAGAAGGGTGTCCGGCGCCGTCCCGATGTCAAAACTGAAACCCAAAACGACGTTCGACAGGATCCCGGGGCGACCACCAAACCAAACCTTGGTCCGGGAAAAGAATTCGCGCAATTTGAGACTGTTGAGGCTATCACCGACGGGGGTGGAGCTCTTATTCGTTGGGAGATGGCCTCGGAAACCGCGAATCTGGGCTTTTTGGTCTATCGGCTTGCCGGTCGCGGGCATCAGCAGGTCAATGAAAATTTGATCACCGGTTCGATGTCAAAGCTCGGTCCCGAGACCATGTATGGCAATAAGTATGAGTTCTTTGATACTAACGGCACATTTGGTTCCGTATATATGATCCAGGCGATCGGCCCGGATGGTACTCGGGTCTCGTCAACGACCGTAGGAGCAAGCTATACGTCGGACATTGAATCGAAAGTTGGTATTCCCAAGGCTGCGATGATCGGCGCATCGACGGGTCAAAATAGCCAACTCCAAAACACGCTGCCGTCTGACCTCAGTACCACACAAAATTCTAAAACAGGTCTAATTTCGACAACCGAAGCCGTCCATCTACCCACTCATCGTAATGTGGTCAACACCCCGGGTGTCAAAATTGGCGTTAAAAAGGATGGATTTTACCGTGTGCGGCTCAACAGCGACATCGCACCGGTGTCCAGTCTATTCAACGCTGGAAATACTGCGAACTGGCGTCTATATCGCGATGGCATCGAGCAAGGCGTTATCATCGGTACAGATGGCAGCGGCGTTTACATGGATTTTTACGGGAAAGCGATCGAGACGATCGGGACCGACACCGCGATCTACTACCTGATCGTTGATGCTAATACGATAGGCAAACGAATACCGAGTCAACGCATTAAACGTGTCGATTCTACTGGCGTCTCGGCAAGTTATTCTGCCAGTACGTCCAAGCGTGAACGCGTTATCTACGACCCCTCGATCCTGAATGGTGACGCTGAAAACTTTTGGGGCAATGTAGTCATCAATGGTTTTCAAAAAAATGTAACGGTCGCTCTGACGGGAGTTGATCACACGCTGCCCACATTTACGCTAGATCTTGATATGCAGGGTTATTCGTCGACGGTCACCCCGTCTGTACGGATTGTTTTGAACGGCACCGAGGTCGGCATCGCAAATGCTGCCTTTCCTCGTGGACATTACTCGGCCCAGTTTAGTGTTCCAACAAATTTGCTTGTCGAGGGTAATAATACTTTTCAACTAACGTCAATAAATGGCAGCGGTGACGCAAGTTATTTTGACACGCTAAAGCTGCAATACAATAGGGCATATCTCGCTGAAACGAATCGGCTGTTATTCACGGGTGCACCAACCAAATCCACCACGCTCTCTGGCTTTTCATCACCGAATATCAGGCTTTTTAATATTGGTGCAGACGGTTCGCCGATACGGTTAACAGGATTTAATACTCAGCAAGACACCCCTACGTCTTACAGCGTTCTGTATCCTGCCACGAGACAGAGATTACAGCCGATCTATGCAGTTGAGGACTCGGGTTTACTTCTGGCACCGCCGGTAACAGTCAATAATCCGTCGAATCTTTCATCAACGGTAAGAAATGCTGATCTCGTCATAATCTCCTATTCGCATGCCGATTTTATGACTGGGTCTAACACATGGGCGGATTATCGTCGTAGCGCTGCCGGGGGTAGTTTTAATGTCGAAGTAGTTGACGCGGCGGACATTTACGACGAGTACAGCTACGGTCTACGCAGCGGCGATGCTATCCGTGACTTTTTACAGCATGTGCATTCTAGCTGGGTGAGCCAGATCCCAAGCAAAAAGTATGTTTTGTTAATGGGTGATGCGAGTTTTGACCCTAAGAATTTCAGAAATAATGGCGATTTTGACCATGTTCCCACCAAGATCACTACCACGATCTATGGCGAGGTGCCCGCTGATGATCTGTTGGCCGATTTTAACGGGGATGCGCTTGCAGATATGGCGATCGGGCGTGTTCCGGCGAGGAGCGGTGCTCACATCACGACCATCTTTAATAAGACGACAGCATTTGAAACACCGGCCCTGCAGTCGTTAAGCCGCGGTATCGTCTTTGCTTATGACAAGCCGAACGGATATCAGTTTGGCGTAATGAGCGCGGAGCTTGCCGGTCAGATCCCCGGGGCCCCGCCCACTTACGTATCTCGTGGACTACAACCGCCGGAAGATCCAATGACCACTGATCCAAATGCCCTTAGCAATTTGGTCAATGCGATCAATGTTCCCGGGGGGCGTTATATTGTTAATTACTCAGGGCATGGCTCACAGGGCCGCTGGGATGATGCCTTTCTAAGCAATCCTTCCGTGCCGCAGCTCACCAACGCAAATGGCCCCGCCATATTTACGATGTTGACATGTTTGAACGGTTATTTCCTCGGTTCATCTCCAGGCGACGAGTCAATATCTGAGGTTTTGGTCAAATCAACCAGTGGCGGTGGCGTGGTTGCTTGGGCGTCGTCGGGCAAGACTACGGCGGACGTCCAGATGCTGATGGGAAGACAGTTTTTCCAACAGGTCGACATCGGCAATATAAAGCGAATGGGAGACCTCGTAATTAACGCAAAAGAGATGACACCGGCCAACTCCGACGTCCGGACTACGTGGATATTGTTTGGCGACCCCATGCTCAAGGTTAGACAATAGTGAGCAGGTTATGTTTGAAATAAAAATGAGGCTGTCTGAAAAGGCGGTCTTTTTTTTGGCGCAAAAAGGGGTGAGAGGCTTTAAAATGTATGAATGAGGAAGAAAGGGAAAGTTGTATTTA
>JBGTII010000143.1:0-6461 GCA_041745735.1 Pyrinomonadaceae bacterium | reverse complement strand
ATAATAGCAAATTCCGCCTGATTCTCTTTGCGTCCTTTGAGTCTTTGCGTTAAAAGATCACTTTAACGCAAAGCCGCAAAGACCGCCAAGGAAAGCGAAAGTAAGAAATCCGCTCCTTACTATTTACCATCGATATTTGTCGTGACCCGTTTTTTACCTTTTGTTTTCGCCGCGTCTTTGGCTGATCTTGCCTCAAGAAAGTTGGTCGCGTCTCGCATCTCATCGGCGTCGCCGGTGATGAGGCGTGCACTGCGTTCGCGGGTGAGGTACGCCCAAAACCATGAGAACATCACCGCCAAACGGTTGCGAAAACCGATCAGGAAAAAAACGTGCAGAAAGAGCCACATCAGCCACGCGACAAAGCCCTTGAACTTCATCCCGGCGGCTTCGGCGATGGCTTTGCTGCGGCCGATCGTCGCCATCGTGCCCTTGTCCCAATAAGTAAAATATTCACGCGGCTTCTTATCCAGATCGTTGAGAATGTTGTTTGCGGTCGCCGTGCCCATCTGCATCGCGGCAGGCGAAACGCCGGGAACGGGCTCGCCGCTTTCTTGGTTGAGCGAAGCCATATCGCCAATGACAAAGATGTTCGGAAATCCTTTTAGCGAGAGATCCTGTCCGACAAAAACCCGTCCCGCCTTATCTGTCTCTATACCTAACGCTTTACCAAGCGGCGACGCGGCAACACCCGTTGCCCACAGAACAACATCGCAATCGATCCAATCGTCGCCTACCTTAACGCGGCCGGGCTCGATCTCGGTGACAAAACTATTAAGCCGCACATCGACGCCGATCTGCTCAAGCTGCTTTTTTGCACTCACCGACAGTTCCTCGGCAAATGTGCCAAGCACGCGATCTGAGCCCTCAAACAGCATCACCTCGGTCTTACGGGTATCGATCGCCTTAAAATCTTTTGCAAGAGCCTGACGCGCAATATCGGCGATCGCCCCGGCAAGTTCGACGCCGGTCGGACCGCCGCCCACCACGACAAAATTAAGTTGCTTTTGAACACCTGTAAGATACGCCTCGCGTTCGGCGTGCTCAAAAGCGAGCAGCACGCGGCGGCGGATCTCGACCGCGTCTTCGATCGTCTTAAGGCCGGGAGCACACTGTTCCCATTCGTCGTGACCAAAATAAGCATGCCTCGCCCCCGCGGCGATCACGAGATAGTCGTAAGGGACTTGCGAACCCTCAGACATCTCGACCATGGTGTTTTCTTTGTCAAAACCCGTCACCTCGCCGAGGATGACCTCGATATTTTTTGCTTTGGCCAGAATACGGCGGATCGGCTGAGCGATCTCACCAGGTGAAAGCACAGCGGTCGCGACCTGATACAGGAGAGGCTGAAAAACGTGGTGATTCTTACGATCGATCAGCGTGACCTCGACGGGTTTGTTTGCGAGAGCCTTAGCCGCCCACAGGCCGCCAAATCCACCGCCGACGATCACAATTTTCGGTTTCTTCGACATTATCTTATTAATCTTATGAGTTGCCTCCAGCTTTAGCTGGAGGTTCGATCCAACCCAGATCAATGGGCTTTAGCCCAATAAATTCGGCTAAAGCCGACATCTCATTTTTCCCTCAACCTCCGGCTAAAGCCGGAGGCAATTGACAGGAATCTAGATACCGATAAATCGAGCATACAGCGAACGAGCCTTCGATATATCGTCCGTCCCCTTAACGATCGCACGACCGTCTCGAAAGACAGTCATTTCGTTTTCGCCTGATGTAAAACGTATAAGATATTCGTTTTGCTTGACCTCGGTTATCGCTCCGAGGCGTATGGCGAGAGCGGTGAGGTCGAGACTAACTGCCTGCAGCGGTGCCAGCTGGACGGCGTTGCGGCCGCAGAGAACGGCCGAAAACTCCCGCGCCTCGGCGTCGAGAAACTCGAAATTTCGCTGGCCGCATGTCTTGCAATCAGGGTTCGGCTCACCCAGCTTTATGCGTTGGCGGTCATTCGCCCAGACATCAAACTGCATCAGCGAACCATGTAGTGACTCCGTATCGCCCACCAATATCTTCAGAGCCTCGGCAACCTGCGTTGCAGAAACCGTAGCAATTATCGGCATTATTACGCCCGCGGTATCACATGTCGGCGACGAACCGGCATCGGGCATTTCGTCAAAAATGCAGCGCAAACACGGTGTCTTGCCGGGGATGATCGTCATCATCGTGCCATAGCTCGACACAGCGGCCCCGTATATCCATTTCACGCCGAGCTTTACGCAAGCGTCGTTAAGAAGGTAGCGAACCTGAAAATTATCCGTCCCATCGATGACCAGATCACAGCCGTCGATCACAGATTCGACGTTAGAATTATTGACATCAGCGATGACGGCATCGACCTCAATTTCAGAGTTGATCTCGGCAATGCGATTCTTCGCCGCGATTGCTTTTGGGAGGCGTTCAGCGGCGTCGGATTCTTTGAAGAGCGTCTGCCGCTGGAGATTAGTAAACTCAACAAAATCGCGGTCAACGATGCGCAGTTTGCCGACCCCAGCCCGCGCGAGCATCTCAGCATGAGCCGCTCCGAGAGCACCGCAGCCGACCAGCAAGACGCGGGATGCGAGCAGCCGCGATTGCCCCTCTAGCCCTATCTCTCGAAATAAAATTTGCCTACTGTATCGTTCGTTCAACTTTTCTCTCGGTACCGCTAATCAAACAGTCGTCGGACGAAGTTTCGACTGGCTGCCGACGAACATCAATCCAAAACACGACGGACACGCCATCGTCTTGAGCCGGGTTTTGCAAACCTCACATTGGCTGTGGTCGCTGGCAACGCCGGCACCGCAATTTGGGCAATTTAGAGCTTCGACTTTCATCGCTTTTCACCCCTTCATTCTGGTTACTAGTATTTCCCGCATCTTATCCGGTCGCGCGTTCTTATCTGTCCAAATCTCAAACTGCTTGACGCCCTGAGCGATCAGCATCTCGAGCCCGCCGATAGCCGGAATGCCCGCTGCTTTCGCTTCGCGAACGATCGGCGTATCGGCCGCACTGGTTACAAGGTCATAGACAAATTTTACACTCGAAAGCTCATCGGCCGTAAATAAAGATTCATGCTCAAGCGGCCCTTTCATACCCAACGGCGTGGCATCGACGATGATATCGGTTGTCAGTTGTCGGTTGTCGGCTGTCAGTTGTTCGTATTTAATCCCGAATTCGGTGGCAAATGCCTCAGCTTTCTGCAGATCACGAGCGAAAACGGTCACGTCCGCACCTTCTTGCCGCAAAGCATACACACACGCCCGCGAAGCTCCGCCGGCACCAAATACCGCAACTCGCGCATCGCGAACGTCGGCGAAATGCGCCTTAAGAGGCGTGATGAACCCGTGGGCGTCGGTGTTGTACCCGGTGAGTTTCCCGTTGTCGATCTTTATCGTGTTGACCGCACCGATATTTGCGGCAGTCGGATCAATGGCATCAAGATGAGGGATGATCGCCTGTTTATGCGGCATTGTGACTGAAAAACCGCCAAAATTCAACTCAACCTCGCGCGTCTCCGCTTTGACCATTCGCCGAATGAACGCATCGAGATCCTTGACTAACAAATGCATAAACACCGCATTAACGCCTGCAGCCGCAAACTCGGCATTATGCATAAACGGCGAAAGCGAACCAGACACAGGATCGCCGATAACGCCAAAAATCTCAGTGTTTTTATCGAGTTCTTTAACGCGGTAGGTTTCGATCAGATCCTTTACAGTGAGCTGTCCGTCAGCGGTTTCTTTTCCCGCATCGAGCGAGGCGTACGTCAAATATGCCCCGTGCGCCAGTCCGAGAATGCGAGTCCATTTCCCGGCTTCGCCCATCGCGATCGGTATGATTCCTTTGCCGCTGGCTATTGCACGTTGCAATAATTTCCATACAGGAATTGCGTCGGTAATATCATCGGCTGTGACGGCGATCTTGATAATATCGGCATCCGTCACGGCCAAGCGTTCATATGTTTGATCCAGATCGTCGGGAACTCCCTCAAAGTTGTGAAACGAAACGATCTTTTCTGAATAATTTCCAGCATCCCCGATGACGTCTTCTTCGAGGTCGGCAGCCCATAACCGATCTCGCGCCTCTTGCCAAAAAATTTGACGCTCATCGAGCGACATGTGTCGATTACCGCCTTGTTCTCGGGCACGAAATGTCGCCAGTATGGGCTTCTTAAACTTGAAATTTGAAATGTGAAATTTGAAATTTTCGATCTGATCACTTGTCAGACAATCAAATCGTACCTCGATCACATCGGCGAATTGCTCCGCTCTTTTGATACTGGCGATCATTTTCTCAGCGGTTTCGGCGCATACCGATACGCAAATTTTCCCGTTATTCACTGGTCGAATCCTTTAACCTTGTGACAACACTTCCCGCCACGACTAGGCATGTGACGGTGCAAAAGGCCGCAGCCACGACGATCGCCGTATTACCGCTTTGTTTGACGGCGATACCGGTCGCTGCCCAAGCGATAGCGAGCGGATAAATGTAATTTTGCAGCCGCCAACGAACGACAAATGCAGCCGTTGCTGCGATGACGAGAATACTTACGCCGAGAGCATTCCACGCGTTCGGTGACATCTCAACATCGATGTATTTAAGGAAAATTGTGAAATTAACAAGCGTCGCGGTGGTTACCCAACCCGCATAAATACCAAACGGAACGGTCGTGCACAGTGCATTTCCCCCCACACGTCTCAGCAATATCAACATCCCGACCAGCGTCCACAGCAGCCCGATGATCAACACCAAACAAACCCCGATCTGATCGCGGTGCCAAAAATATATCCATGCGCAATTGAGCACACACGTCGCGATATAAAGAGAGCGGACGGGGCGAAAGCGAGTGACATTCGACGGCAGCACTTGATAAACGCTGAACGCGAGCATCCCCAGATATATCAAGCTCCATATCGAAAATGCGTATCCGGCGGGCGTCAAAACGGTCGGATATTTTGCCGAGATCAGCTCCGGTGTCACATTATTGACAAAGCCAGCGGCAGCGAGTCCGTTAAAGACGATAGTGCCGATGGTGGCAACGATTGGCAGGATGGCTCGCATCCGATCCTGAGTGTTTGCGGCAGTTTGCATTTACCTGATTATCGCATCAAATCTCGAAACTTATTGCCAAAAGAGTGGCCGAATTCACGATTTCGTATGAAAATACCTCAAAACGTAAAGTTTTGTAAATCTGGTGAGGAGCGTAAAAATATAGTTTCCAACTAAATACTCAGCGAATGCGTCATAAGAGCGTCTGTGGCATTGAGATTGCCTATGATAATAGCGGAAACGCACTTTCCCTCTTTCCCCGAGAAGCGTGAATTTAACGAAAGAGGAAAGAAAATGATTACGATGAAAGTTTTACAAAAAATATTATTTACGTTCGCTTTTGTGCTTGGCCTGTCACTGACAGTTTCCGCACAGAAAGACGAAACTAAAAAACCGCCGCCAAAAGAGGTGCCGCCGGTCGTCAACCCGCAGCCTAAACCGCCGCCCAAACCAACGCCGACCCCTCGGCCCAACTCAACGGGTGCAGTTAGGAAAAGCGATGCTGGCTATACGGCATAATTGCCGCAAAATAATTTAGACAAAAGACATCTCTGTAATAGGGATGTCTTTTTTGTTTCGAACCTCGCCAACCTGAGATAAACATGGAAAGAATAGAAAAGCCGGTCATTACACCGGCTTTTGACCGAAAATGGTGCCGTCTACAAGATTTGAACTTGTGACCTATCGCGTGTGAAGCGAGTGCTCTACCACTGAGCTAAGACGGCGGGATCGTGAAATGTGAATAACTAATAGAGAACAGTGAAGATTTTCTTTAACTGTTCACTATTCACTGTTCGTTGTTCACTAAATAGACGGATCGTCTGCCTTTGCGGGGCGATTTTCGTCGGTGCCCTTTATGGAGCTTAGGCTCGAATCGGTGTAGTAATGCCGCGTGCCGGTGGCGGTTACTCCGTCCGCAACTTGCGGGTCGGCGACGATCGAATAAAAGCCGGGCTTCGTAGCTGAGGCGGGCTCGACGGTCATTGTGAAGATATAGCCGTTCACGACCGGGCTCTCGCCTTTAAATTTTTCATCGAGGCTGACCTTTGCGATCAGCTCGTCAAAGGTCGCAAAGCTGCCCTTGTTTCGCGAAGCGTATTGGGCCTGAAACTTGCGGATATTGTCGATCGACTGCGCTGCGGCAGTTTCGTTGCCCGAGCGGATGACCGCTTGCCACGCGATCGTGCCGACGCCGATAAGCAGGCCGATGATCGCGATAACGATCATCAATTCGATAAGGTTAAAACCGCGCTGGTCCTTAAAACGTGATCTGTAATTCTTCATATAAATGCTTAGACCTTTCCCGTTTTCAACACGAAAAGATATTGATTAAGTTTCAAAAGTTTAGATGGTTTGGCGGGGAAATTCAATTCCCGTTTGGAGTCCCGCCTTTAGGCGGCATATTAACAAACGAGAAAGCC
>JBGTII010000142.1:0-42400 GCA_041745735.1 Pyrinomonadaceae bacterium | reverse complement strand
CAACGAGATCCAAGAGGTCTATCGCCTGCAGGGTGTGAATATCAACGATAAACACATCGAGGTGATCGTCCGCCAGATGCTCCGCTGGGTCAAGATCAAAGAGGTCGGCGATACCGAATTTTTGCTCGAAGAACAGGTCGATCGTTTCCGCTACGAAGACGAAAACCGCCGTGTCCAGGACGAGGACGGCCAGACATCGGTCGGCGAACCGCTCTTGCTCGGTATTACAAAAGCGTCGCTTTCGACCGACTCGTTCATCTCGGCGGCCAGTTTCCAGGAAACGACCCGCGTGTTAACGGAAGCAGCTATCTCAGGACGGATCGATTACCTTCGCGGCCTGAAAGAGAACGTCATTATGGGACGCCTCATCCCGGCCGGTACGGGTATGAAATATTACCGCAACGTCAAGGTCGCGTATGATGCCACGGAAAATCAAAAACCGACGGATGAATACGACGAAATGGGCGACTACATCCGCGGCGGACTCGAGGCACCTGTGCCCATGGTCGAGCCCGACGGATTTGACGGCGAACTCCTAGACGTCGAGGACATCGACGGCGAAGAAGCCGAGATCGAAGCGATCGAAACATTCGACATCGACGAAGCCATGAAGATCGAAGTCGAGGACGACGAACTATAAATGCACAAGCCCCCGCGTGGGTAAGGGCGTAACATACAACTAAAAAAGGTCGGGAGTTTATTGCTCCCGGCCTTTTCATCATTGTAATGAAAGCTCCTAAGGAGCCGCCGCCAGGTCGATGCCGCTGCGGCTTCCCGCGATACTGATGAAGCGTGGCGAAAAATTGAACCTACGTTGCGAGGCGGTAAGGGTGTAAGGGGCGTTTGACGGCACATTATCAAACCTGTAATTGCCATTCCGATCTGTGACCACCACACGGGATACCCCCTGCCTATTCGTTAGCGAGACAGCCGCATTTGTCACTCCGCGGCCGTTTGCCATCCGTATGCGGCCCGAAATCAAAACGAGAGCATCGCGCCGCTCCACCCTACTCTTTACCTTAGGGAATATTTGATCGTAAAAAGCATTGTCGATCGGAAAGCCCCACGTGTCGCGAAACCGGGACTTAAGGTCGGCATTAGCTGCGGCGCTGCACGCCGCAACCCAAAAAGCCAGTTTTTGGCCTTCAGTGCCCAAGCTTATTGGTAACGGCTTATCGGCCGGCGAAAATGCGGAGAGAAATCGATAGAAAAATTCTCTGCCATATTGGTCGTGCAGTTTTAACAGGATCCCGGCGTTCACATCGGGATCAAAGGCCGTGGCGTAGTTCGGATTGGTCTCGTAACTAGTAAGTTTCGAAAAGAAAATATTACGTCCAAAGGCAGGGGTGATTGGAACGTCGCTTCGTGAGAGATTCGCTACCGTCGCGGGCGTAAGTCCATAATAGGCGGGCGACGTGGTCAATTCCTCGATGGCGTACATCCCAAGCATGCTTGGCATTCCTTCATTAAAAGCCACCACATTTGGCAGCCCACCTACGACGGCGTTAAAAGAGACCTGATTGAGACTCAAAAAGTTATGGCCGAGCTCATGTCCAATAATGCCCCACTGTAGATAATCGCTGCCCCCTAAACAACTGCGTAAGTTATCGATGCCGACGCCAAAGCGTGATGGGTTGCCTGAAATGCCGCAGGGGACAGTCCCATCGCTATCTGTACCGGGATCCATCACAAGAAATTGAGTGTCGCCTTTGTTCGGCGTGATCCCCGTCAGTCGCTCCTCGATCATGTTCATCGCGTCAGTAACCTTTACCGCCTGAAGATTCTGTATCAGCTGAGCGTAGGGATATGGTCCGAACTGCGGCGATGCTAAGTACGATATGTAATCGCCAGGGAATGTTTGCAGAGCAAGACCGAGCGAGGACGACGTTACTCGGATCATCGAACCGTTGTGTGAGGCCATCCCGTCGATATTCGCCCAAATGATCGGCGATTCTGGGAAAGTTTGAGGAGGGCGAAGGGCGGTAACTAGACCGCCCTGGCTCACTGTGGCAACAGCGTTTCCACCGCTGTACGAGACACTGTGACCCGCCAGATTAAACGGCGTCCCGTTGGCATTTTTCGCGACGATAGTGAGCTGACCGGTTGACTGCCCCACCGGTGTTAGCAAAAGTATCGGCGGCTCCACTCGAAACTCGCCCGCGACCGCCTGCACATTAAAAGTCGTAAAGCCGGCAACGGTTACCTGTATCTGAGCCTCGCCAAAGCCCGTGCTGCTCACTACACCTCCCGCGTTTACTTGAATGATACTTGGATTGGTGCTAACGAAAGATATCGCCTGACCTACTAACGACACGGCTTGCCCGTTAGCGTCGCGCAGCTCAACCGTAAGATTTTCTGATGTTTTACCCTTCATTAAGCTTACAGTTGAAGGGTAAACCATAACCGTGTAACTACAAGCCGGATCCGTAGCGTTCGTGATTACTACAGAAGTCGATGCAGTATTTGTCTCGCCCGTACATGCAAAGGCTGTTACCACCACAGTGTATTGGCCGTTAGCCGCATAGCGGTGGGTTGCGGGGAAGAAGCTATTTGTGACAAAGCCATCTCCCCAATTCCATGAGAGATTGGTTATCGTCCCGCTTGAGGTGCTAACACCACCATTTATCGACACATCCCCACAAGCAAGAATCTGCGGTTGGCCTAAATTGAGAATAACGGTGGTTGGACTGGCCGGTTTACCATAGCCTCCGAGACGTATCAGGTTCGGATCACCTCCGTCGTTCTGTGCTCCAACGGATGAGGTGTAAAAGACCGTCGAAAATAAAAGTACCAGTACAATGCATCCAAGAATAAGCTTTGTCATCCTATCTTCTCCTAGCAGGTCAATTTTGCCGAATTTGGCGACTATTATAGAAGCACAAGCGACATTTGTCCACGGAACTTACCCGATCATCGCAGTCATTATCACCAACAACTGAGTTGATCTTGCAGCTATTGATAGCCAAGAAGTGAAATGGAAAAAGGCTTCGCATACCGCGAAGCCTTTTCTCATTAGTACAATTAATCGTCCGTTTACCAGATCTCGCAAACCTTTTCGCGGATCATTTTCTGGCCGGTCTTGCAGCCAAATGCTTTGGCGAATTCGGGCATGTTGGACATTGGGCCGTTGACGCGCCAGCGGGGTAGGGCGTGGGGGTTGCCGGCGACCTGTTGGCGTTCGGCTTCGGGGGTGTATTTGCCCGCCCAGACCTGTGCCCAGCCGAGGAAAAAACGCTGTTCGGCGGTAAATCCGTCGATGTCAGCCGGCCGCGGTTTACCCTGGAGCGATTTCAGATAGGCGTAATACGAAACGGTCAGGCCGGCAAAATCGCCGATGTTTTCGCCAAGGGTCAGCTTGCCGTTGATAAAGAGCCCGGGCTGGACCTCGTATCCGTCGTACTGTTTGGCGACACACGACGCGCGTTCGTCAAATTGCTTTTTATCTTCGTCGGTCCACCACGATTTGAGATTGCCGTCGGCGTCAAAGCGGCTGCCCTGATCGTCAAAACCGTGTGTGATCTCGTGCCCGATCACACCGCCAATGGCACCATAGTTGATGGCGTCGTCAGCGTTGAAATTAAAGAACGGCGGCTGTAAAATACCCGCGGGGAAAGTGATGTCATTATTCTGCGGGCTGTACGAAGCATTGACCGTCGGCGGCGTCATGCCCATTCGGGTCTTGTCGCGGGGCTTGCCAAGGTCCTGGAAATTGCGGCCGATCTGAAACTGATTTGCGCGCAAGATGTTCTGCGCATACGAATCGCGTTTGACCGTCAGCCCCACGTAACCGCGAAGATTATCAGGGTAGCCGATCTTACGCTTAAAGGTCGAAACCTTGGCCTTAGCCTGTTTTTTGGTTTCTTCGCTCATCCATTTAAGAGCGTCGATACGCTCGGTCATCGACACCATCAGATTGTCGATCATGACATTCATCCGCGCTTTGGCGGCGGGCGTAAACGCGACCTTGGCATACTCCATACCGAGAGCCTCGCCTAGTGCTCCGTCCACGTTTTGGACGCAGGTTTTCCAACGTACTTGAGGTTCCTTTTGTCCGCTGAGGTGCTTGCCAAAGAAATTGAATCTCTCATCCGCAAAAGCTTTCGGCAAAGACGGAGCGGCGGAGTTAACGACCATCCATGTCAGATACGTTTTCCAGTCATCCACCGAGACGTCCGCCAACATTGTGTTCATTTCTGTAAAAAACTTCGGCGGGGCGATATTAAAGTCATAGGTGGTAGCCACGCCGCGCGTCGCAAAGTAGCTGTTCCAATTGAAATTTGGCGTCAGAGCCTGAGCATCAGCGACAGTGATCTTGTTGTAGCTGTTGTCCGGGTTGCGGCGTTCGACCGGTGTCAGCGACGCAGTTGCGAGACGGGTCTGCATCGCGAGCACTCTGCCAGCTTTAGCTGCAGCCGCTTCAGGTGCATCGCCGAGCAGCTTGAACATCGCCGTCATATACTCAACAAACTTACCGCGTGTCTCGCCGTACCGAGCCTCGGTGTAGTAATCACGATTAGGCAGCGTGATGCCGCCCTGTCCGGCGTTGACGATTATCGTGTTCGTCGATTTAAGGTCGGCACTCGCTCCAAAGCCAAATACTGCCGGCATTCCAAAGCTGTGCAGCTTTGCGATCTGATCTTGAATATCGGCATGGGTCTTTGATTTGGAGATCGCTTTTAAATAATTTTCAATCGGTTTAGTCCCGTTTTTTTCGATCGCCGCCTCGTCCATGCATGTAGCATAAAAATCGCCGATCATCTGGGCATCGCTGCCGGATTTTGCTTTGGACGCAGTTGCTTTCTCAAGCACGCCCATGAGGATCGCATTATTCGAATCGCGGAGCATGTTAAATGTCCCCCAACTCGATTCCGAGGCTGGTATCTGGGTATTCTTTAACCAGCTTCCGTTGGCGTATTGAAAAAAATCATCGCAGGCCTCGGTCGTGCGATCCATGCGTGACGGGTCAAAGCCGGAACTCTGGGCAAGGACGCTGCCCCATAGAGACAGCATTATTGCGAGAGTGGTAACGAAACGAAATAGTCGTGTGTGCATTGTTTACTCCTAAAGAATTAGTTTAATACGGTTCTTGTTCTAAAAAGGTTTATGTTGCTCATTTCACCGGGATAAAGCTGTCAGCGACACGCTGACGCAACTCGGCGGCGAGAAGTTTGCGGTCGGGGTTCACCACCGGTTCCTCGCCAAAAGTGATGACGGCGGTATATTCGCTGACCTTGAAAAGACGCCAAAGATGCTCGAAAAAGCTGATGTCTTCCCACCAACAAGCGGCTTGGTTGGCTGGCGTTTCGCCCTCGGGCGTCGTGTATGTGATCGAAGCGTATGAGACTGGGATATCGCCTTGTGCGGCAAATTCTAAAAACGACGAGTTAAACGCCATCACCTCCTCGCCCTTTGTCGCTTTGCCCTCAGGAAAAACGACAACGCCTTCGCCCATATCTAAACGCTCGACGATCATCTCTCCCGCACGCGGTATGTCGCGGCGGTTGCTGCGGTCGATAAAGATCGTGCCCATATCGCGGCAGATCCGTCCGGCGAGAAACCACGTCTCGACCTCTGCCTTCGCCACAAAAGTCCCTTTTGCGACAGAGCGTATAGCAGCCATGTCAGTGTAGCTGAGATGATTTGTCACGAGAAAAAACGGCGGTTGCGGCGGTGTGCCGACGACCATGACCCGCATATTCGAAATACTGACAAAGCCCTTGGTCCACCCCGCGAAAATGATCTGCCGCCAGAGCACCTTATTAGGTATAAAGACACGCAAAACAAACCAGACCGAATATAGGCCAAGCGTCAATACGACGAACAAAACTATCTTGATTGCTGCCCTGATTGTTCGCATGCGTGTCTAAAGCGGTTCCTTATCTACTTTTTTAAAATTATATCGCAGTAAAAACCGCATCGGCAATGTCTTGCCATTACGCTCGGCGGGCCGCCAGTTCATCTGTCTCACGGTGCGTTCGACCGACTCGTCTAAGCCGTATCCAGCCCAGCGAACTATCTCTGTCCGCAAGACCTTTCCCCCGGCATCTAGATCGACCATTATCTCGACCGTCGCCGTAACCTCGTAAAACGCTGCCTCGGGAGTGTATTCAGGTTTGATCCGGCGAAAGGGAATAGGGGCGATGAAATTTTTGGCTTCGGATGAGTTTGCCTCGGGCGGCTCTTCCATTAATGGTACAGGTGGCCCGGCGATCTCGACTTTTCCAACAGCGTCGACCTTTGCTTTGATCTCATCAGCGATGGCTTGTTTTGCAGAATCAAGGAATCTAGCGGCAGCCGCGGCGTTTATTGCTTCATATTTATGCAGAGCCCAATGAATCAGCCGGCCCGTCCGACTGCTCACCACGTAGATCACAGCATATGCCTCATAATACTCGGAGCGGCCAGAGGCACTGCGGCGCTGATTGGCCGCCCGTATCAATATCAATTGGTCGCACCCGATCGTCGCACCAGCACGTTTCGACTCGTCGGCTGTCATGTTAAAAGGATCAGTCGGTTTCTTTGAGTTAAAAGCCGCTAGGCTTAGATCGCTATCGATAACCTTGAGCCGGGTGGATAGGGATCCGGACAGGCTTTCGGCAACTGCTTTACTTTGCTCCGCATCGTCGGGTGTAATTATCGCCACGCGTTGACCCGCGGCAGCGAAGGTACAAAATAATAAGGAAAAAGGTAAAAGTAGGAGGACCTTCCTTCTTTTAGATCTTATGGTAAAGCTCGGCGATCTCATTTTTTAGTTCGGCGGGGAAACAAATGCGATGGATACGATAACCCTCTTGCAAGCCGCGGATGGCGGGGCTGACGGACGAGATCTCACGGATCGCGGGCCGGGAGAAACCATCTTCGACATAGATCAGATTCTTAGGGTCGGATGCGTCTTTTGAATAGAAAGAATATGGGACGTTGCCGGCGGAATCTTCCACAAAATAGTACTCCACATCAAAACCGGCATCTGCAACAAGTTGCCGAGATTCGGCGATAAAAGCCGACCGCTCAGCCTCGGGCATATCCAGGTCAAATGCTTTGAACAAACGGCGATCTAAGAACCGTTTTGCCAGATCGGAGAGTATGTTGTCGCCCGAATGCTGCCAACGCTTGATGCTAAACATCACGTCAGTATCGTCGAGTTCAAGGTGCTCGCTAAGGTTGAGCTTTTCGCCTGCCAGGATCTTCTCCATCGGTGTGCCCGCCGCATGCCATACCTCGCCGCCGTCGCTAAAGATCTGTAATGCCCGTCGCAGCAACACCTTTAATATCGCCTCGGCGGATCGAAGCGTCCGGTGAAAATATACCTGTCGATACATGTAGTACCGCGCCTGTAGATAGTCCTCGACCGCGTAGAGCCCCGGTGCCGATACGTATAAATGATCTTTTTCCTCGTTGATCTCGATCGACTTGATGATCCATTCAAGATCATAAATGCCGTACTTGGCTCCGGTCATCAGGCTGTCGCGGAGCAGGTAATCCATCCGGTCAACATCGAGCTGCGACGAGACAAGCTGGGCCAGGGCAAGCGGCTTAAAATCTCCGCGGATGATCGACGCGACATTATCTGCAAGCTCCGGTGAGTATTGACGCAGCAAACGGCCGATCTCTGTGTCAGCGCTCAGGACGGCCTCGATCGTAAATTCTTCGTGATGAAAACCGAGAATCGATTCGATAACGTGAGAGAAAGGCCCGTGGCCTATATCGTGGAGCAGGGCGGCGACCCGGACAGCGGTTTGAGCCTCTTCCGGAATGGCATAGCTGAGCCTGAGTTTTGCGATCATCCGTCCGGCAAGGTGAAACGCCCCCAATGAATGCGTGAACCGCGAATGCTCAGCCGCTTGATATGCAAAGTACGCCAGCCCAAGTTGCCGTATCCGCCGCAGCCGCTGAAACTCCGGCGTATCGATCAGCGAGATGACAAGCCGCCCTTCGTCCGAATCAGTATTAACACGGATAATATTATGAACCGAATCGCGGTAAATTCTCTCCACCAAAACAAACTCCTGCACGGCTCGAAATAGAATTGTAGTTTGAGGGATTCCCCAGGATTTATCAAGAGACAATCGCTTTCGACAATGGGTGATCATATCCCGACTACGTTCGAACAACAAAAAAAGAGGCCGTCCAAAATGGACGACCTCGAAAAACCTATGTAAAGGTAAGTTAGAATATGAATCGGAATCCGAAACGAACGGCACGCTTTGCCTGATAAGAACTAGGCGCTCCGTAAATAATATTACGGTTGTCAGCTCTATCAATGTTCGCCAACGCGGCGTTTGCAGCTGCCGAATTGTTAAGTATCGCATTCTGAAACTGAGTTGCGAAAGCGAAACCGGGAGCATTGTAATCGTACCCCGCGATAACGCTATCGGCAGTGATAACAGGGTCAACCCAACGCTGCGGATTGAACGACGTTACTGCATTCTGGTTGAACACATTTGTCGAAGTTACATCAAAGACGACCTTGTATTTAGTGTCACGGCCGAATTTGTACTGATGCGACAGTCCGAGGTCTGTTGAGGTTAGTACCGGAGTACGTCCCATATCACCACGTTTCTTCCAAACTACCCAAGTCGTTTCCATTTCTATCGCGGTCGTCTGTGGGGTTCCACTTTGAGCAGTCGTGAAGAATGAAAGCTCGGTCGAGTTTGTCTTGCTTCCGCGCCAGTCAAATGTGTAACCACCGTATGCCTTGAAAACATGCGGACGATCCGTAGCGAGCGGGCCGTAATCGTCTTCACCAAAAGCGGTGAATCCATTAAGGGCCCAGTCAAAGAAACGGTTTACGCCCGGCGACGACCGATCAGCACTAGATCCATCAAGCGAACCACCGTCAAAGTAGTCAGAGTTTGCCAAACCTGCATAGTTGCCACGAAGGCGGCTATACGTATAGTTTGCACTGAAGTAGTAGTTGTTCGAGAAACGTCGCGTAAGTCCAATCTCGAATGCATGGTAGAGACGTCTGGCCTTAGCATTTTTAGTGATGCCAAAGTCTTGACGCTGCTTAAGAGCCACGCCCTCACCCGGGTTCCCGATCGTGTAGTACTCGTTCAAACCATTATCGATATATCCAATGTCTTCAATACCGCTGAGCAGTCTCTTGCGGGTAAAGCGGCCGGAAATAACATAGTTGCCGAATATTTCCGACTCTACACCAACCGTCATCTCTTCCTGTTTGAAAGGTTTCAGGTTGGGGTCAACACCAATAAGCGGAACACCCACAAGTGCCGCATATGTTGCTGGAGGCAAATTAGAAGGAACACGGAAATCGATCTCGCGTTGGCTCAGGCCGCCTGCGGTCGACGGATTACCGCCGCCGATATGGTTTAACCCAAAGCTACCAAGGATACTTGCCGCGGTGTAAAAGTTCCGGTTTGGCTGGTTTGCCAAGATCGGGAAGTAATCTACAAAGTATATCGCTCCGCCAAACGATCCGATCGGAAGCTCGAATTTAAAGCGATCACTGAAAATTCCATAGCTACCAAAGATACGGGTCTTTCCGTTGCCGAAAAGGTCGTATGCAGCACCGAGCCGAGGCACAGTCTTGCGTTTCCAAGGGATCGAAATAGCGATCGCCGGGCTACCTGAGCCCGTGTTAAAGGACGGGAGATTCTCCGTTTCAAACCGGACGCCCAGATTTAAGGTCAGACGCTTGATCTGCCATTTGTCCTGAACAAAAATAGCCTGGGTCCTGTTGCTGGATGCTCCGTTCTCACCGAATCGGATGAAGATACCGTAGCCGATACAGTCACCCGCCATCGTACTGGTAACGTTGTAATTACACACAACGTTGCTGCCGCTAGTAGTATTTGGGTTTGTGCCGTAGCGGAGCTGGATGCGTCCAGCCGTATTGACGCTAGCGGTCGAGCCCTTGATCGCAGCAAAAAGCTTCGCATACTCATAGCCGGCCTTTAGCACGTGGCTACCGCCGGCATTAAATACCAGTGATCCGTCTATGTTATAGGTGCGGCGCTTTGAGATCTCAAATTCAGCACCGCCGTTCCCTGTCGGGGACGTCCGAAAGCCTGCAGTACAGCCAGTCGCACCGCTCGTGTAAACTGCGAGGGCCGCAGAGCCCGAGCAGATATAGTTAACGTCAAAGAATCCGGCATATGACGAAGGCTTACTGTTCTGGAAGCCTTGGCCAAAACGTCCCGTTAGAGCAAATCTATTGTTCACCACGTACGTTGCCTGTGTAGTGAAAAGATTTGAATTCTCACGACCGCCCTTTAGCCTGTAAAGATCGGGTCCCGTCTGGGTATAGCCCGCCTGCGTTGGCGTACCGGCGCCGCCGGTCACGATCGAAGCGTTAGCAATACCATCGATGATCCTAGGATTCCACAAGAAAGAGGTAAAACCGCTCAACTTGTTGAACAATGAATAGTCGAGGCGTCCCTGAGCATATTCGTATTTCTGTTTCGTGACATACGTCTCAGGTTGAAAAGCAGCCCCTGCGCTTGGGGTCAGCACCGGGCCCGTGGCATCGGTGAACGAATTAAAGTATCTGGTTGTGCGGGTATTGGTGAATACCTGCGGCGAATATATTCCGTAGAACCACAAATGATTCTTGACGAGTCGTCCTCCAAGTGAGGCCGTCGGCTCAAACTGAAGAAAGGCGTCCTTTGGCGTCTGGATCGAGTATATCCGCTGGTACGCAGGGGGGAATCCCGTTGCGATATAATTCGCCGGAGCAAAGCGATTATTTGGCTGCAGTTTCGAGGTTGTGAACTGTGCACCAAATTCACCGTGCATTTCTTCGGTGCCCGACTTCGTGATCACAGAGATCACGCCGCCGCTGGCTCCGCCATGCTCGGCTTCGAATCCACCTGTCTTTACCTGAACCTCTTTTACAAGAGCGGTGGGGACGTTGTTCACACTGTCCAGCGTTCCGTAGCGGTAACTGGTGATCTCCTGGCCGTCAAGCAGGAAAGTGTTTTCCGCCTTACTTGCACCGTCTACCGAGAAGCCACCTGTCAAAGGTGAGAAATTCGTGCCGGGTGAGATCTTCAACGCAGACGTGAAGCTCGTTCCTAATGGCAATCTTTCAATAAGTTCACCGGTGATGTTTGTTCCGACTTTGCTATCCGTCGCGTCAACGACGATTCCCAGAGGGTCGGAGGTAACGTCGACCGTAGTGTTTACAGCCGTGATGCCCAAGGTAACGTCAGAGCTGGTCGTTTTTTCAACGACGACCTGTGCGTCAACGATTGTTTCCGCAAATCCGCTAATGGCTCCGACGGTGATCTTATATCTGCCGGCGGGCACTCGCTCAAAGCGGTAAACTCCGTTACTGTTTGATGTTGTGGTCTGATTGAACCCGGCGTTTTGGCCGGCAACGGTGACCGAAGCCCCCGGGACGACCGCACCTTTCGAGTCCTTGACCGTCCCTTCGATCGTTCCGGTGGTCGCCTGGCCAAACGCTATCGCGGTTGTCAGAACGAACACGGAAAGGATCGATGCGATCATTTTAAACGTGTTAGTCATTATTTTCATTCTCCTTAAGAATATTTCGAGAAAAGCTCTCTGAAAAACATTAATCCCCAATTGAAGGAATAATTGTACCTATAATAACTTGCAATTTGAGAGCCACGACGGGGAGGAGCGAGCTACAGCTCTAAGTTATTGCAGATGCTTAACTTAGCGTGAACGCCCCGTTGGCCAGAGGAAGTTAATATGTGAATCAGGTTCAGCAATTTGGACATTCTACAGATATTTGGATATTTCCAAGAAATCTCCCGCTACGAGGACTTACGCAGCTTAGCGATCAGGTTGCGTACATTCTCTTTTTCAGCCGACTTTAAATCTGGCTTTGTTTTTAAATACTGCTCTAGTTGATCAGCCGCTTCCTGGTTTCGTTTCAACCTGTTGTAAACAAGCGATAACTGCCAGTGGATCTCGGAACTGGGCTCGACTGACAATGATTTGGCCATTAACAAAGCCGTCTCAGCTTTTTTGGGCTCGTTGTTGCGCTGGTGGATCATGCCCTCCAGTAAACGTACTACGGAGCTCTGCGGTTGGAGAATGGCGGCCGCGTCGATCGCTTTTACAGCTGCTGCTAATTCGTCAAGTTTGTAGAAAGCGAGCGCTAGGCTGTAATAACAATCGGAGCACCTCCGGTTCACGTCAATTGCCCTTAACAAATATGGATAGCCATCAGAATATTTGCCGTTAATGATCTTCGCCTTTCCCAGGGCGGCCAAGGCATCAAAATATTTGGGAAATATCTTTATCGCCCCTTCGAGGTCGGCAATCGCTTTATCGGGGCTTGACTGTATACCATCAATTCCCGATTTGTATAATCGAGTTGCTTCTTGGGGCACCTCCTGTGCAAAGACGGTTCCCACAACGCCTAGGTCATTTTTTTGAAATCGTTTATCTTGACGGAGGCGAAAGTCCACCATGATGGTATCACTTCGAGACGACTGATTATTAATCTCGATCTCCCTCGAGTCCTCCAGTAAATTGGTTCCAAACGGTTTGACCGAGACAACATATCTACCAGGGCCCATGCCGCGGAAATAGAAGCGTCCTTGGCCTGAAGTGCGCTGCCTACCCAACAGTGAGCCATAATTGTCATAAAGCTCGACATACGCATTATTGATACCGTTGCTAGTTTCGTCCGTGACCCGACCTTCGATACGATTTAACCCGATCTGAACCGCGGTTCTTTGTGCCGTTACCGGAATTTCAGTAAAGCCGACAGACAAAATAAGTAAAACGATCGAACGGAGCAAATAATTGCGATACTTCATAAAACCTCCGGGGCTACTTGATTAGGTGCCCCATTTTTTCCTTTTTTGTTCTTAAATAATGAGCTGCCGGTTGTTCCGATTCGACTTCGATCGGGACGCGCTCGACGATGCGTAGGCCCGCACGCTCGAGCGCGGCCAGCTTGTCCGGGTTGTTTGAAATTACTTTGACCTTGCAGAGGCCGAGGTCAAAGAGGATTTCGGAGCACTGTTGGTAATCACGGGCGTCGATGGCAAAGCCAAGCTCCTCGTTAGCCTCGACCGTGTCTGCCCCTTCGTCCTGCAGAGCGTAGGCGCGGATCTTGTTGATGATACCGATACCCCGTCCTTCTTGCTGCTGATAGACGATTGCCCCGCGGCCGTCCGCGTCTATCATCTCCATGGTCTTATGGAGCTGTGGGCCGCAGTCGCATTTGATAGAGCCAAATACGTCGCCGGTCAGACATTGAGAATGGATACGAACGAGGGTCGGCACTTCGCCGTCCATTTCGCCTTTATACAGCACGACAAATTCTTCGCTACTGGTCAGCGACTTGTACCCGGCGATCTTAAAATCACCACGTCTGGTTGGGAGGTTAGCGGTTGCCACGCGTTCGACCGTTACTGCACGGCTCGACCACGAGCAATCGCTGCCGGTATCCGGCGTGTTGGTATTCTCTAACATCTTTGCACCTATATAGAAATAATACTCCGATTTAACGAATTAGGGTAGAACTAAATCGCCTCATAGCTTTGTATTCGCGAAGCGCGAATTAGTTGTGAATTATCAACAGTGTGATTCGTTGATCAGGCACGTCCGGATTCAAGGGGTGCGTCGCTTAGAGCATCGCCGGTGACGTGGAGTTTTTCGCCGGAGTATTGCAGCTGATACAGCCGCCAATACAGGCCGCGTTGGTTGAGCAGTTCGTTGTGAGTGCCCATCTCGCGTAGCTCTCCGTGATGCAGGACAATAATGCGGTCACATTTCTGTATGGTCGAGAGCCTGTGGGCGACGACGAGCGATGTGCGGCCCGTCATGACGCGTTCGACGGCCTGCTGGATCAACTGCTCCGTTTCGGTGTCGATCGAACTGGTGGCCTCGTCGAGGATGAGGATGGTCCTGTCAAAAGCCAACGCTCGTGCAAACGAGATCAGTTGCTTTTGCCCGACCGACAGGCCGGCACCGCGTTCGCGGATCTCGGTCGCATATCCGCTGTCGAGTTTTTGAACAAAGGCGTCCGCGTGGACCTCGCGTGCGGCCCACTCTACGCGGTCGCGGGTAATTTCGGTGTTGCCGAGCCGAATATTATTTTCGATCGATCCGCTAAACAAAAAGACGTCCTGCAAAACGACGGCAAAGTTAGACCGCAGATCGTGCAACGACCACTCGCGAACATCGACGCCGTCAACCAAAATTCGCCCTTTTTGCACATCGTAAAACCGCATGATCAGGTTCGTGATCGTTGTTTTGCCTGAGCCTGTGTGGCCGACAAGGGCAACGCTTTCGCCAAGATCTACCTTAAACGACACATCCTTGAGTACCCAGTCTTGGTCCTTGTAGGCGAACCAGACATTCTCAAACTCGATCTGCCCGGTGGCCTTGCCGGTCATTTTCGGTTCAGCGGGCGTAGTGATCTCGACATCATGATCAAGCAAGATAAATATACGGTGCGATGCGACGATGGCGGCTTGGAGGACGTTGAATTTATCCGAGAGATCGCGGATCGGCTGAAAAAGCTGGAGCGAATATTGTATAAATGCAGCGAGAACGCCTACGCTTAGACCCGCTCCCGCAGCGGTAAACCCGCCGAGCGTCTCATAGCCAAATGCAAATATCACGACCGCGATGCCGACCGCTCCGATAAAGTCGACCAGAGGATAGAATATCGCATAGTAAAAGATAGTCTCGATATTGGCGTCGCGATAGTCGTCGTTGATATTGCGAAACCGCGAAAGTGCTTTGTTTTCAGCGTTAAATAACTGGACGGTCTGTGCACCGGAGATGTATTCCTGCAAAAACGCGTTGAGCCGCGCGTTGCGTGTCCGCACTCGGTCAAAGCCATTGCGGGCGTGTTTGCGAAACCAGTTCGTCGCCGCAAACAGCAACGGTACGGTCACGAGCGAAACGAGTGCGAGTTTCCAGTCGAGCCAAAACATTATCCCGATGATCGCAAAGATGACAACCAGATCACCGAGCACATCGATCACACCGGACGTGAAAAGCTCGTTGAGAGCATCGACGTCGGAGGTGAGGCGCGTCATCGTTCGGCCGACCGGATAGTGGTCGTAATACGCTACCTCTTGTTTTTGCAGCTTGGTAAAGATCTCTGTCCGCAGGTCAAACATCACCCGCTGGCCCACGTTGTTAAGCAAGATCTCCTGCGCGTATGAGAACAGAAACCTAAAGAGGAAGACACCAAAAAACGCGAGTGCAAAGAGCCAAATGCCATCGACTTTCTTTGGCGTGATAAAATCGTCCACCGCCATCTTGGTAAAATATGGCTGTGTGCTGATGAGGATATTTGTAAGCAGAGTTAGACCGACCGCGGCCGCCGCATATCGCCAATAGGGCTTGATATACCGCACGAGTCGTCGAGCGATGCGGAGATCGTACGTCTTTCCGATAGCTTCTTCTTCGTGATATTTTTTAACTTCTTCGGACATCGCTTGGATTAAATCTTAGATTTCAGATATCAAATTAGCAAAGTATAATAGCGGTGATCTGCGATGAACCGATTTCTCGATCAACACAAAGATAACTGGCAGCGGCTCGAGGACCTGCTCTCGATGCATCACGGCACTGGTTTGCGCGGTTTGTCGCGGATGGAGGTGCGGGAATTTGGTGAACTTTATCGCCGAGCGGCCTCAGATCTAGCCATCGCCCGGGCAGAGACACGCGACCCAAAGCTTATCAATTACCTCAACAGCCTCGTCATTCGTGCCCACGGCCGTATCTACCGTGCTGAGAGCCAGGGAGCGAATCTCATTTGGAAATTTTTCGCAGAGGATTTCCCGCGGACGTTTCGCAGCAATTGGCGGTATATGATGCTGGCGTTTAGCGTGTTTGCCGGGTTTGTCCTTTTTGGCTTTATTGCGACGTGGATCGACACTGATTTCACCCATTTTGTGATGCTGTCGGGTATCACCGAACAGATCAATTCGAACAATCACTGGTGGAAAGGGCTGAACGACGCAAACCAGATCGGGGCGACACATATCCTTTCAAACAATATTCTCGTCACCTTTCGTGTGTTTGCAATGGGAGCATTCTTTGGGATAGGTGCATTTTATGATCTGGCGTTTGAAGGGGCCCGACTTGGGAGCGTCTTTGCGGCGTGCTATAAGCTCAATCCGCCGTTTGGCAATGCACTTGCGAGCTTTGTGGTGGGGCACGGCGTGATCGAACTTTCGACCATCTTTTTCTGCGGTGGTGCCGGAATGATGATCGGGTACGCGATGATAAACCCGGGCGATCTGACCCGTAGCCATGCTCTTAAGAAAAAGGGCATTGAGGCGGCTCGCATTGTCATTGGCTGTGCATGTTTTTTAGTTATCGCCGGCACGATCGAGGGCTTTTTGTCACCGTCTGACATGCCCGCAATTGTTAAGGTGGCAACCGGTGTCGGTACGGGGCTAGCAATGTACGCGTATCTATTTTTTGCCGGACGGTCGCTGTCAGAACCGCCTGCGTGAGCGGGCGGTCAGTCCGTCAGTCCGTCAGTCCGTCAGTCAGTGAGATATATCTAACGTCCTTGCTATACGTATCTCAACGCCAAATGCCGCTGTTGCCGCCCGCCTCATCGCTGCCGCATCACCTGTTGTTAAGAACACATCCCCGCCGCCTTCACCTAGTTTCCATTTTCCTATCTTTTTGACAAGGTCCTCAGTCGGGTCGACGAGTTTAGTCTTAGCCGATACATATTGGCTAATGATCGACCGTATCGCAGGATAATGCGTGCAGGCGAGCAGGATGTGCGAGCAGTTTTTGAGCGGTGCAAGGATTCGTTTGCATGCCTCATGCAACTTTTGTGATGAAACATCGCCGCTCTCGATTAGTCCTGATAGTGGTTGGGCGATGCGTTGCTTGACAATAATATTGCGGGCAGCAAACGCCTTTCGATACACTCCCGAAACAACAGTTCGCCGTCCACCGATCAGGCCCAGGTTTTTTGGTTTAAGCTTTGTTACTGTCTCGACGGCACTGTCGATCACACCCTCAACCGGGATGTCGTGATCGTCCAATAATGGAATTGCGGTGCTAGCGGCATTGCAGCCGATCACGATGTGCGTGACGCCCTGTGATTTTAGTAGTGAGATGACGGTATTGAGTCTCGCAACCAAATCTGGGCGGGTCATCTTACCATAAGGTGTGACGCCGGTGTCCGAAAAATATGTGACGGGCACTGGCCCAAGCCGCTCTTTTATCAGCTTGTAGATACTGACGCCGCCAATGCCCCAATCGATAATTCCGAGACGTTTCATTACGGGTAAGAAAGTTTCACCTCGATGCCGTTCTCGACCGGCCCGCTGTCAAAAGCGACGATCCGCGAATGCCACGCCATGTTGAGGATTTCCATTTTTTGCCCTGGAAAGCGGCTTTCGAGATACCATTTCATCTCGTGTTCGGAGCGGATGGGGTTGTACTCGACCATCTTTTTCCAGTCGGGATGCGAGACGAGTTTTTGTAGGGCGGCGTTAAACTGAGCGTTTGTTTTCTGGTCACGCATAGTCTTGAGCTTGTCCGTTAACACTCGCGGATATTCACTTATAGCAACCGGAACCGTAACCATATCAATAATTAGAAACTTTCCACCGGGCCGCATTACCCGCTTGATCTCGGCAAGCAGCGGATCCCAATCAAGATATCTGAACGACATCAAGGATGTGACGACGTCAAAGGAGTTGTCTGGAAATGGTAAAACAGGGCCTTTGATGATCTCAAATTTCAAATTTGAAATTCCAGAATTTTTAAGTTTTGCTCTTTCTATTATTCCTGTCGATTCATCAACTCCAGTGCCCGAAATGACCCGGTCATGCAACGCATGTAGCAGAGCACCATTACCGCAGCCGATATCGAGCATGTCAAATTTACCGGCCGGCAGATGCTCGCCGAGCCAACGCCACTCGTCCTTGCGGACGCGGATATCGACAAAGGCGGCGTCGTAAAGTTCGGCCACGTGGTCGTACGATGTGTCACCGTCTGGCGGGAGCGGCTCAAACCGTTTCATCTCCTCGGCAGGCATAAACCCAAGCCGCTTTTTTGCCGACGCGAGCACGCCGTGAGACTTACGGCCTTTGCAGCCGATCGTATAGAGTTTTCCCTCAGCCTTGTTACCTGCGGAGACGTATTTTTCCTTGCTGCGGGAAAAGGTCGTATACCAAAAAAATCCGTACGTCGGGACGTTAAATGTTCGTGCAAAAAACGGTGCAAACCAGCGTGCGGACCGGCAGCAAAAAAAGTGTGCGGTCGCATCGTCGGCAAAGGGTATGTCCATCTGCTCCCATTCGTATGGCGAAAATTGTTCGGGGAAAGTAACGGTTCCGTACATCGGCCCATACATTCCGGAGTGTCCGACAAAATGAAATTCCTTTATCCGCTTTCCCGCTTGCCTGATGTCGTCGACGGCTTTTAGCACGTCGAGCTTACTCTCGACTGCCTGAGTTGTGATGTCGCCCGCGAATCCGCTCTCACGTTTTTCGTCAGCGAGCGTTTGTGCGACAACGGGGAACTGGTGGCCGCCGAGGCGATATTTGGTCGCGTAAATTATTAGAATTGCGGTGTTTTCCGGCATATCGAGTCAGACAAAAGTGAATGATACACGATAGCCGCCGTCAACGAAAACACCTAGACCGTCTCTCCGCGGCTAATGCGCTCGTTGCGGTGGACCTTGTCGAGGTAGTTTTGGGCTGCCTCGGTCTTGAATAGGTCACGCTCCTCTTCGTGGTCGGTGACCGGTTCGAGTGCGGTGTCCATATAGTCAAAACGGGCAGGATCGCGTTTGACGCGCTTGTAGATCATCCGCATCCGGATGTAGAGTGAGATCCATTTTAGCTGTTTGGTGAGCGTTTCTAAAAGGTAACGGGGATAGAAAACGAGCGGATTTTCGACGGACACACCCTCGCGCCGATTCTTACGCGACTTGATCCTCAAAAAGCCGCCCTCGAGCGGATGGATGCCCTCGATACCAATACAACCGCGAAACCAAACGATAAAAAACGTGGTCTTGCCCGGGCTCGTTCCCGTTGCGATACAGCGGCGGATGACCGTTTCGATGTGCTCGTCTGTGTAATATGTTTCCCACGCCTTGTGATACGTTTGCCGCCACTCGTCACGCGACATTTGCGAATGGCCGGTGACATCATGGTTTAGGTCATACTTATTGAGGTCCTCGTCCATGGCGATGCCCGCCTCATGCAGCTTTTGATGGTCCTCAGAACCGGGCAGCGGTGTCAGGTAAAAGAATTCGAGCAGGTCGACGGGCAATTCGCGTTTGATGATCTCGATATCGCTTATGATTGATTCCGGCGTGTCGCCCGGAAAGCCGAGAATATAACCGCAATATGTGACGACGCCGACGCTCTTCCACGCAAGTAGCATCTGCCGGTAGTCCGTGATCTTATTTTGCCGTTTTTTGGCCCCGAGCAGGTTGTCCGGGTTGATGTTCTCAAGCCCGATAAAGACCCGCTTTACTCCGGCCCGCTTACATTTCTCAATAAAATTGGGCAGTTTATGACAAAGCGTATCGACCTGAATGATAAAGCTGATCTTTAGCCGCTCGACCTCGCGGAGCGTGATCACACGGTCGAGTATCGCTTCCCAGTCTTTGTTGCGGGCAAAATTGTCGTCGGTGATAAAAAACGAATGTAGGCCCTGAGCGAGATTTGCCCTTATGATCGTCTCGATGTCGTCAGGCGATCGGCGGCGGGATTTGCGGCCTTGGACATTGATTATAGTGCAAAACGAACAGGCAAACGGGCAACCACGACCCGCGTCAAAACTCGTCGTTGCTCCGGCGGTCAGATGTACCCGCTCAGCGGGGAGCAGCGGTGGCGCGACGCCCTCGATATTGGGGAGGTCGTCCATGAAATTATAGATCGGCTGCAGATCGTCCATCGAAGCGTCGAGCAGCACATTGCCAAGCCGTCCCTCCGCCTCGCCGGCGAACAGCGAAACACCTATGTCCAGAGCCTTTTGCACATATGGGTCGCGGTTCTTGAGCATCGACATTGTGCCCGACACGTGAAATCCGCCAAGCGCGACCTTTATGCCCTTTTCGCGAAGCGGCCTGGCAATATCCAAAGCTCGAGGAAACTGGTTTGACTGAACGCCGACAAGCATCACCATCCCGTCATCGGCGTCTTGGACGAGAGCCGCTATTTTGTTGTGGTGAATTACAGTGTTGGTTTCGTCAAAGGCGTGGGTGACGATCTCTGTTTCTGGCCCGAGAACATTTTCGGCGGCACATTCGAGTGCAAGGCCATAAAGACACGCAAGTGAATTCGCCGGTATTGCGGAGCGAAACCACTGTATCACATAGCCGTCATCGTCGTAATGCGATGGCTTTATGAGAACTAATACGAAACGTTTTTTCATCTGCTGTTACACGGATTGTATAGAAAGTACGGATATTCTACAAGAAAGCCCGCTTCACAGCAGCCCGCGTTCCTTGACCTTCAGATAGCTCTCGAGCAGCCTGGGGGCGAGTGTCTGAGCCGTGACATCCAACGCGAGGCCGCCTAGAGTCTCAACGAGTCGAAGTGCCGATTCACGCTCATGGATGATCTCCTCGGCGGCGGACTGGGTGAATACTTCTTTGATATCTTTTGGAGCGTGGCCGACAGCGGCGTTTAGGTCGCGGTCGCCGATCGTCGCGACCAGCGGCAGATGACGGGGTCGCAGCAGCTTGAGCGAATTTATCAACTCTTTTGAGCTGTCTTTATCCACAAGATCGGTGAGGATCACGACGAACGAACGCTTTTTTGTGTTCGACGCAATGAACTGAAACGCCCGTGCGTACGACGGTTCGATCAGCTCGGGTTCTAGATCATGGAGCGATTCGAGCACGGCGTCAATGTGCTCAAGCCCGCGTTTTGGCGGCAGGTATTTGCGGATGCGGCGGCCAAATACGATGAGGCCGCAGTTGTCGCCCGCACGTGCGCTTGCCGACATCAGCGCAAGTGACGCATGGATCGCCGTATCAAATTTGGTCTCGTCGCCGATGCGTCCGGTCATCAGCCGTCCGGCGTCGATGGCGATCATTACAGTCTGGTCGCGTTCGATCTGATATTGGCGGGTTGTCAATTTTCCACGTCTTGCGGTCGCCGTCCAAGAGATATGCCGCAGTTCATCGCCGCGAACATAATCACGCATCGATTCGAATTCACGCCCCTCGCCGCGTCTGACGGCCCGGCGCTGGATCGCCAAAAACGAGCGTGCACCTAGCGCTTTCAGCTCCATCTCGCGAGCTCGCCGCATATTTGGATAGACCTTTACTGTTTGCGGCTCACCGAGCTGGCTCTGACACCAAACGAGCCCGAGCCGCGACAGATGACGAACCGCGATGCGGCCAAAAGCATACGCACCGCGCCCGTGAGGCGTGACGTGATAGTAAAACTCGGCAGTCGTTTGGGCCCCGACGCTAAATTCGGCCTCGCGTGTTTCGTTTAGCGTCATCTCGTGGGGATACTCATCTTTGACGATGACGCGTATGTCATGCCCGCTCGCGTTGTCGATGACGAGACTGATCTTTGCCGCGTCGCCGATGGCAAACCGCCGGTCGAACTCCCGCGAAATTACAAACCCCTCGGGCAAATTGCGGCTGATATAAAAGTCCATGACTGCCGCCGCGATCAGCAAAATGTCATACCCGAGGACAGCGTATTTCAATACCGGAAGGGTCCACGCCAAAGACAACGGCACGAGGCCCGCAGCCAGCAAAATATAGAACCTTCGAGTAAAGACAAATCGCATCAGATGCCGAGATTATATCACCGTCGTCGCAAATTAATTATTTGCGGTAAAAGCAACTAATTACAGTCTCAATGGCTCAAACAGCTAGCTATTTTTGGAGAGTACGCCAGTGAAATTTTTGTACACACTTTTGTTATGCTTTATCTTGGCCGCCGGGGCTTATGCCCAGGGCGATACGGCACCTGCGCCCGCCGTCGAGGAATTGTATCTCGCAAAAGATGACGGTAGAGGTAAGGCAGGCGAACAGGTTAGCGAATTTTCGTCCGGCGATATCCCGATCTATTGCGTCGTGATGCTCGATACGGCCGCAAAGGTGACCGTTAAGATGAATTTTGTAGCCGTCAGCGTCAGCGGCGTAAAGCCCGACACCAAGGTCGTGACCGCCAGCTACACGATGAAAGACGGCCAAAACCGTGTAAATTTTACCGGCACACCCGAGGGCAAATGGACGCCGGGGAAATACCGCGTCGATATATTTATCGACGGCAAGATCGCCCGCGACCTTGCTTTTGAGATCAAAGGCTCCGGCGGCAACACCGACGCCGTAAAATCATTTGCCCCGACCGACACACCAAAATCGCCTCCAAAACGGACACGCAAGCCGTAGGATCAAATCACCTCGAAAACCACTCCTTCCCTCGTTACGTAAAATCAGCAAGATCCGCAAGATCCGCATAATACGTCAAAGCTCGCAAAATGGCATTTAAATCAGTTGGCAGATTTGATAGTTTTAATACACTTTTTGATCTTTGCAGACGTACAGATCGTCGGTAATAAACAAAAAAGAGACTGCCCTTTTGGACAGCCTCTTTTCTTAATTTCTGGCGTTGATACTACCAGCGTCCACCACCACCACCGCCGTAGCCGCCGCCTCCGCCGCGCCCACCGCGATCTTCGCGGGGTTTGGCTTCGTTGACTTTGATCTCACGACCGGCAAATTCGGTGCCGTTGAGCTCGCCGATAGCTTTTTCGCCATCTTCCTGGTTAGCCATTTCGACAAAACCAAAACCGCGTGAGCGGCCTGTTTCGCGGTCCTCGACTACGGTTGCTGATTCGACAGCACCGATCGACGCAAAAAGTTCTTCGAGGTCTTGGCTCCCAGTTTGAAATGAGAGATTACCAACATATAGTTTCATTGACATAATAAATATCTACCTTTTCCCGTTAGGGATCAATTCAAGCAGGACGTGATCGGGATCTGTTTCGGAAAATCGGTTCTGTGTCCGTCGGGATCATCGTCTCGCTCTTAATGAGCTGCTTTCAATACCAAATACCAGCCGACCCTCGAACCATCCAAAACGCCGCCAAAAACTTACGCTAGTCGTGGGCACATCACCGCTGATGTGCGAGAGCAGGATTAACAGCGTTTATGATGCACCGTAAAGCGAAGCGTTGCAAGCCCAAATTGGAACTTTTGGGTGCGGTAAGGCGTATTTTCGTGATAGATTCGGAATAATCCTAAGAATTATGTTTTGCCCAAATTGCGGTCTAGACGAAAAACAGCCAAATCAGTTTTGCCGTGCATGCGGTGCAAATCTGCGCTCAGTTATTGAGGTCGTGGGACGGCCGGACAATATAACCTCGGCGGCGATATCTGCCCGTGAGGAGATCGGCAGGGCGATGGCGGCAAAGATACGCGAAACGTCGTCGGCAAAAGAGCTCAGCACCATAGCCGAGGATGTCTTGCCAGAGATCGAAAAATTTCTCGAATCCCCCGCCGACAAGCGCCTCAGACGAATCCGTACGGGTACGATTATTTCGTTTATCGGAATGGGCGTGGCGTTGTCGCTGTCGGTGGTTTCGGCAATGGGCGATAAAGAAGAGTTTCTCTTTCTCGCGGGGCTTGGCGGCGTGACATTTTTTATCGGATTAGCCTTTATTTTCAACGGTCTTTTGTCGACGGTGCCTAAAAAAACGGTCGCCGACCACGGGGGCGATGCCGACAGCCAACGAATACTCGACGCCAGTACAGCGGACCTAGCGCTGCCTGACCGAGCGCCGTCGTTTCGCTCTGTGACCGAAAATACAACCTCACACCTTGCCGAAAAGCAGCCGGTCCGGCGCAGCTAGTTCGACTCTAAAAGATCTTTTATAGCATCGATATGTGATCGAGCGGCTTGCTCGCCAAGCTCGATAAATTCGTCGCGCTTGCCGATCTGGTCGGGCCTGAGATGAGCGATCTGGGGCTCAATCACAATGTCGGCGTGGATGTGCTCATTTCTTGATGCCGCTTGGAGCGTCGCCAGAGCTGACTGGATAATGATGCCAAATCCCGTCCACGAATCCAGCCTAAACGTAGCCCCGCAAGCCAGCAGATCGACAGCAATTACGATATCCGCGCCCATCGCCCGCACGATATCAGCCGGCATCGGCGAGACCACGCCGCCATCGACTAGCATCCGTCCGTCCTCGCATCGAACCGGTGCGAAAATGCCGGGTACGGCGCAGCTTGCGCGTATCGCAGTTATTAGATCGCCGTTGTCCTTCAGAATGACCTTTTCGCTTTTGCCAAGATCAAAAGCGACCGCCGCAAATGGGATCGGCATTTCTTCGAAACCCGTGACAGGGAAATGCCGATGAAGCAGTCTCCCGAGCGGAGCACTCGACAGCATTCCTCCAAACCGGAGAGACGGCCGCATCGTATTTGTATAGCCGATGCCTTTTGACAAAGTGGTGATCTCATCGACCGACATACCCGCGGCGAGAGCTCCACCGACGATCGACCCGGCGGAGGTGCCGGCGATCATATCGATAGGTATGTTGTGTTCAGCCAGCACCTTTAGAACGCCGACATGGGCAAAGCCGCGTGCGCCGCCGCCGGAAAGTGCAATGCCGATCTTTTTACGCTCCATAGATGAAATTGATTTTAACTGTTGTATATGAAAAACTTGAAACCCAGCGATGACTCCTCATGAATCAATTTTATCCGGCCGTGATGCTGCCGTTTCCGATCTGGCAGCGGGCGGCGATGTCTGCCCGGTGTGTGCGCGGCTGCCGCGGGAAGAGTTTGTCGAGCTCGATTCGCTGGCGTCTGATGTTCAGAGATTGATCCGGGCAAACGCTCCTGACACGGGTGAGATAAATTACGTTTGCGGACGCTGTACACGGCTGTTTGACCGGGCTAAGGACCAGATCATCAAGGACGCTGCGATGCAAAAAGATGGCTCGCACGTGCTGTCGACCCCGCTGAGGCTCGACGCCGACGAGCGTTTCACTGGCAAGGGCGTTACGATCGCATTTCTCGATTCGGGCTTTTATCCGCATGTCGATCTGCAGGGCCGAATCCAAGCCTATCGCAATATGCTCGACGACGAAGGCGATACGTCTTCGCTCTTTGAACCGGACGTCGCGAGTTGGCACGGGATGATGACGTCGGTTGTCGCGGCGGGCAACGGCTCGCTGTCAAACGGCTTTTATCGCGGCATCGCACCTGACGCCGATGTAGTGCTGGTAAAGCTTGCCGCAACCGGCCGCATTACCGATCAAAATATCCAGGACGGGCTCGAATGGGTGCTCGCGAATCGTGAAAAATATAACATCCGCGTCGTCAATATCTCAGCCGGAGGCGATGACGAACAGAGCTATCTGCACGACCCCTTGTCGCAAGCGGTCGAGGCCTGTTCGGTGGCGGGTATCACGGTCGTCTGTGCCGTCGGCAACGCCGGACACTTGCCAAATCATCCGGTCGTGCCACCCGCAAGCTCGCCGTCGTGTATCGCGGTCGGCGGTTTAGATGACAATAATTCGATCAACCGTGCACAACGCGGCATGTACCGCTCGTCATACGGGCCGACCATCGACGGTCTGCAAAAGCCTGAAGTGATCGCTTCGTCGATCTGGGTCCCGGCGCCGATCCTGCCAAACACGCCGACGGCTCAACAGGCCGAACTGCTCGATAAACTCGATAAAAGTGCCGACACCGAACTGCACTCGATCATCCGAGAAAACAAAGGCATCGACCCTGAGCTTGACGCGGCTCTCGACCGCCCCGTTCACAGCATCCGCCAGATCATCACGCTCAAACTCCGCCGCGAAAATGTGATAACCAAACACTACAAATACGTCGACGGCACATCATTTTCGGCCCCGATCGTCTCATCGGTCGCGGCTCAGATGCTCGAAGCAAACCCGGCTCTCACACCGTCCGACATCAAACGCATCCTAATCTCGACCGCCGAGCGTCTGCCCCACTACGAAGTCGACCGCCAAGGCTGGGGCGTCATCGACCCACGCCGGGCCGTCGAGATGGCAATGACCGTTGCGGCCAAGTGAAAACGGAAAACGGAAAGTGGAAAATTAGGATCCAATCACGATCTTAAATTTTCCACTTTCCGTTTTCCACTTTCAGTTGTCAGTTAATTCCCATTTCCCGGCGGCCGGTTGCCGGTCATTGTCGGCGGACGCGGGCCGGTTCGCGGGGTTGGTGTCGGAGCCGGACGGTTGACGTTTGCCGGTCTAGTCGGTGTCGGTGAGGCTGCTGGTGTCGCTGTTGGCGACGGCGACGGTGTTACGGACGGGCTCGGTTTTGGCGTCGGTGTGGGCGTAGGCGTAGGCGTTTTAACGTTGGCGTTTAGATTTGTGTTGAGATTGGTGTTGAAATTTGACGTGGAGTTAAAGTTAAAATTCGAATCAAACCCGACATTGGTGTTCAGATTTACGTTCTGATTGGCGTTCATGTTGGTGTTGACGTTCATGTTTGCCGGTTTGTCTTTTTGGAGCATCCAGAAAAGTCCCGCTCCGCACGCCAGGATAAATAGCGTCCCAAATATTGTAAGCACAACGGTTTTTGCCGTATTCGACTGCGGCGGGGGCGGAACATACGACTGAGCCGTTCGGGGACGAACTGGCGGCACGGCGGCGGGTTGCGATGTTGGTATGACGATACGCTCGCCCGATCCGGTCGTATCGGCCTTACGGATAATGACGGTCTCTTCGCCAAGATCGTCCTCGATATTCTCACTCGGCAGTGCGGTAAAGCTCGGCGACTCGTCCTCGATCAGCGGGGTGCCGTCTTTGGTGCAAAATTTGATGATCTCTTCGTCAAACTGCTCGTTGCATTTGGGGCAATATTTCATAGTGTCGTATCTCGCTTTGGTATCAGGCAGGAATTTGGAAAACGAGACATTTTATCACGATTTAGTACGACGAAAACAATAGGGCGTTTGATTTGGGAAGGACAGCCTTTACGGCGCTTTGCGAACTTTGCGGCATTGCGGGAGGAACAGGTGGTTTCACGCAAAGGCGCCAAGATCGCAAAGTCAGAAAAGAGAAAGCAACGAAAGATTGATAAAAGATCAAAAATGCGGCTTTTTGGGCCGCAAAATTGAAGATCGAGTTGCTGCTTTCTGACTCAAACGGCCTAAGACGGTGTTTCGCGTGTGTCAAAAGCCTACTTTGTCGCGTAAACCGCCCGCGTGTCTCCGCGTCACCGCTCCATCCGGAAAACGGGTTTTCTCCGCGACCACCTTGGCCTCCGCTTTCGTCGCAAGCTCGACAGATTACCTATTGATCGGTCCTTCAAAAGTTGGGGGCACGTTTTCGTCCTGCTCGGTAACCTCAGACCCAAAGCTTACAAGTAGCTGTTCGACCTCATCATCAGATGCAAGATCCCAGGCGTTGTCGCCTTCTTTGTTTCTGGCGTTAACCTTGGCTCCCGCGAGCAACAGTGCTTTAACCGATTCGAGATTATTCGCATCCGCGGCGTTCATCAGGGCAGTTTGGCCCTCTTTGTTGCTGAGGTTTACATCGGCACCGGCATCGATCAATGCCTGCAGCACTTCGGTATTTACCGACGCGGCAATTAGGATAAGTGCGGTGTTGCCGTCGTTGTCTAAGAGATTAATTTTCACGCCGTGACGCACGAGCAGCTCGATCAGTTGGGGTGTAGCATCACTATCGAGCCTCATTAGCGGAGTCTGCTTTTGCCGGTTGCGGGTATTGATCTTTGCACCGTGGTCGAGCAGCAAGCTGACGATATCCAGATCACCCGATTCGACCGCTTCGAAAATCGGCGTCGACTTATCAGTTTCTCTGCCGTTCACATCTTTGCCGTGGGCGATGAGTTCTCTTATTTCGTCGATGTCTTCATTTAGAACAGCCAGGGAAATGGGATTCTTAAACTCGCGAACGGAGGTCGTGACCATAGCTCCCATCGTTATCATCTGGGTCGACTCTGGAAGTTGGACAATTGGTTTGAGTTCGATAGCCGGTTTATTAATGGCCGAGCCGTCGACCTTGTCGGTCCCGGGTGTAGGCGTTATTGGTTGTTCAATGACCGGAGTTGAAGTCTGCGGAATCGGTTTACCCGTCTGCGCGTAAGCCGCCGTCGATAGCGCAATCGATGCGGTCATTACTCCGGCAGTTAAACCCGGTGCCCGCCGTGTGATCTGGTGTAATGTACCGGCAAACATCGGCCGCTGAGAACGCGGGTCGACGACATATCTGATACAGATATTGCCGTCTGACGCACGGACAAATCTCGCGGCCTCTTTGCGGGTCATTTCCGATAGGTTGTTTACGTGCTTTGAACAGTGTGAACAAAAGCGGAAACGGTCGTTACCGTCCATCTTTTCCCAGTCTTCGCTGCACGCCTCGCCGACCTTGACCGAATCTATAAAGCTCTTTTTTGACATAGTTTACCCCCACAGACGGCACCATATTTTTGCCGTGCGTCTGTCAATTAGACACCTGCTATTAAAGAATGTTCCGGGGAAAGATTTCTTGCGACTAGTCTTATCTGCGTAGATGCGGCGAATTTTGGAAACAGTTGCTTTGGGCGCAAGAAATTTATCGACCGCTTTTATACGGCGAGGCAAAATCGGTTATCTTATAGGTGTATGAAAAGTGTTTTTAAGATCGTTTTGGTTTCTCTTTTTCTCGCGATCGGGTGTTTGGGATTAATTCCCGATACACCTACCTCCGCCAAAGTGTCCGAGCCAAGTGCGGCTGAACTTGCGTCTCTGTACGCAACGCATTGCTCAAGTTGCCACGGCCGCGACGGACGCTCGAACACGCCAAAAGGCCGCGACACAGATGCTGATGATCTGACGACGAGCGACGTTCAAAACATGAGCGCGGCCAGGATCGCCCGCATCATCAAGAACGGCAAAGGCGACATGCCCGGATTTGCCAAAAAACTGACCGCCGCTCAGATATCGGCGATCATAAGACACGTAAAAAGTTTCTAGTCTATTTGGCCGGAGTGGGAGTGGCTTGCCGACGTGGTGCGCTTGTGTGCCAGTGGACGATCATCCATTTGCCGCTGCGTTTTTCGAGTATAGCTGTTCCAAGCCCGCCGCTGTCAAAATGCCGTCCGGCTGAGTCGCCTGATATCGCGTATTTAAACGTCGCCCACGCAGTCTTTCCGCTGATCTTTACCTTTACATCTGACGAAGTATATTTTGTGTTCGTGATTTCTTTCATCTCGGGGCCGAGATGATTGTTGCGGTAATCGAGCCAGCCGTAATTTGCACGACCGTTCTCAAAGACCGTGACGGCTTCGTCGTTAGCCCAGATCTTATCGAGCGTCGGCATGTCGTTTTGAGCGAATGCCGTCGTGTTTTGCGTTAAAACCTCGCGAACCTGCATCTCGTCCTTTGACTGGCCAAACGATATTCCTGCAAAAACAACCAGCGACAAAATAAGAGTTATTCCAGATCGTGTCATTGTATTTCTCCTTTCGCTTTTATTTACTCCAAGCCGACTGCCATTCTTTCATTTGCTTGATCTCGGCTTCCTGAGCTTTAATGATCGCTTTTGCCAGCGTTTTGAGCTCATCCTTGGTTGCTTTTTGTATGGCCTCATTTGCCATAATGATTGCACCCTCGTGGTGCGGTATCATTTGCTTGCCAAATTCGAGGTCAAAATCATTTCCGATCAACCCTGCTAACCGTTTCATATCCATGCCTTTCATTGAATCATTCATCCCCGCCATCTCCATATTTATTGCCGGAGCGGCACCGGCAAACCACTTATCGCGCCATGCTTTCATCTCACCGATCTCCTTCTGCTGACTCGAAATGATATTACCGCATAGGGTTTTGATCTCAGTGTGCTGTGCTTTGGCTCCGCAAGGCCCAGCCATATCGACCGCTACCTGATGATGGGCGATCATCGTGTCGAGGAATTGCAGATCATACGCGGCAGTTGCCGCATTTGGCGAGCTTTTCATCGTCGAGTGGTCAATATTGCCGTGATCCATCGTGCTGTGATCCATCCCGGCGTGCGAATTGTTGCTCGTCATTTTCGAAGAACAACCTACTGCAAACGCCGCTGTCGCCAGCGCCAAAATAAATATCTTTGTTTTCATAAATCCTCCTATTTCATTTTTGACGGACGGAACCGCATAAAGAGCTGCCATCCGCCGTGGGTTGTGCCGCCGTAAACCGGGGTTAATGTCGCGGGATTGTTGTTGAGCGTTACCATCCCGCCTAATCCAACGTCGATGCCTTTGTCTTGGATAATGTCACGGACGTAACCAACTGAGAATACCTTGAGCCAAAACTGACCATGCTCTAACGGGTGATCCAACACCAGGTCATGGCCGCTTTTCTTTACAACTTCGAATCGCCCGAACACCGCATTTTTATAAAAGTCATAATTGCTTTCCCCAAGGAATGAATTGCTGCGCTCGCCGTTGGCGTAGTTTTGTCCCCAAACAAAGGTGTTTGCCCAATTTTTATGTTCGCCTAAAGGTTTGTTATAGATCGCCGACGCCGAGGTTTTACGGAGTATGCGAATGTCGGGTTCGAGGGGTTCAGGATTGCGAACATAACCGTGCGAAATCTGTAGCGAGAGATTTTTAGTCGGATTAAAGGAAAACCGGCCGCTAAAAGAGTTCAGTTTGGGCTTGTCAAAGTTCCAACGGTTCTCATTAGGCTCAGTACCGTTGAAAGCAGACGCCTCGATCTTTGCTTTGCCGAACGAAAAACCCGCCGTTACCACACCATAGGTTATATGCGTCGCGTCCTGCCAATGGTGGCCTATCGGTGCGTCGGGATTGTTCATCCCCGATGTGCGATGCAGATACATCGGCGGGCCGAGTGCGGGTTCGCCGGGAATGCCCGCGTAGAGAAAGAATGACTTTTTATCGTCGAACTTATGCGAGAATGTTACCGCTAACTCAGAGATAAAATCATGAGGATGCTGTCGGTCGTGGAGGGGCAAGCCGCGATACTGCTCGCCGCTCTGATAAAGCAACGGATAGCCAAACCCTTGTTCAAATACGGGGTCGAGACTCGCCATAACGCGAAAGCCGACCTGAGATTTTTTGCCCACTGGCCGCGAATACATCGCCATAAGCATCGTCGGGAGATCTGCTTTTGCCTTGCTGCCCTTTCCGGCAACCGACACATCCCGCGACGAGCCTATTTGCGTGTAGCGTAGGAACGCTGTCCCCATAAACATCCACATTCCGCCGCCTTCGGTCATCTTCATCTTTGCGTAAACCGGCGAAGAATCGGGAGCCCAGGCAGTGCCTGAGCTTTCCCTTTCCATCGGATCGCCAATATTTGTGACCGACGACATTTTCATGTCAATCTTATCGTGATCCATCCCCGGCATCTTGCTATCTTTTTTTGCGTCTGGCTTTTTCTCACCGTGATCCATTCCGCGCATTTCTTCATCGGGTTTTTTCATAGTCTTGTCGCCGTCAGTTGAACCGCCATGCTCGGTCTTTACCGGCATCTTTAGGTTCTTTCCAGGCTTGACTCCGATGAGGAAATTGCCCCACATACCGCCCTTTGCGTGTGCGCCAACCGCGCAAAAGTATTTGAAACGGCCGTCCTCCATCGCCTCGAAAACAATCTTTTGCGCCTCGAACTTGGCATCCTCGTCCGCACGAGCACCAAGTTTTTCCGTTCCTATGGAACCTTTAATATCAGGTCTTGCAACAAAGTCGCCCGGATGATGGATGAACCGTATGTCGTGCCGCATGTCGGTATCGGTATTGACGAACCACAGCGTAAATTTCGCCTCGGTCGGAGCCACGATGTTCGGATTGCGAACGCCCTGTATCCTGTACGACAACATATCGTCCTCAGGCCCGGTCACGACGACGAGCTTAATGTCGCTCTCCGTAAATGTGAGATTTGGCCCCTCGATCTTGCCGACCGTCGCTTGTTTTTGCAGATCCGCGATCTGCGTCTGTGTCACTTCTAGCTTTTCGCTGCTCACCAGCTTAAAAGCCTCGTGGGCAAATGCCTGAACGCTAAATGCGAGCGCAAACATCGCCAAGTATAAAAATCGTTTCATTACTAACTCCTTGTCTCTAAATCAATGCACCATCGCCCGGCCTAAGAGGCCGAAACGATGAAAAAAAGTTGTTTCTACTGATTTACAGGCGCGGAGGTGCGCGCGCAGGCAAAAGAGATCTGAGAGTGGATGAAAATAAAAGGTTGTTGGTGGATATCGGCGGAGCAACGTAAAAGGACGTTGCCGCTACAAATGCAAAGTCGGACTCCTTCTTATCTGCAAGGGCAACCGCGTCACCGGCCTTGAGATCCTTACTAAAAGTTTTCGAGGTGGTGACGAACGGAGTACGCTGAGCGACCGCACACACGCAAGACTCGTCAACGGCAATGCCGGTCTCAACAGTTTCAGCCGGTTTAGAGGTTTCGTGCTGCGAATGACAATCCGTCTCGACGACTTTCGTTTCTTCGTGATGCGAACAGGCACAAGCGGCAGGCACCGCCGCAAGCATCGATGCCATCAAGCAAAGCACCAACCCGATCTGTCTTAAACGAAACGTACTCATCTCTGTCTATAATACATAGACGCACATGAAAGAAAAAGAGTTTGTAACTAATTCCCTGTGGCAAGGTGCCTAGCGTTTTCCTTTTGGCCGCGGCTTGGCGACAGGTTTATTTAGTGCCGCAAGCTCGGTCTTTGCGTCATCGAATTCCGGATTGATCTCGAGTGCCTTGGTCAGATCGGCCTTTGCCTCCACGGGTTTCTTTAGTCTGAGATACACACGCGCTCTTTCAAGGTAGAAAACGGCTGTTTTCTTTATCTCCTCTGACATTGCATCAAACTCGGTCAGGGCCTGAGCATATTTGCCCGTGGCGGCCGTGACCTTTGCTCTTCCGAGGATGGCGGTCGCGTATTTGGGATCGGCTTTTATGGCACGGTCATAATCGGCCGCCGCTTCGTCAAATTTGCCCATGTCGAGATACACTTCGGCCCGGTCAGTGATGAAATGAGCGGAGTCGGGCTGTAGTTTTAGTGCGGCCTCGGCGTTTTCGAGAGCTAGGGGAAAAAGTTTTTTTCTTAGATACGTCATCCGGAGATCGTCAAAATACCCCTCATTTTTACCGCCGGTCAACTTAACGCACTCGGCAAAATCGGCTATTGCCTTGTCATAGTTCTTTTTATCGTAATAATAGTGCCCGCGACTGTGGAGTCCATTTTCCGGCTGCACCGCGACGTACTTAGCATATTCAGCCTCGAGCTTTACATCATTTTTTTGTTCTTTATAGACATCGATGCGTCCCGTGATCCCGGCCGTAGACTTAGCGTCGATCTTGTCGATCTGGTCATAATCGGAGAGCGCGGAGATCTGGTCTTTTTTCTTCTGATATGCCTCGGCACGTCTTGCATAGGCATTCACATATTTAGGATTTATCTTTATCGCCTCGGTATAGCTTGTGATCGCCTCGTCATAATTTTGCTTATCGACCATCGTCAAGCCAAGATTTACCCACGCTCCGTCCGATTGCGGCTTTGTTTTTAAATAAACGCGGAAATCAGACTCAGCCGAGTTGTAGTCCTTCTTATTTCGAAAAGCCTGTCCGCGGTAAAAATTGATATCCGGTTTCTTCGGATTTAAGCTGAGTGCTTGACTATAATCGGCGATCGCACCGTCCGGGTCGCCTTTGTCTGCCTTTGCCAGGCCGCGATTGTAATATGCGGCCCAGCTAATAGTATTTGCGGCGATGTACTTATCGTAATCAGCGATCGATTCTGCGTACTTATCCAAAACGAGGTAAGCCCGGCCGCGTTGGAATAGGGCATCCCAATACTTTGGGTCTTTGGCCAGGATGCTGTTGTATATGGCGATCGCTTCTTTGTACTGGTCCTTATCAAAAAGGGCGTTACCGTCACGGTAGAGTTTGTCGAGATCGGCTTTCGACTTATAGGCACTTTTACGGGCGATACCGTCATTGACCTTTCTTAGCAGGTCGGCGGCACCCGCAAAGTTTGGGTCGAGCCGCAAAAGCGTCGTAAGGCTGGCCTTGGCGTCTTCGTACTGATCATCGTTGTAATCTGCATAAGCCTTATAGTAATGGGCGTACTTGTTGTTTGGTTCGAGCTGTATAGCTTTTTTTACGTCGGCATAACCGTCTTCGTACTCGTCGGACCATGGGTCCCAATCAACTGAACGGAAAAAGGCCGTGGCGCGGTCGAGATATGCACTGGCCTCAGTAGGGGCCAGTCGTATCGCGCGGTCCATATCGGCGATCGCAAGCGAATACTGCTTTTTTTCAATGTAAGCGCGGGCCCGATTGTGAATGGCGGTTTCGAGATTTGGATCGAGGTTTATCGCGTATGAATAGTTTTGGATCGCACAGTCCCAATTCGCACTTTCGGTGCATCGCTGGCCTGCGTTGAAATAGTCAGCGACCGACTGGCCGTAAGCAAACGGCGTTAATAAAGCAAACGCAAAGATAGCAGTCACGAGATAGCGTTTCATAACATCCCTCCCAAATATACGCCGAATTATATGCCTAATTTGCTAGATGTCAATCAAAAATGCAGGATGTTCGTCAGCAGTTTTCGGCTCGTTTTGAGAGTAGTTTTGATGGGGCGTTCGTGATCAACGCACCAATGCCGAGTTTTTGACAGCGTTTGATCCATTTTGGATCGTCGGCGGTCCAGATGGTGACTGGCATCCCGGCTTGTGCGGCCAATGCCGTGAGCTTTTTCGTGACAAGCGAATGGTGTAGCGAGATCTGATGGGCGCCAAATTCGCGGGCCATCGCGATGATGTATTTGCGGCGGCGGAGGTAATCCATTATCTGCGGAGCAAAAAGGGCGGCGGTTTGCACCTCTGGCAAATGATGGCGGATCTCAGGGATCGCGGCTAGCTTAAAACTTTTGACGATAATGCGCGGGAGCAGCGGCGAATCGCGAATGATATCGCAGACGGCTTTTGTGAGTGCTCGATAATCTGGGTCGGTTGCCTTCAGCTCGATGTAAATGAGGCCGTCAGTGGATCTTAATAAACTTAGTGTCTGAGTCAGGGTCGGGACGGTTTTTTTCACAAAGTCAGCGTTTGCTCGTTTTGGATATTTTTTGTTGAACCACGACCCAGCATCTACTTTGCGAAGTTCCTTTGACGTGAGATCCGCGACCGCGTCTGTTCGCCCGCCGGTACGTTTTAGCGTCGCGTCGTGGATGACGACCGGCACGCCGTCTTTGGCAAGCTGGACGTCAAACTCGACACCGTCCGCTCCTGCGTCCATCGCCATTTGAAACGCGGCGAGCGTGTTTTCCGGTGCATGTGCACTCGCCCCGCGATGCCCGATTATCAGCGGTGATTGTTTCATAACCGTTTCTTGGTCCACCTTGGTCCGGACCGGACCAAAGCTATTTTTTCTCAAGCAAAAAGATCGTCTTTGACCACGCGATCGGCTCGGTGATCGGAAATTCGTAATTGCCGACGATGTTGAAATACTTGGCCGCGGCGGTGCGGACAGCGGCTTTTTTGTGCGTCCTAAAATTATAGAGCAGCTCAAGCACCGAACCGATGACGGATGGTTTTACGGGTAGAAACACAAGCGGCTTGCCTTTTTTCAATACCCGTGCGGCCTCGGCGAGCCCTTCGTCCAGCGGAGTGTATTCGAGCACACCGCACATTAGCACGAGGTCAAACGTGTTGTCGGCAAACGGCATCGCGAGCACATTACTTTGGACAGCGCTCGTAGCTTTTGCGTAGATCTTTCGTTTAGTGAAATGCTCGCGGGCGACCTCGAGAGATTTGAAAGATAGATCGAGAGCGACCGAGTGGCGGGGGCGAAATCGAGCGTCTTGAAACGCCATCGTGACGATGCCCGTGCCGCAGCCGGCGTCGAGGATGAGCGAATCGGGGCCGAGGTCGAGATCGAGCGACTTGAGGTATTTGGCTACCGATTCGCGATAGCCGTTGAGTTTCATCGCCAGATCTTGTACATCGGCGATTCGGTCGTAGAGTCCTTGGGTTTTTGCGGGATGGCCGTTTCTGGGCATCGGTTATTTTTCAGCTATAAGTTTGTACACCATCTCGCGCATCTGCTCGATCCGCGCGTCGCTGGTGCCCGTTTCAATATACCTGATAATGCCTTTGCGGTCGATAAGCACGGCGGTCGGCAGAGCGGTCGCACCGTACAGAAACTGGATGCTCTGATCCTTGCCGACTACGATATCGTAATTGAGTTTTTCCTTGGTGCGAAAGCGTTTGAAATACTCGATCTCAGCGAGCGGTTCGGCGACCACGCCGCTGATATTGCCGTAATATCGCGTCACTCCGAGGATCTCAAGCCCCTGCGGCCCGAGGTCCTGTTGCCACTCAATGAGATGCGGAAACGCGTCAAAACACGGCCCGCACCATGTCGCCCAAAAATCGAGCAGCACGACCTTGCCGCGAAGCTCCGCCAGTGTCTTTTGCTTGCCCGGAAACCACTGATCGACGAGCGGCATTTCGGGGGCGAGCTCGCCAAGCAGCGCGTAATGTTTTTGCTTTTTCTTGAGCCGGGTGAGCACATCGGTTTGTTGCCCTTTGCTCACAAAATCCTTTTCCGCTTCTTTCAATGCTGATTGATAAAGCTGCAAAGCGGCAGGTTTGCGGCCGGTCTCGACGAGAAATTTTATCTTCTGATCGACGGCGTAATAGTAAAAACTCGGGCTTGTTGTCTCGACCGCGACGGCACGCATATCGTCGAGGGCGGCCTCAGCTTTTTGCCGCTCGCCGCTGTCGCGATACGCCTCATAGACGAGCATCCCGGCGTCGAGTATCTCGTCCAAACCGCGGGCGCGTGAGGCGGCATCTTTGAGCAACGCCTTTGACGCGGCGTAACCGGCCTCGGCGTGCGGGGCCATTTTGGCGAATTTGTCCTGTGCCTGATAAGCCTTGGCGAGCTCGCCGTGGATACGCGCTTTTTCGGTAAGCTTTGTAGACTCAATTTTTAGGTATTCGGCGAGGAGGGTTTCGGCTTCGTCAAGCTTTTTTTGCTTTGCCAAAACGACGATAACGATCGAACGTGCGGTTTGTTGCCGTATGGGCTCGGCGGCATCGAGGGCGATAAATTTTCGCAAGGCTTCGGCTGTGCCGTCCATATTTTCGGCGACCCAATGGAGCATTCCGAGATAATAGAGGTCCTCGCCGGCTAGGTCTTTTCGGGCACCGGCGATCGCCGCGTATCGTGCGGCCATCTGCCGCTGTTCGAGCTTTGCCTGAGCGAACAGGCGGTCGCTGAACAAGACTTTTTTGGCGTCGTACTCGGCGCCCTTAGCCCGGATGTAACCGTTGACCTCGTCATACATCGCCCTGACCGTCGTTTCGTTTGCAGCCGCTGACGAATCGGTAGCAACAACGCGCCCCGACTGCGCCCCCGCGGCGATGGCTAAACCTAAGATCAAGATCGATGTTACAACTCTCATACTACTTAACTAATTTTGCCGACACTGCGTAGGCGAAACCGATCCGGGCTGAATGCCGCGAGATATGGCGGCTCAATATCTTTTGTTACTTTGTCCGCGACGATCTTTGCCGTCAGCGGTGCGAGCAAGATGCCGTTTCGGTAATGTGCGGTCGCGATCGTCATGCCGTCGATTCCGGCAAAAGACCCCATGACCGGAAGCCCGTCCATGGCAAATGGCCGCAACCCGGACCAATGATCCGCGATCGCAAGGCTCGACAGATTTGGTGCGATCTCAGAGGCCATTTGACGCAAAGCACTTGCCGCCAATTCCGTCACCACTTTTTCAAAACCCGCATTTTCACTGGTCGAGCCTGCCAAAATTCGCCCGTCGGCACGCGGTACGATGTAACCGCGTCGGCTGTAAATAACGTGCTGGAAAAGCCGTTTTGCCGTCTGAAACGCTACGATCTGCCCGCGAACGGGTTCAATCTTGAGCGGCATATCTGCATCCCCGAGTTTGATGAGCGAGGTCCATGCTCCTGTTGCAAGGATAGTGTCGGCCGCATAAAACGTATCGGTCATGGTGCGACTGCCAATGACGCGACTATCTTCGACGATCAGTTGTTCGACCGCCGAATCTTCGCGTATTTCGATGCCGTGAAGGTCGGCATAGGTCTTTAGAGCCGTCATAAGTTTGCGATTCTCAACCTGCCAATCGTCGGGGAACAGCAAAGCTCCGCGAACGTCCGTGGAGACGAACGGTTCAGCCCGTCGAGCGTCATCTGCTGATAAATGTTCGACGGGCAAACCTGCTTTTAGCTGCCATTTCAACCGTTTGTGAACCTCGGAGACATCTTCGTCCGTGAACGCCAGATAGAGCGTTCCTTGCCGATCAAGCTCAATGTCCACGCCGGTCTCGGCCAGCAGATCTGCCGCAAACTGCGGATACATCTCGCGTGACGTGACGGTCATGTCGAAAAAGGTTCCGCCCTCGTTCGCCTCAGCCTGCGGTCCGATCATTCCGGCTGCGGCCCACGACGATTCCTCACCGCAGCGGCCTTTTTCGAGCACGGTTATGCTCGACACGCCGCTTTTATGTAGCTCGCGTGCGATGCTCAATCCGATGACGCCGCCGCCGATTATTAATATTTCAGGGTTCATTTCGAAATGCCGTTTTGTCGCAAGCCACCGGCCGTTGTAAGTTTTATTATAGGATATCGTTTATGAAACACACTATTACACTAATTCCCGGTGACGGTATCGGCCCTGAGATCACGGCGGCGACCGTTCGCGTGATCGAGGCGACGGGCGTCGATATCGAATGGGAAACACAGATATTGGGTGCTCAGGCGCTTGAAAAGTACGGCGAAACGCTGCCCGAAGCGTCGATCGAAGCAATGCGCCGCAACAAGGTATCGCTCAAAGGGCCGATCATGACGCCCATCGGTAAAGGATTTACGTCGGTAAATGTTGGACTGCGAAAAGCACTCGACCTCTACGCAAATGTACGTCCGGTCAAGGCTTTGCCAAATGTTGAGTGCCGGTATCCGGAGCTAGACCTCGTGATCGTTCGCGAAAACACCGAGGATCTGTATGCCGGCCTCGAACACATCGTCGTTCCCGGCGTTGTCGAATCGCTCAAGATAATCACCGAAAAAGCCTCGACGCGGATCGCGAAATACGCGTTTGAATACGCACGCGACAACGGCCGAAAAAAGGTGACGGCCGTCCACAAAGCCAACATTATGAAGCTCTCGGACGGCTTGTTCCTTGAGTGTTTCTACAACCAGGCAAAACTATTCCCCGACATCGAGGCTGATGACAAGATCATCGACAATACCTGTATGCAACTCGTTATGCGGCCGGAGCAATTTGATGTGATGGTGATGGAAAACCTTTACGGCGATATTCTCTCGGACCTATGCGCAGGGCTGATCGGCGGGCTCGGGCTCGCCCCGGGTGCGAATATCGGTGAGCAGGGAGCGGTATTTGAGGCCGTTCACGGTTCGGCACCGGACATCGCCGGACAGGGCATTGCCAATCCGACTGCGTTGATGCTCTCGGCAATTCAAATGCTGCGTTACATCGGCGAACGCGATGCCGCATTGCGATTTGAGAATGCCCTGTTCGATGTGTTTAAGGATGGCACCTCGATCACAAAAGACCTCGGTGGCTCAGCGAAAACTAATGAATTTGCCCGCGCGATCGAAGAAAAGATCAAAGCGAGTGCGTGGGCGTCGGCGTGACACCAACGCCGATTTACTGCAACGCCCAGCACCCACTTTCGTTCTAATGTCGTGGGGCAGCGTGAGGCCGCCCGACACGAGGTATTATGAAAAAGTTTATTGTCATAACGGCGATCACGCTCTTTACTGTGATGGCAACACTTGCAAAAGACCCCGAAACGATTAGCGTCAAGATGGGTGATCAGAAAGTTACGACGACGGGCAAGATTACGGTCAAATTTATCGAGATCCTCGAAGATTCGCGATGTCCTCCTAATGTCACGTGTATATGGGCGGGTAATGCAAAGATCAAGATCTCGCTCAAAAAAGGGCGAAAGGCGTCAAAAACCTGTGAGTTAAATTCGGGGCTCGACCCCAAAACGGTCGTCTTTGAGGGCTATGACATCACGTTTGTCGATCTACGTCTCAAGCCCGGCCAAAAACTGCCCGGCCCGGAAACCCTTACTTTGTCCATATCAAAGCACAAAAAATAACTCAGGCGGACATTATCAAACGACCGGTCGGGCCAAGATGGGCAGACCGGTTTTTTTCTGTTCAAAAAGCAGACCATACGAGCGCAAAACGCACCATACCGAGCGCAATACTTTCACCTTAAATTTCTTGTTTCGGTCTAAACCTAGCCAAACAATAGACATCGGCTCTTTGGCACGGTGATTGATATATACCATTGTGAGATTGATAAGTACTTAGCTATCAATCATTTACAAAACTTTACACTTTGCATAATTCATATCGAATTCGAAAAAGGTAAAGACAAGATCTAAGGGCATTACAAGGAGTACAAAATGAAATTATTCAATCTTAAAAAATTAGCGGTGGTGACAGCACTTGGTGTGGTTACGGTATTGGGCACAAGCGAAATCGCTAACGCTCAGGGCCGCGGTCGAGATAAGGACTGGAAGGAAGACAAGAAAGAGGAAAAGCAGGAGCGAAAGTCGGAGAAGCGACGCATCTCGGCTGAGCAACAGCAGCAGATCCTTGTCCAGCAACGTCAGCAGCAGATCGCCATCAGGCAGCAGCGCCAGCAACAGATCCTTTTAGAGCAGCAGCGTCAGGCTGAGTTGGGTCGTCAGGCAGAACGTAACCGCCAGTACAACCGCAGCGGCAACGATCGCTCGAATGGCAACGGTTATTACAGCGGTAACGCCAATGCGAATACCAATCGGAATCACCGCTACCGTGTTGTACGGAACGGTTCGTATTACAACACCGATCAGCGTGGAGCCGAGCTACTGCGACAGGCTGTAAATGCCGGTTATCGTCAGGGATTCGAAGCCGGACGCCGCGACCTTGATGGCCGCAGGCGTATCAGCTACTCAAATTCGAACGTTTATCAGAGTGGTACTTACGGATACCAGAGCTATGTTACCCAGAGCCAGTATCAGTACTATTTCCGCCAGGGTTTCCAACGCGGATACCAGGACGGTGCCAATAGTCGATACCGCGATCAATACAACAACAATAACTACGGCCAGTACAACGATTACGAACAGCAGTATCAGTACGGTACACGCAGCAATGGCGTCCTGAGTATTTTAGGTTCGATACTTGGTCAGATCCTAAATGTTCAGACTTACTAAGACACAACTAGACCGTTAATTGGTCGCAAGCCCCGGTTTTAATAGCCGGGGCTTTTTTATGCTTTTAAATAGGGATTTGTGAGAAACATCAAAATGATCAGCAAGATGAAATATGGGACAAGGACTGCGGCTCCGGGATAATCCTTGGCGACGCGCTGGCCGAAGAATAGGGCGGTGATCGAAACGGCACCAAATATAGACGCGACAAAGATAAGCGTTGTCGAACCGACCACGAAGAAACGTACAATCCCAACAGCAGCGGTCAACCCGGTTGCAAGTTCCATCACCGCGATCTCAGCTAGCAAGACTGGCACCCAGCCAGCGAGAAATGTCTTGGAAAAATGCCCATTTAGCCAATCGAGATTTCCTTTCCAATCAAAAATCTTGTCGAGCCCGGACTGGAGAAATAAGATCGCGACGAGCAGGGCAGAAAGTAGGGCGGGGAGATTTTTTGTGATTTCTTCAAAGTTCATGGAGGAGAGAATTGATCAGCGATGAGATTCGGCATAGTCACGAAGAGCACTGTTAACAAGTCGATGAAACTCGCTCCCATGCTCTTTGAACCAATCCAAAACGTCACTATCGACATTTAACAAAACAGGTGATTTCCCCGTTGGCATTCGAAGTTTAGCATTCGCAAAAAAATCATCACCCTGTTCGGGTATGTCTGACACGTCAATCTCGTCGTCAGTCATTGCCGCTAGACGATCCCAGTTCGTCTTGGAGATATTTGAAGAATTTTTTCCGTTCATTTTTTCGTGCTCTCCTAAATGAGATAATTCGAATTGTATCACCATTTCTTTCGGTAAAAACCACAACTACAACAAAATTGCGTAGGATTCCGATGCCGATAAACCGACTTTCGCCGTAGTCTTGGCGTGTGTCGGAGTACATCAAAACAGGAGCTTCAAACATTTCCCATGCGTCAAAGAAATCTAACCCATGTTTGGAGATATTGATCTGATTCTTTGATTCGTCCCATTCAAAGTTCATCTCTTTTTCGCCATTAGGGCTTCTATCTCGTCGGGGTCCTTTGTCACTTTGGCGGTCAGGTTGAGATTGCCGTCGGCTGTGACGAGCACGTCGTCCTCGATGCGGATGCCGATGCCGCGGTATTTGGACGGGGCTGATTTGTCGTCGGGCGGAATGTATAATCCCGGTTCGACGGTCAAAACCATTCCGGGTGCGAACGGGCGGGAATTCTTGGCGGACTGATCGGTGAAATAGCGCCCGGCGTCGTGAACATCGAGGCCCAAAT
>JBGTII010000141.1:0-11777 GCA_041745735.1 Pyrinomonadaceae bacterium | reverse complement strand
AACAATCTTAGTTCGCAACACCTACGTAGTTATGTTAGATTCTTCTATTAATTCTCGTCTGCGGCTCACCTTCGTTAGTTTATGGATCTATTACAAGCCATCATCATCGGGATCGTACAGGGGTTGACGGAGTTTATTCCGATCTCGTCGTCGGCGCATATGGTGTTTGCGGCGAGGCTGACGGGCATTTACGACGGCGATCCGCATAAGACGACGGCGGTGATGGCGGTGATGCAGTTGGGGACGCTGGCGGCGGTGCTGATCTATTTTTTTGGCGATATCTGGGGCATCACGACGGCGTTTGTGCGGGACCATTGGAACTTTGTTTTTAACCGCCGCAAGATGTATTTCTCAGGTTCTGCCGGTAACCGGCCGATGTTCCTGAGCGAAGAATCGTGGCTTGGGTGGCTGATAATCATCGGCTCGATCCCGATCGGCGTCGCGGGGCTGCTGTTAAAGAAACATATCGAGGGGCCGGCGACCAAAAACCTGTGGTTCATCGCGATAATGATGATCGCCATCGCTCTGCTGCTGCTGGTAGCAGAACGCGTAGGTTCGCAACGCAAAGAAATGCGGCACCTGGGGCTGACGGACGCTATTGTGCAGGGTTTTTGCCAGGCACTCGCGCTAATGCCGGGAGCCAGCCGTTCGGGAAGCACGATAATGGGCGGCCTGTTCGCCGGCGAAAAACGCGAAACCGCCGCGAAATTCTCGTTCCTGCTCTCCATCCCCGCGATCGGCGCCAGCGGATTGTTAGAACTGCGTGAAGTGTTTCAGATATTGCCCGCAGAAAGTCTTGTCCCGCTGATCGCCGGAACTTTGGCGGCGGGCATCGTCGGGTATCTGTCGATATGGTTCCTGCTCGCGTTCCTACGGCGTAATTCGACGTTCGTATTTATCATCTACCGCATAGTCGTCGGAGCCGCGATCCTTGGACTGCTGTGGTTCGGCATGATCGAACCGGCGATTAGCTGACAATTACGAATTACGAATTACGAATTAAAAATTTGAGATTCTGACTTCTGCAATTCGTAATTCGTAATTCTTAATTCGTAATTCTATGAAGCGCTGGACGATACGCAAACATGACGCTGCTGCGATAAATCTGCTTGCAACTGAGCTTGGCGTCAAACCGCTGATCGCCGCGCTGCTCATCTCTCGCGGCCACGACACACCCGAAAAGGCTCGCACATTCCTCAATCCCTCACCCGAACACCTCCACGAACCATTCCTAATGCACGGAATGCGTGAGGCCGTCGACCGCGTAAAACTGGCGGTAGAGAACAAAGAAAAGATCCTCATTTGGGGCGACCTCGATGTTGACGGTACGACCGGGACGGTTCTGCTGCGAAAGACTTTTTCTTTGCTGGGGCTTGAAACGAGCTATCACATCACGAACCGCTTTACCGAGAATCGCGGCATTAACTTCGCGCCGCTTGAGGCCGCGAGAGCCGAGGGTTACACGCTGCTGGTGAGCGTCGATACCGGCACGTCGAATTTTGACGAGGTGTCGCGGGCAAAAGCGATCGGGATGGACACGATCATCTGCGACCATCACGAGATCAAAGACGACACCATCTTACCGCCCGCAGTTGCGTTGATAAATCCGTTTCACCCCGACAGCGAATACCCCGACGACAATCTGGCCGGAGTCGGCGTGGCGTTTAAGCTGGCACACGCTCTCCTGCGTGAATTCGGCCTCGAATCCGAGATCCCCGGCCTACTAAAGATCGCCGCTATCGGAACCGTTGCGGACGTCGTCGATCTGACCGGCGAAAACCGTGCGATCGTTGCTCTTGGCCTGATCGACCTCGTCAAAACCGACAACTGGGGCCTCAAAGCACTGATGGAGGTCGCCGATTGCCGCTCGGACATGACGAGCATGCACATCGGCTTTCGCATCGGCCCGCGAATCAACGCCGCCGGGCGGATGGAGGTCGGGACGCACGTTGTCGAGCTGTTAGAGGCCAACGATTTTGGCGAGGCTCGAAAGATCGCGGCGTTGCTCGACAGCCGCAACCGCGAGCGCCAAAAGGTTCAACAGGAAGTCACCGATCTCGCCGTTATCGAAGCAACAACATTCCCCGATCACCTTTTCATGGTCGTCGCCGGCGAAGGCTGGCACAAAGGCGTCGTCGGCCTCGCGGCTTCGCGTGTGGCTGAGAAATTCTACCGGCCGACAATAGTTTTCTCGCTCGAAGACGGCATCGCCACCGGCAGTGCTCGGAGTATTAAGGGATTTGATCTTTTCGAAGCCCTCGGCTCAGTATCCGACCTACTCGAATCATTCGGCGGCCACGTAATGGCTGCGGGTATGAAAGCTAAGCACGAAAATATTGAAGCGTTGCGGACACGACTGCACGAATATGCCGACGCAAAGATCCCGGTTGATGAACGCACGCCTGAATTACTAATCGACGCGGTTGTCACTACCGAAACGCTGAGCATTCAACTCGTTAATGAACTTGCCGCATTCGAACCTTTTGGTGCCGGGAATCCAAAACCGATCCTTGTTACCCGCGACCTTACGCTTCGCGATGAGCCGTTTGTCATGAAAGAAAAACATCTGAAGCTAAAACTTTACGATGCCAACGGAAAAGTGTTTGAGGCCGTGTGGTGGGACGGAGTCGCGAAATCAAAGGGGCAAACGCTCTCGCCTAATACTCGCATCGAACTAGCTTACGTTGCCGAGGCGAATTCGTGGCAGGGAAATACCCGGCTGCAACTTGTCGTCGAGGACCTCAGAGCAGATAATTAAACCAGTTGTCGGTAGTCAGTTGTCAGTGGTCGGTAGCAGGAAGAAGAAACGGGCTTTGACTGAAAAAGATACAAAAAACCTAAGTGATTATAGTCTGCGGGCAAAATTGCCGCAGATCTTTCGCTATGCAGCACTTGGGCTGTTAGGGGTAACGATCCTCGCTGTCGTTGTCGGATTTTATCGTTCCCGCAACACTACGCCATTCAAATTAAAGAGCGAACACACACAGCTTTCCACCGATGTCGTCGCCGAGGTTACAGGCTACGAACGGCTTGAGACCGACAACGGTGTGTCGAAATACTATGTAAAGGCGGACTACGCGAAAACATTTTCCGACAATCATCAGGAACTCGAGAACGCCTATTTTGAGATATTTGACGACGCCGGAAACCCGGCTGACAAGCTCTCCGCTCAAAAGGTCCTGTATATCCCCGAAGAAAACAAAAACTTTACCGCGTACATGAATGGCAACGTCAATATCGAAAGCCGCGACGGCCTCAAGGTAAAGACGAACAACATCACCTACACCAAACTGACCGAAACCGCCGAAGCCGATGATCTGGTCGAATTTGCACGTGAAAACATTCGTGGTAAATCAGTTGGAGCCACCGTCAAGATGGGCGAAAAACGGCTCGATCTGCTAAAAGATGTCGAGATCGAGGCGTTTGAATCGCCGGAGTTGATCAAATCAGGCGTCCGCTACGCTAAGATCAACGCCGCATCCGCGACCTACGACCAGATCACAAACAAGATCGACCTAAACAACAACGTAGCTATCGCTATCGATTCCAAATCGAAATCGACAGGTAATGTTGTCAAGACCGATGTCACTGCCGGACGAGCTTCGTTGTATTTGTCCAGTGACGAAACTCAGCAAGCTGCATCGTCTGACGTAATGTCGGGAGCTCAACTAAAGCAATTTGAGATGTTCGACAACGTGCATATCAACTCAATAGAAGCAGGCTTATCGCCAACGACCATCGACGCCGGATACGCGCTCCTTAATAAAGCCTCCGATCTTTATGAGCTGAAAGACAACGTCCACATTGTAACGACCTCGGGCGGGAAAGCGACGGACATCCGCGCGGCCAATGCCACTTACGACCAAGCTGCTCTCAAGATCGCCCTCACCGGCGGTGCCGAGATCACGCAGGATACAAACTATCTAAAAGGCGACGCGGTGAACGCGGATCTCTTTGCGGACAAAAAGCTTAAATATGCCGTGCTCAACGGTAACGGGTTTGTTCGCCAAACCACCACGACACGCACCACATCCGTCTCGGCACCCGAGCTAAACGTGACGTTTAACGGACAGCGTCAACTCGCGACCGCAAATACGATCGGGCAAAGCACAGCCCAGATCATCCCGACGGAAGCCGGCGAGTATTCGCTCGTCACGATGAATGCACCGCGTGCGATACATCTTTTATTCAAAGGCGAAGGCCTGCTCGAGAAAATGCAGACCGATGGCCGCACGACTATCCAACTCGATGTGCCAAACCGCGATGCAGACGCCGCAAACAAACGAGTTACGGCTGACAGCGTAAAGACGATCTTCAACGCCAGCGGCAAAGATATCCAGCGAGCCGAAGCCGTGGGAAACGCCGAGTTGTTTGTCGAACCGCTACGTGCCGCTCCCGAAAACTACAACACAACGATCAACGCACCGCGATTTGATTGTGAGTTTTACCCGACCGGGAATAATGCTAAGACCTGTGTCGGCGGCAAGAAAACCAAAACGGTTCGTGTGCCGACCGTCGCCAAAGCTGACCGCGGCACACAGACGCTGTTGGCAGATCAGTTGACTGCGAATTTCAGTGCTCAGTCGAAAGATGTTGAGCAATTTGACGCATCGGGTAATACAAAATTTACCGAGCTTGACCGCAATGCGATCGCAGGACAGATGAGCTTTTCTAAGTCCGATGAGACCCTGCGGATGCGTGGCGGGGAGCCGACGGCGTGGGATTCGAAAGCACGAGCTAAGGCACGCGAGATCGATTGGGATACAAAAGCTCGTAAGACCTATCTACGCGGCGGTGTTAGCACGACCTATTACAGCCGCAAGGCGATGGCGGATACGACTCCGTTTGCAGCGTCTGACAAGCCTGTATTTATGACCGCCGACAACGCCGAGTTTGACCACGGAACCGAAGTTGCGGTCTATTCCGGCAACGCCCGCGGATGGCAGGAAAACAACTACGTTCGAGGCGACCGAGTGACGATCCAGCAGGCCGAGGGCAAATTTACCGCCGAGGGCAATGTGCAGAGTGCCGTCTATAACGTTAAGCAAAAACTCAAGGGCAAGGAAAACACCGTTCCCGTATTTGCGACGTCAAAGACGATGACCTACGAACGCGACAAGCGGATCATTCAGTATCGCGACAACGTCGATATCCGCCAAGGCACCGACCGCATTACGTCAGGATTTGCCGAGGTTTATCTCAATGAGAATAATGAGCTATCCAAAACGATCGCCGAAAACTCGGTCGTCATTACCCAGCCCGGACGCCGTGCGACGGGAAATTGGGTACAATATACTGCTGCGGATGAGAAAGCGATCATTCGCGGCAATCCGGCCTCGATAACGGATGCCGAACAAGGGTCTTCGCAGGCGGCGGAGTTTAGCTTTATGATGCGCGAAAATCGTTTCACCACCGAGGGGAAAACGAAACAAAACGGCTCGGGCCGCATTCGTTCGACCTACAAGATCAATCCGGATAAATAGTTAATTAGTTAATGCCAGATCTCGACAACACAAACGGATATCTCCCGGATAGCGGTGTGCTCGCCGGTACCGGTTTGCAAAAAACCTACGGCCGCCGCCGCGTCGTCGACGATGTGTCCGTCAACGTCCATAAAGGCGAGGTAGTCGGTTTGCTCGGTGCAAACGGTGCCGGCAAAACTACGACGTTTTATATGCTCGTCGGGCTTGAGCAGACCGAGGGCGGTGGTATCAGTTTGAATGGGCGTGACGTTACCGGTTTACCGGTCTATTTGCGTGCTAGACTCGGGCTAGGTTATTTACCCCAAGAACCATCGATCTTTCGCAAACTCACTGCCGAACAAAATATCCTTGCGGTTCTGGAAACGATGAAGATGTCGCGTGCTGAGCGATTCACCCGTCTTGACGAACTGCTGAATGAATTTGGCATCGATCATGTGCGGAAGGTTCGCGGCGATGCTCTGTCGGGCGGTGAACGGCGGCGTGTTGAGATCGCTCGATGTCTAGCGACTGAGCCGGAGTTTATATTGCTTGATGAGCCTTTTGCCGGTATCGATCCGCTTGCGATCGATGATATTCGCGAGATCATTCTTTATCTTAAGCAGCAGGGCATCGGAATTCTCATTACCGATCACAATGTCCGCGAAACGCTTGGCATTACTGACCGCGCCTACATTATGTCGGACGGTAAAATACTGCGTTCGGGTAGCCCTGATGAGCTTGTCAACGATGCAGATGTTCGTCGTCTGTATCTTGGAGAAAGATTTGAGTTATAGCCCGCAGGGAATTTTCCTTTTTCGATAATTAGTCTGTATAATCCAACTTAGGAACGGTATTTGCTTGGCTCGGTCCACTTCCCCTTGACGGTCGTTCTTATCCGGTATGTCATCCTTACGGCTAAATCATCAGATGCAGCAAAAAATGATCCTCACGCCGCAATTGCGGCAGAGGATCGAGATGCTGCAGATGACGTCCATCGAGCTGGCTGAGCTGGTCGAGCAGGAGATGGTCACAAACCCTGTGCTCGAAGAGGTCCAGCCCGGCGATGAGATGCAGGAGATCGCCGACAACATCCTCGATCAAAATTCTGACGGACACGATGCTGAGTTTGAGAACGGCAACGACCCGACATCCGATGTGATGATCGCGGCCGGCCAGTCGATGGCCGAGTACGAGGCCTTTGACGCCGGCGCTCCATCGGAGAATGGATTTGACTCAACCGTTGTCGGCGATACCGAAGCAGGTGAAGAGGTTCACACCGAAAATTCTGACTCTTTTGATGAGATCGATTACGGTCGCGAGTTTCAAGATTATCTTGACCCCGGCTATAAAACGCAGGAGATCGAGTACAAAGATGACGCTCCTAGTTTTGAGCAGTTTCTGACCCATTCGCCGTCGCTCAGCGAGCACCTCGAGTGGCAGGTAAATATGCTCGACCTCAGTGATCGTCATGAAGAAGCCGCGACGCAGATCATCGGCAACCTCGACGAGGATGGCCGGTTAACCACCTCGATCGAGGAAATTGGTCGTTCAAGTCGATGCTCAGAAGAGATCGCCGAAGATGCCCGTCAGTCCGTAATGCAACTTGACCCGGTTGGCTGCGGCTCATTTGATGTAAAAGAATGTCTCGCCGCACAGCTCAAGGCAAACGGCGACAGCGAAGACGGCCTTGCCGCGCGGCTTGTCCGCGATCATCTTGAGGATCTGCTACCGCATCGTTTACAGCATCTCGCCAAAGCGACCGGCGTAAATATTCACGTTCTCGATGAAGAGATCGCTAAGATCCGTCAGCTTGATCCATATCCAGGCCGCCGTTACGCCTCGGACGAAGCCGCATATGTCGCTCCTGAGGTCTATATCGAAAAACTTGACGAAGATTACGTTGTCTTTTTTGTCGATGACGGTAGCCCGCGTCTACGCATCAGTCCGACGTACCATAAGCTGCTCGATCAAACCGAGACGACTAAGGAAACCAAAGATTTTATCAAGGACAAGGTTCGCTCCGCGGTCGATCTGCTCCGTAACATAGAGCATCGCCGACAGACGATCTATCGTGTTGTCGAGTGTATCGTGTCGCGGCAGAGAGCATTTCTCGACCACGGCGTTGAGCATATTAAACCGATGATGCTCAAAGATGTTGCCGAGGATATCGGCATGCATCTTTCGACCATTTCGCGTGTCGTCAACCGCAAATACGCTCACACCCCGCAGGGCGTGATCGAGCTCCGTCGATTCTTTAGCGAAGGGATGATGAACGAGGACGGCGAAGAGGTATCGACTCGCATCCTAAAATTAAAGATCAAAAAGATGATCGAGGAAGAAGACACGAAAAAGCCGCTTACCGACGACGAGATAGCAAAAGTACTTGGTAAGGACGGCGTAAAATTGTCGCGACGGACGGTCGCGAAGTATCGTGACCAGCTGAATATTGCTGGCTCACGTGAACGAAAGACGGTGATCTAGAAAGCTAATAAGGGGATATCATGAACATTGAATTTACAGGCAGACACATAGACGTAACACCAGCGATCAAATCGCATGTCGAGGATCAGTTCGAAAAGATCGAGCATCTTTTTGACGGCAAACCGGTCAAAGCTCACGTCATCATCGAGGTCGAACGCGGCATGCACCGCTCTGAGGTCATCATGAACTGGCGTAACGAGGTGCTTACGGCCGAGACCAGCGTTTCTGATATGTATCTGTCGCTCTCGCAGACGATCGATAAGATCGAAAAACGTGCCCGTAAATTGAAAGACAAGATCATCGACAAAGCACATCGTGCAACGAGCGTCGCTATAACGAGCTCAGCGATGGAAGAAGCGGACGAACCCGCGAAACTCTAAATGGCGAAAAAGACGCAACAGAATCGTGATCTGCCGGGGTTTGTGATCATCACGGGCCTCAGCGGGTCAGGTATGAGCTCGGCGACTGATTCGCTCGAAGACCTTGGCTATTTTTGCGTCGATAATCTGCCGCTGACGATGCTCTCGACTTTTGGACGGCTGCTTGTCCCGGCGGATAGGCGTAATCCGTCGATCGAAAAGGCGGCACTTGTCATTAACATCCGTGAACGACAGTTTCTTTCGGAATTTACCGGCGAGCTGAACAAGCTCGCGAAAAAGAAGCTCGCCCCCTTCGTCGTATTTTTTGAAGCTTCGGACGATGTATTGCAGCGTCGTTTCTCAGAGACGCGCCGCCCGCATCCGGCCGATCAGGGCAAGGGACTGCTTTCAGCTATCCGTGCTGAACGCGGGGCGCTGAGTGAGATCCGGAATCTCGCGGACCTCATTATCGACACGTCCGAGCACACTGTCCACACGCTGCGGCATTTGCTCGTTCAAAAGTTTAGCGGTTTTGAGGACGGCGTTCCTGTCAAGGTTGAGGTGCAGAGTTTTGGACATAAATACGGGAATCCGCGAACTGTCGACCTGATGTTTGACGTACGGCATCTGCCAAACCCGTATTTTCACAAAGAGCTTAAACACCTGACGGGTGAGGATCCTGAGATCATTAAGTATCTGACTCAGCAGAGTGAGGTTGCCGAAACGATCGAGAAGTTTACCGATCTGTTGCTATATCTGCTGCCGCGTTATCAGCGTGAAGGCAAATCGTATGTAACGATCGGTATCGGCTGCACAGGTGGGCGGCACCGCTCGGTAATGGTGGCGGATAGTCTGCGTGAGGCGTTGAAGGAATCGGGGTTTGATGCGACATCAAGTCACCGCGATATTCAGAAATAATAAAGGCCATGAGCGATACAAAACGAATAGGCGGAGTGATCATTTCGCACGGACAGCTTGCAAACGAGCTCGTTGGGGCGACCGAGGCGGTCGTCGGCGACCTTGCCCATATACGTGCGGTGTCGATCGGCTGGCATGACGATGTCGAAATGGCAAAAGGCGAGATCGAACAGGCGATCAAAGAGGTTTCGCAGGGGATCGGCGTCCTGCTGCTGACGGATATGTTTGGCGGGACACCGACAAATATCGCGGCGATGTTTCTCGACAGCAACGATGTTGAGATCGTTACGGGTGTCAATCTGCCGATGGTCATAAAGTTGGCCTCGACGACGCGCGAGCCGACGTTGCATGACCTTGCGAAAGAGGTCGAGTCGCAGGGTAAAGAAGCTATCTGCCGAGCGACGACGCTGCTTGTGCCGCAAAAATTGAAAAAAGATGCTTGAGGCGACGATCCGCGTCACAAACACCCTCGGCCTCCACGCCCGAGCAGCCGCGCGTCTCGTGCGCCTTGCCGCGACATTTTCGAGCAGCGTAACAATACGCCGCAGCGACACTGACTCCGAGGCAAACGCCAAGGATATCCTCAGCGTACTTGGCATCGCAGCCAGCCGCGGCGTCGAATTGCACATCATCGTCGACGGATCCGATGAAACCGACGCCCTCGAACAGATCACATCGCTCTTCAACGACAATTTCGGAGAGGATTAAGCGGTCAGAGTGCGCGATTTATCGCATAGGCTTTTAATTTATGACTGACAAGAAAGTAGGTATTTTAGGCATTCCCCTCGGATTCGGCGCCGGACAGACTGGCAGCGAGCTTGGTGTGAACGCGATGCGGCTGACGACCTTTCGCGGAAACAAACTCTCGCAGCACATCCGCGACATGGGTTTCGAAGTCGCCGACCACGGTGACGCATGGATCGTCCAGCCTGCTAACGAAGAGGACACCGGCAATCCAAAACATCTGGCCGAGATGCTGGCTTCGAGCCAAAACATTATCGAAAAGGTGTCGGCGATCCTCGGCAATGATGAGTTTCCGATCATCCTCGGCGGCGACCACGCGATCGCGATACCGACGTTCTCAGCGATTGCGAACCATTACAAACAGCAGGGAACTGAGATCGGGCTGATCTGGTTTGACGCACACGCGGACATTAATACGCCTGAGACGTCGCCGTCGGGCAATATTCACGGGATGCCGCTGGCAACAATTCTCGGCCACGGCAACGAAGAGTTGGTCAATCTGTGCGGCTTCGCGCCAAAGCTCAACCACAAACACTTCGCCCACATCGGAGCACGTGATGTAGACCCCGGCGAACGCTCGCAGATCGAAAAGCTTGGGCTTCGTGACAATTTCTTTACGATGAGCGACATCGACAAACGCGGCATGGCGGCGTGTGTCGAAGACGCCGTTGCTATCGCCTCGCAGGCTCCCGGCGGGTACGCCGTGACGTTTGATATCGACATGATAGACCCGCGTTTCGCACCCGGCTCGGGCACGCTGGTCCGCGGCGGCACGACCTATCGCGAAGCCCATCTCGCCCTCGAGATCATCGCCGCCCACGGCGGAATGCGTTCCTTCGAGATCGTCGAGGTCAATCCGCTCCTCGACCAAAGCAACATCACCGTCGAACTCGCCTGCGAGCTGATCCTGTCGGCATTGGGTAAGACGATCTTGTAGGATTTGGAATGTTGGCTCAGTCTACTGCGCCGGATTCAAACTCGTAGAACGTGACACCGTCTACAACCGCGTCGGTCAAGTATCCGCGCAGGTAGGATTATGAATAAATGGTTGTCGAAAAGGATTTTGCCCGCTCTTGGAATACTTGCCGTTCTTTGCCTAGCATATTTTCAAGTTGAACATCGTTACAATTACGGCCACTTGTTTGGTTATGGCGTTCATGTGGATGCTGTGAGCCGATATTCATATATTGGTATCCCCGGGCAGACTCACATGTATAATGCCCGTATCTCTAACTTCACCCTTTTGCCCGTCGGTTTTGATACTTGCGATTATGTTTCGGACGCGATGATGCGCGGAACCGAATATCCCTACGAAGTCCAGCGATGGGATGACCATTCAAATTCATGGAACACCATCGTCGCAGTTAAGGCAAACACATTTTGTCGTCCCGAACCACTTGACACTATCAAGACGGATCGAGTGACCAGATGGATCTGGCCAGGCACGACCGTAGATGTTTCCTCCGGGGAAGCAACAGGTGCGAGGGAACCCTTCGAAAAAGGAAACTTGGCGCGGTTTGTAGTCTTTAGAAAGCTAGGAACTGAAAACGATTGGCAATATGCCATTCCTTCGGAGCCGTTCATAATCGTAGACAATGTAATTCGTGACGGAAATTCGAAAAAAGTCGCTCACTAACACTTGTAATTCGGTCTGTTTCGACGCGAACCACTTTTTAAGATGACGGACGACTTTTCTCGTCGACGAACGATTTTTCTCGTCGACGCACAACTTTTCACATCGACGGACTACCTTTCACACTGACGAACGACTTTTCACGCCGACGGACAACTTTTCAGGCCGGAGGACGACTTT
>JBGTII010000140.1:0-4354 GCA_041745735.1 Pyrinomonadaceae bacterium | reverse complement strand
ACGAATGGGACAAAGCGGCCGGCGAATTAGGAGGCTAGAGCATTAGTCGCTATTACCCAAGTTGGCTGTTACGCCCTTACTGACGTGCGGGCTTCTGCATTAAGATTCGATCCGATAATTGGGAGCCTCTTTCGTGATTATCACGTCGTGGACGTGCGATTCGCGTAGGCCGGCAGATGTGATGCGGACGAATTTGGCGTTTGACTGTAGTTCGCCGATGTCTTTGCAGCCGGTGTAGCCCATGCCGGAGCGCAAGCCGCCGACTAGTTGGGTGACCATTTCGGCAACGGTGCCTTTGTAGGCAACGCGGCCCTCGATGCCTTCGGGGATGTATTTTGCGTCTGCCACGGTGCCCTCTTGCGAGTAGCGGTCGCTCGAACCTTTTTTCATCGCACCGATCGAGCCCATGCCGCGATAGGTTTTAAAATTACGGCCTTGGAACAGGATGACCTCGCCCGGAGCTTCTTCGGTCCCGGCAAAGAGTGAGCCGATCATGACGGAATCCGCACCTGCCGCGATGGCTTTGGCCACATCGCCCGAAAATTTAACCCCGCCGTCGGCAATGATCGGGACGCCAGTACCTTTGGCCGCGTCGACACATTCGACAATTGCCGATACCTGCGGCACGCCGGCACCTGTCACGACCCGCGTCGTGCAGATCGAACCCGGTCCGATACCGATCTTAACGGCGTCCACACCTGCCGAAATAAGAGCCTTTGTCGCGTCTGCCGTTGCGACATTTCCCGCAACTATCTCGATATCAGGGAACTTAGCTTTTACCTGTTTGACGGCATTCAACACGCGCGAACTATGTCCGTGAGCCGTGTCTATTACGATCGCATCGACTCGTGAATTCACGAGCGCCTCGGCACGCTCAAGAAAATCGCCCGTCGCACCGATCGCAGCAGCACAGCGGAGCCGTCCAAGCTCGTCCTTGGCGGCAATGGGAAAGTTGATCGCTTTTTGGATGTCCTTTACGGTTATGAGGCCCTTAAGATGACCGTTATCATCGACGACAAGCAGCTTTTCAATGCGGTGTTTTTGTAGTTTGACCTTTGCTTCATCAAGCGTTGTTCCAACCGGCACGGTAACCAACGGCTGCGGTGTCATTATCTCGGAAACGGGAATATCAAACCGTGTTTCGAATCGCAGATCTCGGTTCGTGATGATGCCGACGAGTAAACCTTTATCGTCCGTCACCGGCACACCGCTGATCTTATACCGGGCCATGATCTCGAGGGCGTCGGACACGAGTTTGTCTTTGTGGATCGTCACCGGATCGACGATCATGCCTGATTCGCTGCGTTTGACCTTATCAACTTCTTCGGCTTGTTGTTCGACACTAAAATTTTTGTGGATCACACCGATGCCGCCCTGTTGAGCGAGAGCTATCGCTAGGCTGGCTTCGGTAACGGTATCCATCGCCGATGAGCAGAGCGGGATGTTGAGGAGGATGTTGCGTGAAAACCTGGTGCGTGTGTCCGCTTCGGCGGGAAGTATCTCGGAGTAGGCCGGGACGAGTAAAACGTCGTCGAATGTCAGGCCTTCTTGAATTTTGTCGATTTCCATATCCAATTATAAACAACAAAGCCCGCAAAACAAAAATGCCCGCAAACGGTCGCGGACATCGTTGGTTAAGTTAGAAATTAACCTATTGCGGCTTTGGCGTTGGTTTTGTGCCGGTCATTGTTGGCGGTTTCACCGTGTTCGCGGGCGGTTTGGCCGCCGTATTTGTGGCGGTGTTTGACGCGACGTTCGCCGGTTTCGGCGGCAAAGGTGTCGGACGTTGCTGGGCCGGGGCGGTAGTCGTTGTTGCCGGAACGGCCACATTCGCGTTGGCATCAGTTGTTGCAGGCGGTACCTCCGAGGAGGCCGTGCCGCTCGTCCAGATCTGTGCGAGATTGTCTTTATTGATCGTCACGTTGATGCGATCTCTATCAGCTGGTGCAACAGGGGCACTCGGCAACGCGATCGTCTTGCCGTTGATGGTTAATTGCACTTTGTCAAAATTCCACCTGCTGTAATTTAGCGTAATGGTTTCTTTTGGCGTAAATGTAACGGTCGAGCCCGCCGCCACATTCGTAGGCTTTGCCGGCTCGCTATCGACAGTCGCAACGATCTTTACCGGAGCGGACGTAGCCTTAAACTCGAAAGTAGCTGCTCCCATCGCCGGGGCTGACGGGTCTGTTACCGGAGCGTTGTTCGCGGAGGTGGCAGTGTTTGAATTATTCGCTGAGGTCGCAGCCGTATTTGCCGCTACGGGGTCAGCCGGTTGCCGCATATAGTTGACTAGGAACAGTATTCCCGCAGTCATCAATCCCAAAATGACTGCAGCAACTATCAGTGTCGGCAATATGGACGTGCCATATCGGTCATCCGTCAGCACCTCTGGTTTGTATAATCTTAGTTCGGGTTCGTCCAGGTCGCCGCTCGCCTCGGACACGATCTGACCATAATCGGTCATCGCCTCTTGCTCGCTGACGCCGACATATTTGGCAAAGGTTTTTATAAATCCTTTTGTAAAAATACCGCCCGGTAGATTGCCGTAATCGTCGTTTTCGATAGATTCGAGATAGGCGGGAGAGATGCGGGTCTGCTCGGCAACCTCGCTAAGGGATATACCGCGTTCCTCGCGGGCTTGCTGCAATTTTTCACCGAGGGTCATAGAGATGTATTAGCGTTTCCGCAGACCGCGACCTAAAATAACATTTCGCCGTAGTTCTTTGACTTGAAATATAGCGTTCAAATGGAACGTATGTCAATCTAGTCCGACGCGTTTTGGGCGTTGATTTTACTTTGGTTTTGTAATTTGATGTAATGCGTTTGGGCAATAAGCCGCAGTTATTATAATATCGGTAAAGCAATCCAATTAGCGAGGAATAATCAATGAGTTTAGAGGCTTTGGGAATGGTTGAGACCAAGGGTTTTATCGGTGCCGTCGAGGCTGCCGATGCGATGGTCAAAGCGGCGAACGTGAAACTGATCGGCAAAGAGTATATCGGAGCCGGTTATGTAACTATCTTTGTGCGTGGTGATGTCGGAGCCGTAAAGGCCGCGACAGACGCAGGTGCCGCGGCCGCCAGACGTGTCGGCGAACTCATCAGCGTCCACGTTATCCCCCGCCCGCACGGCGAAGTCGAGCGTGTTTTGCCTAAGGGCGGAGCAGTCGGACTGAGTCCTGACGAAAAAGCGCTACAGGGCGGCGGACGGCAGCTTGGTTCGGGCGGCGAGAGTTCGACCGGCGGAACCTTGCAGGGAAATAAGACCAAGACCAGATAGCAATTGCTAATTGCGAATTTCAAATTACGAATAGCGGACGTCTCGCTGGCTCGTAATTCGTAATTGTAAATTCGTAATTTATAGGTATATGGCTGATAAGGATCTAGCTGCTCAACAGGAAGCACGCGACGCGGTCGAGGCCGCGTCGTTTGCCTTTAAGACCGTTGCGCAATTGAGCCAGTCAAAGATCGACGAGATCTGCGATGTGATGTCAGGCGCGGCTCTTGCCGACGCGGCCCGACTTGGCAAGATGGCAAACGAAGAGACGGGCTTTGGCAAAGCGGAGGATAAGTACGAAAAGAACCGTTTTGCCGCCGAGGATGTTTGGAATTATTTTCGCGATCTCAAAACCGTCGGAGTCGTTAAAGACACCGAAAGCATCGTCGAGATCGCGAGCCCACGAGGCGTCGTAGCGGCCATTATCCCCTCGACAAACCCCACATCCACCGCAATTTACAAGATCATAATCTCGATCAAATCCCGTAACACGATCGTCCTCTCTCCCCACCCGTCAGCCGCTAAGTGCATCGCCGAAACCACGCGCGTAATGCGTGAGGCTGCGATCAAGGCGGGCTTGCCGGGAGATGCGATCACTTGCCTGACAAATTCGACTATCGAGGGCACCGAGACCCTGATGAAGCACAAAAAGACCGCTGTCATCCTCGCGACGGGCGGAACGGGGCTTGTAAGGGCGGCGTATTCGTCGGGGAAACCGGCCTTTGGTGTCGGCCCCGGCAACGTACCTGTATTCATCGAGAGGTCGGCAAATGTTGCCAAGGCAGTTTCGGATATCCTCACGAGCACCTGTTTTGATAACGGCACGATCTGCGCATCCGAGCAATCTGTGGTTGTCGATTCACCCGTTGCCGAACAGGTGCGGGAACAATTTAGGGCCCAAGGCGGGCATTTTCTAAATAGCTCAGAGGCCGACATGGTTGGCAAGATCCTACAGACACCACAAAGAACTTTGAATCCTGGTATCGTGGGCAAGTCTGCGGCATTCATCGCAAATCTTGCCGGCATTTCGATCCCGGACGGCACACGATGTCTGATCGCGGATTGTGGAGGTGTCGGG
>JBGTII010000139.1:0-11528 GCA_041745735.1 Pyrinomonadaceae bacterium | reverse complement strand
ACATATGCGTGTCCGCTGTTTGAAAAAGGAACTGGCTGTCTTGTCCACAACACTGCAAAACCCCTGCCGTGCATCATGCACGCTTGCTATTCATCTGAGGCAGATCTGCCGCCTGACGAATTGCTTGATGAAGCCGAGCTTGCCGTCTACAAGCTTAACGAGCAAACGTATCGCCGTCCGACAGAGCAACTGCCGATCCCGCTGGCTATCGTAAAACTTACTTAGTTCGAACGCCTCAATTTACCGCCGACAACCGTCATCGGAAGTAGAAAGATAACGAACAAAATGTGGTACCAAGCCGGAGCCATGTTCCAAAACATATACTCGACCGCGACGCCGACTAGCACGAGGATAATACCCAGCACCATTGTTGACTTTTTATATTCGCCGGCAATGAGAGCCGTCATATAGCCCGCGATGATCGACGTGAGAAAGCTACGGATTAGATTGATGAGAACGATCGCAATGCTGCTTTCGACGGCAGTCCCGTTGACCAGAGCCTTTTCTGCTGCTAGCGAGTGAGCACCGTATTCCGGCCAAAACCTGCCGAGGGTTTGCTCACCGCCAACCCAGACGATCGACCAAACGATAAAACCGACGATAATACCGACAATTATTCGACCCATTCACCCTCCAATAAAAGAAAAAGGACAATAGAAATTTTAGGTAAAAACTCCCCTGTCCTTGTTTAGTTTGTGCGAACAAACTTTATTCGCAGACGTATAAAAAGTCAACGCTACTTGATGTTGAGTTCGAACGGCATCAACATCATCGCCTGGCCCTGCTGCATCTGTTCGAACATAGCCATGTACCGGAACGAGCGGCGGATGTCCGCCGGGAGCGATTTGATCACAACCTCTTGTGCTTTTGCTTCCGACGAAGGTTCGTCATTAAACAACGTCTCAAAGAACGGACGCGGTGCCGGGAAAACAACGCGGCGCACGTCTTTGTCTGCGGGCAAATTTGCAAGCTCTTTGGCTATAGAGATCGCTTTTTCGAGGCCGCCGAATTCGTCGATCAGGCCGTTTGCTTTGGCTTGCGTGCCGGTCCAGACACGGCCCTGGCCGAGAGCGTTTGCTTCCTCGTTGGTTTTCTTACGTCCTGAGGCGACCTTAGGGATAAAGCTGTCGTAATAAAAGCCGCCGATCTGCGATTCCATCTTGGCACGTTCTTCGGCCGTCCATTTTTCGGTCGCGCGAAAGATACCGGCATTTTTCCCACGCATCGTGTATTCATTCGAGACGCCGATCCAGTCGTAAAAGCCTTTGATATTAGGCTTAAAGGCGAAAATGCCTATTGAGCCCGTGATGGTCGATGGTTCGGCGACGATCTTGTTCGCGCTGCAAGCGATGTAATAACCACCCGACGCCGCGACATCGCCCATCGAGACGACGACAGGTTTTTTGGCTTTGGCATTTTCGAGCGCGTACCACATAAGGTCGGAGGCGAGGGCCGATCCGCCACCGGAATCCACACGGAGCACTATCGCCTTTACTGTGGTGTCTCTCGCTGCGTCGTTCACCGCATCGACGATGGTGTCCGATCCGACCATTTCTCCACTGAAGGGGCCGCTTGATGAGCGGCCGACATTGATGGCACCAGATGCATAGATCACTGCGACCTTTTGTCCGTTGTTAAGTCCGAGCGTGTCCGAGGGGATCTCGCGATACGCACTGCTGCGAATAGTCCGAAGCGTGTCGCCTTCCCTGTACCCGAGCTTTGCTTTGAGCTCGTTATCGACTTGCTCGCGATAAAATGCTTCATCGATCAGGCCGAGTTCCTTGGCCCGCTTGGCATTGTACGGGGCTCCGTCGATCAACGCCTTGACGTCCTCGACCGATTTCTTTCGCGACTCGGCAATGGCATTTGTAAAGCGGCCAAAGTACTCGTCGAGCACGGCATTGATGACCTCACGCTGGCCCTCGCCCATCGAGGTTTTTGTGTATTGGTCAGGTGCGCTCTTATATTTTGGACCGATCTGGATAACGTCCATTTCGACGCCGAGTTTGTCTAGTGAGCCTTTATAGAACATCGCTTCGGCGGCGAGGCCATTGATGTAAATGTCGCCCGACGGCGGCAAAAATATCTTGTCGGCGGCGGTCGCGAGATAGTATTCGCGGTTGGTGCCGATCTCCATGTAGGCATAGACCGGTTTGCCCGACGTTTTGAACTCAGCAACTGCATCGCGAAACTCATCAGCTTTGCCCCAGCCGATGCCGGGAAAATTGATGTCGAGCATGACGGCGCCGATACGTGGATCGACCTTTGCTTTGCGAAGCTGCGTGAGCAGGCTTGTAAAAGATTGCTGCTGACTAATGCCAAATGCCTTGGCAAGCGGTTCCTCAGCAACATAATCCGGCAGTTCGCCCGAAACGCTGAGGATCAGTACGCTGTTATTCGCGACCGTGGGCCCGCCCAGATTTCGCGCCGCAAAAAAAATCGCGATGACCGCGACAAGAAGCAGAGCGGCTAGGATCCCACCGAAGAGTAGAAAGAATTTACCTGTTTTTGACATAGCCATTGTTGATAATTAACCGCAGACCGATATAAAAATGTACGCCAAATACCCGCGTATTACTTGAGTTATATTACGTCATTTGACGCCAAAAGTTTTAATCATTAAGCGATGCTTTTGCCGGACGGTTTTGTGCATCAAAGGAATACCGCACTATAACGTCGGACGATAATTTTGGTATATTCAAAGTTTATGGCAAAAAAGGCCTCAATTCTGATCTGCGACGACGAAGAGATAATGCGTGACGTGCTCGGAACGATAATGTCGAGCGCCGGTCATAAGGTCGATCTGGCGAAAACCGGCGAAGAAGCAGTAGAGCTGTACTCGCAAAAGGCATACGAAGTTGTGCTTATGGACGTTTCAATGCCGGGAATGGGCGGGCTGACGGCGCTTGAAGAATTGGTAAAACTCGATGCCGAAGCCGTCGTGCTTATGGTCACCGCTTACGCCACTTTTGACACGGCTATTTCGGCTTGGGAAAAAGGTGCTGCGGGCGTCATCCGCAAACCGTTTCAAAACGAACAAATACTGGCTCTTGTCGCAAAGGGTATAAAGACCCGCCGCAAAGAAGAAGAGCGTCAGGTTCTGCGTCAGGCGATGGTCAGGTCGGTTAAACGTGAAGGTTTTATTGGACGATCAGAGATCATGGAGAATGTCTTTCGATTGGTGGACCGGGTCGGCCCTGCACGCTCTACAGTCTTGATAACCGGCGAAAGCGGGACCGGAAAGGAGCTTGTCGCCAAAGCGATACACGAGGCGAGCCCGCGTTCGACTAATCCGTTTGTCGTTGTAAATTGCTCTAACATCCCGTCAGAGTTGCTCGAATCTGAATTATTTGGCCATACGAAGGGGGCTTTTACCGGAGCTGTCGGGGCGAAGAAAGGACTTTTTGAAGTAGCGGATACGGGCTCGATCTTTTTGGATGAGATCGGCGATCTGCGGCCGGAAACGCAGGTTCGTTTGTTACGCGTCATTCAGGAAAGGGAATTTACGCCGATCGGGGAGACCGCTCCGACCAAGGTCGATGTCCGTATAATTGCCGCCACGAATGTAGATCTTAAAGAGGCGGTTAAGAACGGACAGTTTCGTGAGGATCTCTATTTTCGGCTCTCAGTTGTGCCCCTTGAGCTGCCCCCCTTACGTGACCGTCGCGAGGATGTTCTGCCGCTTGCTCAACATTTCATCCGCAAATATGCCGAAGAGAATGCGCGGAATATTTCTGAAATTCTTTCGCCCGATGTGCTTTCTTTACTTGAAAATTACAACTATCCGGGTAACGTCCGCGAGCTTGAAAACATCATCGAGCGGGCAATCGTTATCGCACCTACCGACGAAATCACGGTTGATTGTTTGAGGCCTGAGGTTCGTGACCCGCAGAGCGCGATGGAGAGGATGTCGGCAACAGCAGGCAAGTCCCGCGGCGTCGATCTTGCGCACGGGGTTAGTTTTTACGATGAGGTCAAAAATTACGAGATCGACATCATCCGCCGGGCTCTCGATCAGACCGGGGGACACCAGTCGCGAGCGGCCCGTCTGCTCGGCCTCAACGCCACAACCCTCAACTCAAAGATCAAAGCCTACAACATACCGACAAAATCGGCCTGAAACCCATATCCAAATAATTGGAATAATCTTCAAAAATCTTCTTAAGACTCCCGGAAAATCCAGTCCATTCGCCGCTTGCAGATCACAGAAAATGACTGTATCTGCTTAAAAGTCAGTGAGTTGTACATTTATGTAACACTCCGGTCGTTATGGCACGAAACTTGCCAATTTCCTTGTGAATTTAGTATTCACCAAAATTTCAATTTATACCGCAGCAGGAATTGCTGCACAAAGCCCGGCTCAAGCTTATTGATCCACTAATTATTCGCACTTAAATTTTTGTAAGTGAATTAGATTTAATTTCTTAGGAGGAAATGATGAGAAAGTTTATTTTGTTTATCGGCTCGATAGCCATTGTCAGTTTGTTTACCGCACTGACATTTGGGCAGACGATCAATGGAACCATATCGGGGACCGTTGCCGACCAGCAGGGGGCAGTGATCCCGGGTGCTACGGTTACGGCCAAGAATCCTGCTACTGGATTCACCCGTACAATTACGACGGACGACAATGGTAATTTCAGGATTATTGGAGTCCCCGTTGCAATGTATCAAGTCCGCGTCGAGAAGGCGGGTTTTAAGTCCGCAGTCAACGATTCAGTCACTGCTAATGTTGGAAGTGACACGGATGTCAGATTTCAACTTGAGGCCGGCTCAGTTAATGTCGTGGTCGAAGTGACTTCGGCCAGTGAAATGCTTGACACGAATGAGGGGCAGGTATCCAGTTCCGTTAGTCAGCAGCAGATCCTTGAGCTGCCGGGACGTAATAGCTTGAACGGACTTGCCTTGCTCGTTCCCGGTGTTTTGCCAAACAACAATGGCAGACCCGGCTCTGGGTTTGCTGTTAACGGCAACCGTACCCGTTCAAACAACTTTACTATTGATGGTTCGAACAATAATGACCAATCACTGTCTATTCCGCGACAGAGCCTGCCGGCCGAGGCTTTAGAGGAATTTACGATTGTCACTAATACGCCAAAAGCAGAATTTGGCCGTAATGCCGGCTCGTACGTCAACCAGATCACTCGTTCTGGAACGAATCAATTTACCGGAACAGGTCACTACACATGGGGCGGAAACGGGCTCGATGCTCTAACGACCAATCAAGCGAGAACGTTTAATGCTCAAAAGACCGCTGGTCTATCTGACTATGCTGCTTTGCGAAGTGCTCGAAGTGTTACCGTTGATAATACCTATGGATTCACTTTCGGCGGACCAGTCCCCAATTTTGGTTTTGGCGAAGGAACGGACTTTGGCTTTTTAAAGGATCACACATTTTTCTTTACGAGTATCGATTTCAATGATTTCAGGACAACGGTTAGCTCCGCCACAAGAACTGCTATATCTGCGTTGGGTTGGCAACGACTCAATTATGCCGGTAGAAACGGTATAGTTCCCGAGGCACGGCCTTTCCTTTCGTCTATTTTCCCAATTGCTAATCAGCCGGTAAGTCAAGGCTCCGTTACTTTGACAGGTACTACTGCACTTGCGGCATGCCCACCAACGGATCCTACGAGCTGTAATGTTATTCCTTTGGAACAGTTCAATAGAGGATTAACCAGCGGATTCAAAGCAGGTTACGGGCGGGACTTCAATCGGTACCTTTTCAAGATCAACACTAAATTGTTTAAGAACGATAATCTTTCGTTCCGCTACCTTTATGACAAAAATATCGATCCCGGAACACCGTCGAGTCTGCCGGGTGAAGAGGTTGGAAGTTTGGGCACTAACGATTCGTTTACGGTCAACGATACGATCATACTTTCGTCGCGTTGGTTGAACGAAGCTCGTTTTACCATTAGCCATCGAGACAGTACTTTCCCTGAAAACTTGCGATTTGCATTTTCGACTGGTGTGAGTGGGATATCATTTGGAAATGCAAACTTTCCACAATTCCGAAACGATACGGTTTATGAATTTACCGATAATATTTCATATACCCGATCCAATCACTCGTTCAAGTTTGGATACAATGCGTTGATCTATAAACTGAAAAGCTTTTTCGCTCCCAATTCCAGGGGGACGGTCAGTTACGGCAGCTTGGTCAACTTCTTGACCGATACTAATGCATCTTATTCGCGTTACGCTGGTGACGGGCTTACAGATGCTACCACCTACGAAAACAGCTTCTTCGCACAGGATGACTGGCGTGTGAGCCAAGATCTGAATGTCAACTTGGGTATCCGTTATGAGTATGTAACGACCCCATACGGCTTCTTTTCAAATGCATCGCCAGACATCAATAACTTTGGACCGCGTTTTGGAATTGCGTGGAACCCGAAGAATATGTTCGGAGGTAAAATGGTGCTTCGCGGCGGATTTGGTATTTCATATGACCAGGTCTTCCAGAACATACTATTGAATAACTCGCGTAACTTCCCTCGCGGCGTTAACGTTGCATTCACTAACATTAACGGTCAAATTCCGTTTATCAATTTGCCGGCCGTGCCCACGCCGTCGCAGTTTGTCGGAGATCCGAAGTTATTGCCGGTCAGGCTGTTTGCTCCTAATACTCGAGTCAGACAGCCGATGTCAAAACAGTGGACATTGAGTCTCCAATATCAGCTCGGCAACGACTGGGTTGCTAAAGCGGAGTACATCGGTACGCTTGGCAGCAGTCTCGTGAGAGAGGTCGAGTCAAATTACGGCTTTACCGTCGCCGCAGGTGGCACGGGATTACGTCTCGACCCGACCCGCGGTTCGGTCCTGGTCGCCCAGGGCCAAGCCCTATCGAGTTACCACGCCGGTCAGTTTAGCCTTGAGAAAAGACTATCCCGCGTAAGCCTATTTGGAGCGAATTTTGGTGATCTGGTAATGAACGCCAACTATACCTTCAGTGCGTTTATCAGTGAATCCGATGATATTCTCGGCGGACAAGCTAATAGAACACTGCCGTCAGATCCTCGGGACCCAAAACTTGACAAGGCTCGTTCCGGTTTTGACCAACCGCATCGGTTTGTTACGAATTTTGTCTGGGCCGCCCCGGATGTAATTACCTCCGGTTCGGGATTTGGCAGGGCATTTGGCGCACGAGTGTTAAACGGTTGGCAGCTGTCGGCCGTTGGGACTTACTCATCGGGAACACCGTTCTCGGTGCTTAGCCTTAATAATGCTCTCGGCATACTGCCAGGTCAGATTTCAACGGTTGAAGGTTCGCAGCGGGTTTCGGTAAATCCGAGTGGGATATACCCTCTCGTTTCTACCCCGACCCTACCGGTTGCTAACGCTTACTTCATTGTAAACGCTGCCAATTCGGGTATCAGGGGCAGCCTAGGTGCGAATACTGAGAGAACCGGTGGAACACAGAACTGGAATCTCGCAGCGGTAAAAAACATCCGCACCTTTGGAGAAAGACAACGGTTCCAACTGCGTGCCGAAGTTTTTAACCTATTCAATCACCGGAATTTCACTGCAATTCCGGCGAATTCACTGGGCAACTCACCAAATCTTACGACTTTCTTGAATAAGGGATTCACTAATGTTGGCGGACGCGGGTTTACCTTTGGTGCACGTTATTTCTTCTAGATTATAGAATGCTAACGCTTCAAGGGCCATCTGAGTTTTTCAGATGGCCCTTTTTTATTTCGACGGTAATGGGAGATTTCGACAGAGTGTTAAGGGATCTTTGACGTTTTGAGTTTCCTGATCGAGCTCACCACCCGTTCTGCAACCAACTCGCCTACGCGTTTCAGCGCATCTATGTCCAACGTTTGTGGGCCGTTTGACAAACTTCCATCAGGTAATCGTCTAACGGGGCGACTATTGACCACTCGACCCGAATTATCTGTTATTGCCTTTTCGTTATTCGCAGTCTGATAGCGCGACTCAGGAACCCGCTCTTGTTCGATCTCACCCTGTGCCAAAATTGCACTGCTTTGGGGAGGAAATACAATGTACTTTGCTACGAGCCTGTCAGAGTCGCTCGATCCAATGTGGCCATTGTCTGCGGATGGGCTCTGCGGCGAAAACTGAAGCCAAACGGTGAACCTTTCTTGTTCTGCACGAGCTAACTCAACTGCTCTTGCCCGATCCGCAGATTCATTAACTGCGACCTCATTTATGACCTCCAGTGTTTTCAGGTTCTTCTTTTTAAGCGTAGCGATGAAGCTGTTCCAAACTGCCCCCTGCATCGCAGTCCGGCGAGAGCTGTCAACTTCCGGAGAAAAAATCACGATTACCAGGCCCGGAGCGTTATTTTCCGCCCTCTTCCCAGCAAGATTCGAGTCGCCCTGAGAAAGATCCGAACTCGCAAAAATAGCTGTCCACAATAGGGTAAAAATAGCTGGCCGAAATGCTATCAGTAAACTCATAATTCTTGTCGCTCCTATTTATTCTTCATTTAACGAATTTTAGATTAAACTAAAACAATAACCAAGAAAAGAGGTCTCACCACTTGGTCGTGACCCAAACGGGAAAAGGACATTAATACTCATAAGACTTGGAGAACTCCGGAGATAACCCTAATCGCCTTGCCACTCCGCTCGGAGCGGGCGATCTGATCGACCGTGCGGTCAGGTTTTATCGCAAATTTTTTGGTACGTTTATCCTCATTGCTTCACCGCCGGTGATCGTCGGAACACTTGTGTCTGTTGCGTGGACTATTATTGGACGTCAGATATTTCAACTCGGCGCCGACCGATACTCCGCCGAAAATACTTTCTACTATGTGTTCCTGTGGTTTGGCAGCGTTGTGATCTGGCTGGCAGAAACGATCGCGACGCTGGTTGTCATGGGCGGGGCGTCGCGCAACTTTGTCCGCCATCTTTTGTTTGGCGAAGCGATCACCGTTCGCGAAACCTATGCCAACGTATGGAAACGCCTGAGCGGACTTGTGGTGGCGTCTTCGCTGATAACGTTGATTTTAGGAGCGTTGGGGTTTGCGATCTTTTATTTTGGAATGATGGTGGGCGTGCTGCTCATCTTTCTTATTATCTGGGCATTCGGCTTTTTGCCGGTGGTCGCATTTGTTTTGTCGATCGTGGCGGGGATCGCTGTCGCTGTCGCGTCTATATGGCTATTCTTTTTGGCCGCGTCCCGGCTCGCGTATGTGCCGCAAGTGATGCTCGTCGAGGGACAAGGAGTTTTCTCGGCTGTCGGCAGGAGCGCCTCGCTTGCCAGCGGGAACGTTAAGCGGCTGGCCGCTCTGTTCGTATTCACGACGGTCGCAGCCTATTCGGCTCTCGCTCTGCTCTATGTTCCGCTAGCGTGGTACGCGTCGGCGAACGGTGTGCAGCTAATGTCATTTGACGCCGATCTCGTCCCGGCATGGTACGAGATCGCGTATAACCTGATCTGGCAGGTCAGCTTTATATTGTTGTCGCCGGTGTGGATGGCGGGCCTTTGCCTGCTATATGTCGATGAGCGGGTGCGTGCGGAGGGCTACGATATCGAGCTGATGGCGGCGCGTCGTTTGGGCGAGATACCCACCGTTCCGACGACGTATATTAATCCGCTGCAGCCTGCTCTTTCGGGAACGGCGGTCAATTCGGGGCCGGCTCCGGCGGCGAGCAGATCGAGTATCACGACTCTCGGGCTAAAATAAACTATGCCTTGGTTTTTGCGGCAAAGATATTTTCGGGATTGCCAACGAGCTGGTTTGGCGACGTGTGTTGTGCTGCTTTCGGTGCTGACGGCGTCGGCCGCCTCGCTTGAGGATTACCGCAAGCGCGTCGAGTCGGTCCATGTCTATGTCGCGGAACTGATGATAGGAGTCGGTACGTCCGAACTGGGCAAGCGCGATACGCGGCACGAGGGCGATGTGATCGCACGTATCCGCCGCGTGCTGCCGCCGACGGAAAAGGTCGAGTGGCCCGGCGGCTCGGTAGAGACGGCAAATCAATGGCTATTTACTTCGCTCGAACAATTTCAAAACGAAGACGACTCCGCAAAACGCGGCGTGATCCTGACGGGCATTAATGAACGGCTAACGTCGATAGCCCGTGAGATCGATCTGCTGCAAAAAGCTGCCGCATCAACTCGCACTAAAGACGAGGATAAGCAAAAGCTTGCCGAGATACTGCAGCGTGAGGAATATCAGAAAGCACAGGCGAAACAAGAGAGTCTTTTCCAAAAGTGGCTGCGCGAATTTTTGGAGTGGCTGGCAAAGGTATTTCCCCGAACGCCTGCCACTCCTAGCTCAGATCCCGGAACCGGCTCGCTGAAAATGGGCCTGCAGATACTCATCTTTGCACTCGTCATCGGGCTGGTCGGGTTTGTGGTCTACAAATTTTTACCGTTCTTTGCCCGCCGCGGACGCAAAACGAAAAAAGGAAAAGGCGACCGCGTCATACTTGGCGAACGTGTCGCAAGCGACGAATCGGCCGCGAGCCTGTTTGACGAGGCTGAGTTGCTTGCACGCGAGGGTAATCTCCGCGGGGCCATCCGCAAAGGATACATCGCTCTGCTATGCGAACTCAGCGACCGTAAACTTATCGGCCTGGCGCGTCACAAGACAAACCGCGACTATCTTCGCGATGTCAGAAAGCGGGCGGACCTGTTTGAAAATATGAACGGTATGACGCTCAATTTCGAACGCAATTGGTACGGGCCGCGGCCGACGGACACGCAGGATTGGGAAGATTTTAAGAGCAAATATCTGCAGACCATCGCGGGTGTAAAAGGGTAATCGCAAGTGAAGCAAAAGCTTTTCATTTTTATTTTTCTGATCTTTCTGGTCGCCGTGCTGGTCGGGCTAAATGCCGCAACCTACACGCAGAAAGAAAAGACGCCCGACAGCGAGGTATTACCCCGACGCTCGACTTTTAATTCCGGAGCGACCGGGTTGCAAGCTTTTTACACTTTGCTGAGTGAAACTGGCCGCAAACCCGTTCGCTGGCAAGAGCCGCCCGCCGCTCTGCTGACCGCCCGCAGTAAACCATCGGTCTTTGTCGTCACAGGAGTATTACGACGTGAGTTTACGCCCGCCGAGGCTGACGATCTGCTGCGATGGGTCTCAGACGGAGGTCGACTCATCCTTGTAGATCGCGATCCGCCCCCGGATCTGTTGAAAATATCTGGACCGTGGACGATAAGTTATGTGACAAATGGGGGGATTGAGATGGTGTCGGTCGATCCGGCCGATACTAAGCAGATGATTAGTGACACGCCAGCTGCAAAGCCCGTCCAGCCGTCGCTGTACACGACCGGGATCAACGCCGTTCAGCCGTCGCAGTTTGCATCGACGATAACTTTTGAGCGGCATGGATTTGAGCGTGACGCTCCGGCGACGAGATCTATGTCGTCAAAAAGCGACCCCTCCGTCGCGGTAGACGAGGTTTCGCCGACGGTTCACATCGCTCAGGCTCAGAATAGTTTGCTCGTTGATGTGCCGTACGGCTCGGGACGGATCGTGATCCTGTCCGATCCATTCATCGTCGCCAATGACGGCATCGCCCTGGTCGATAACTCCC
>JBGTII010000138.1:0-35109 GCA_041745735.1 Pyrinomonadaceae bacterium | reverse complement strand
GCCGCCGGAGGGCGTTTCGCGTGAGGCGTGGACGCTGCTGGCGATCTTTATCGCGACCATCGTCGGTTCGATCGTCCAGCCGCTAACCGGTAGTGCGATGGTTTTGCTCGGCGTCGTAGCTATCGCCCTGTTTCGAGCCTTACCGATCGAAAAAGCTCTAAGCGGTTACGCCGATAAGTTTGTCTGGCTGGTTTTAGCGGCTTTCTTTATCTCGCGGGCGATGATCAAGACCGGCCTTGGCCAGCGAATCGCACTGATCTTTGTCCGCCTGATCGGCCGCAAGACGCTGGGACTCGGGTACGCGCTGGTATTTACTGATTTTATTCTTGCCTCGTTCATCCCATCGACCGGTGCACGCTCAGGCGGGATTATTCTGCCAATAGCCCGCAGTGCGACCGAGACATACGATTCGCGTCCCGAAGATGGCACGGAGGGGCGTCTGGGCACGTTTCTGATGACGATGCTATATCAGTGCGAGGTGATATTGTGCGCCACATTTCTGACCGGGCAGGCCTCAAACGTGATTATTGCGGGATTTGCCGCTCAGCAGGCAGGGGTCGATCTTAACTATTCGATATGGTTTGTCTCGGCGATCGTCCCGGCGCTTATTTCGCTGACGGTGATACCGCTGATGATCTATCGGTTCTTTCCGCCCGAGATCAAGGAAACACCAAACGCCGTCAAATTTGCACACGAAGAGCTTAAAAAACTCGGCCCTTTTGACCGTCACGAGCAGATCCTGCTCGTCGTCTTTGTTGTCGTGGTGATACTTTGGATAACGGCAAAACTGCACGGTATCGATTCAACGGTGATCGCTTTGCTTGGTATATCGTCGCTGCTCGTTACTGGAGTGCTGTCGTGGCGTGACCTAATCGACGAGACGCACGCATGGGAAGTTTTTATCTGGTACGGTGGGCTGGTAATGATGGCGACCGCCCTCGGTGAGACTACGATCCCAAAACTCTTTGCCGGATCGGTCGCCTCCGTTACGGCGGGAATGAGCTGGCCCATCGCCCTGCTCGTTTTGGCTTTGGTATTCTTTTACGCTCACTATGCCTTTGCATCTATCACGGCCCATGTCACGGCGATGTTTATACCGTTTCTCGCCGTGACAGTTGCCGTTGGAGCACCGGCCGGGCTGACCGTTCTGGTTCTCACGTACTTTGCCAACCTGAGCGCGGGCCTGACGCACTACGGCACGACGCCCGCACCGGTTTATTTTGGGCTCGGATACGTCACGCAAAAAAGATGGTGGACCGTCGGGCTGATCGCTTCGATCCTAAACATCATTATCTGGTCAACATTTGGAGTGGGATGGTGGAAGTTGCTGGGATGGTGGTGATTTCAAGGCAAAATCAAAAAGTAAAAAGGCAAACGTGAAGAAGCAAACCTCTCCGTTTTTGCCTTTTTATTTTTCTTTTCTACTGACCGCCCGGGAATCCCTGCGGCAGTCCAGCTGGCAAATCGGCCGAGCCCGGAATCGGCTCGTCAACCTTAGCGAGAGCGTCCTTGTAGATCTTGATCGAGCCGCTCGATTCAAGTCGCTTTCTGGTCGCAGCCAGATAGTCTGAGAAAACATCGGAGCGTTTCTTTGACAGCATCTGTTCAATTAGGCCGCTTCGCTGTTTGGCAAAATCAGCCTTATCGGCGTCCGTCCGCGTTGTCGCACCGACGATGTACCAGTTGTCACCGACCTTGATCGGGGTTTTTGTTACGTCGCCAGCCTTGAGTGCATAGACGGCCGTTTCAAGCTCTTCGCTCGTTCCGGCTGTTGGGCCCTCGCCGAGTGGCGAGCCGAGGATAAAGCTCTTTTGATCTTTAACCGACATGCCCTTTGCAGTCGCGGCTGCTGCCAAAGCTCCAGCGTTAGCAGCACCCGAAGCGATAGCCTTAGCGATCTCCTCGACCTGTGAGCGGGCCTTTTCCATCTTGACTGTCTCGACGATCTGGGCTTTGACCTCGTCAAACTCAGCGTCACGCGGCTCTTTTCTGTCGGCGAGCATCGGCACGGCAAATCCGTTTTGGATGGGCGTCTTATCACCGACCGCATTTACCTCTTCGAGCGGTGCAATGCCCTCTTCAAACTGCGGCGAGACACCGATATTTGGCACGTCATCACCCGGTTTGATATAACCGGTCTCTTTGATCATGTCAGTGGGCGCCATATTTGCCTCACCGGCAAACTGTTTGGCGACCGCCTGGATATCTCTGCTCTGTTTGAGAGCATCAGTGATCTTTTGGGCGAGTTCGGCTGCCACGGCGTATGCCTTTCGATTGCGAAGACTGACCTCGATCTCTTTCTTGGCCTGTTCGTAACTCTTAGGTATATCCTCGCCGCGGCGAAGAATAAAGATACGGCTCTGATAGCTGATAGGCTCGGTCACCTCACCGGGCTTAAGTTTCAAAAGCTGCTGGTACGGATCATCAGGCTTGTTAGGATTTTCCCGAACCGGGCCGACAAGTTTGCCGCCGCTAGATGCCGACGCCGGGTTTTCCGACTGGCCCTTGGCCATTGTCGCAAAAGCCTCTTCGGTCACGGCCGAACCATTCTTACGAAGTTGTGTGATCAGCTCGCCTGCCTTTGCTTGCACTACGCTTTCTTGATCGGGTTTTGGCACGCGAAGGACAATTTCCTGTCCGGCGACTCCGGCGAGCTTTTTGTCTGCCGGCAGTGCGTCATATTCTGCTCGCAGGTCAACTTCGGCGATCTGTAGCTTTTCGCCGATCTTAGCGGTGTTGATAAAGATATATTTGATCTTTTTCTGCGGAGTGTTGATGTAATAATTGATCTTGTTCTTGTCAAAATACTCACGCAGCTCGGCGTCTGTCGGCTGGATGGTTTTAGCAAGGTCGGTCGTGCTTACTGACACATACGAAAGGTCAAACTTGGTGTTCTTACGCTGAAAATCGTTCAACACCTCTTCCTCAGAAACGGTTACGCCGGAAGTGATAAACGCATCAAGCTTTTTGTAGCTGATGTCGTCCCGAACGCTCTGTTCGTACGTCGAGATGCTGCCAAATTGCTCCGTCACATTTTGCTTATATTTTTCCTCGTCAAACGGTTTGCCGTCGGCGGATTTATACTGTTCGCGGATGCGGGCTGCAACCTCGGCATCACTTGCTGTCAGGCCCAGACGCTCGGCCTCTACGCGGGCGATACGGCTGCCGATCATCCCCTCGAGGATCATTTTTGCCGGAAAACTCTGGCCGCGGCTAAACTGGCTGTAATTTTCCTTTTGACGGACAAGCTCGCCGACCGAGATCTTGTTACCGGCGACCGACGCGGCGGTCTCATCACTTTGCGCAAGGTTAGCGAGGGACGTATTGCTCTGGGGAGTGTAGAAAAACACCAGGCTGCCGACCATCACAATGGCAAAAAGGAAAAGAAGGAAATTACGCGTTTTCTCGAGACGGGTGAAAAACTTTAACATCGATTGGTACCTAACTTAACTCAGAATACGAACAAAATAAGTCTGTATGGACAAACCGTAATTCTAGCAAAAAGCGCCGTCAAATCAAACGTAATTACGCCAGAAGCGCCGAAAATACTTGCAGTTTCTGTGTATTTCATCGATGATAAACCTCGATATTGAGCGAAATGAAAGGTAATCAGATCAGATCAGTCGGCATTGTGGTCAAACCGGATCACCCCGAAGCAAGGGCGACGGCGGGAGAGCTGTCGGCGTGGTTGCGAAAAAAAGGCATCGATCAGGCCGGCGAGGTCATCGAGGCAGGAACACCTGACGCCGAAAAATCGACGCTAGATGCCGACCTCATCGTCGTACTCGGCGGCGACGGCACGATGATCGCGACCGCCCGGTTGATCGGTGCGGACGATGTGCTGGTGCTTGGTATCAACTACGGCAGCCTTGGCTATCTAACGGATTTTCGTATAGAGGAGATGTTTCCCGCCATTGAGGCGATCATCGCAGGAGAATACGAGATAGACCGCCGAGTGATGCTCGAGGCCCAGCTGTTGAGGGGCAACAAACAAATGGCGGCGGGACGCGTGCTCAATGACGTTGTTATGAACAAAGCCGCACTTGCTCGCATAATCGAGATTGACGTGCATCTCAACGGGCTGTTTGTAAACTCGTTTCGGGCTGATGGGCTGATCGTCTCGACGCCGACCGGTTCGACCGCGTATAATCTCTCGGCGGGCGGGCCGATCATTTACCCGTCAATGAATGCGGTCGTTATGACGCCGATCTGTCCTTTTACACTTACCAATAGGCCGATCGTTATTCCCGACGCCGCCGAGGTCGAGCTGAAACTAAAAGATGAGAATGAGGGTGTGGTCCTCACCTTTGACGGCCAGACCGGCCACCGGATGCATGCCGCGAACCGCGTCATTATCCGCAAAAGTGAAACGACATTTAACCTCGTCCAGCCGAGTAATCGTAACTATTTTGATGTGTTGAGAGACAAACTCAAATGGGGACGTTAGGACAATGCAGAATGTAAAATTAAGAATGGAAAATGAAACGAATCAGCTAAACACTTTCGAACAGGCTGATCTGCTCATCATCCTCAGGCTCGAAACCCTCCGGCCACCACTGAAAAATTCCTAGATCGCACTTCCCGACGGCGTTAAATATTACGCCTTCGGCTTCGAGCATTTCCTGTTGGAGGTTTATTGGGATAGTGAGCTTTCCGGTCGAGCATTTCCCTTGCGAGTTTATTACGCGCTGCCACGGCACATCGTCGTCTGAGGCGTGCATGACATAGCCCACAGTGCGGGCGGTGTAGCCTTCACCAAGCACGATCGCGAGTTGGCCGTATGTCATCACTTGGCCTTTTGGTATCCGACGGACAATGGCAAAGGCACGTTCGCGGTAGAGCGAGTCGTTAACGTTCATTCGTTTTCCCAGAGCATCGTTCGCGCAGGCGATCCGTCACCACCACCACCAATGTACTTTAGCGGCATACAGATAATGCCGTAATCACCGCTGGCAACCTCACGCAGATCGACGCCTTCGAGTATGACGACCTCTTTTTCAAGCAGCGTGATGTGGACCGGATGGCCGGGCGAGCTGCTCTTTTCGATCGATAGGTAATCGATGCCTACCAGCACGACACTATTATCAACTAGCAATTTTGCCGTTGCCGGCGTCAGATAAGTGAAATCAGCACGAAACCCGTTCTCGGGTGTCGCCCAAAACCTCGAATTACGCGTCTTGAACAGCACACGCGTCATACCGCCGAGATCACCGACATGCTCAGGTTCAATAGCGATGACATCCTCCGGCACTTCGATCACGCGGCACGGGCCGACGAGTTTTTCGGGATCGATCTCGTGGATGCGCTTTGCGCCATCGATAAAATGATTTGGCGCGTCGATGTGCGTCGCCGTATGGACTCCAAGCGAGATGTGCGACACATTTGCCGACGAGCCGTCGGCGATCGATTTGAAGGACGTTACCTCAACGCCAGGGTCGCCCTTATAGATCGGGGTTTCTGCGCTGATCGGAACTGTAATATCGTATATTTTCATTGTGATCCTAAAGATTAATGGAAAAGAACGGGTCAATCAACATTTGCGCTTTGGCGTGGTTACTTATTAGGCTAAATATATGATGAACATCAAGCACGAAGAGCATAAGAAAAAGGGCACCTTTTTCATCGACGAGAATGGTGAACGTCTTGCGGAACTGGCTTATTCAAAGTCAGAGCCGAGCGAGATCACGATCTTTCACACCGAGGTCAGCGAGAAGCTCCGCGGCGAGGGGATAGGACAAGATCTCGTAGCTGAGGCTGTGAGTTTTGCACGCAGAAACAAGCTAAAGATCGTCGCTACCTGTCCGTACGCAAAAAAGCTGATCGACCGAACTCCAGAGTTTAAGGACGTATTGGCCTAAAACTATGCCGACTCCACGCATCTCCGCATCGAGCTACTCAAATACCGCACCGCTCGTGTGGTCGTTTCTCTACGGCCGTGCCCGTGGGAGCGTGGAGCTGATCCTCGACAACGCCCCCGCAAGATCCGCCGAATTGCTTGCCGAAGACCGCGTTGACGCCGCCCTCGTACCTGTCATTGCGTATCAGATTATCGACGACGTGCAGTTAATACCTGACGTTTGTGTCGGTGCAAAACACCGTGTCCGCAGCGTTTGTCTCGTAACAAAGGGTGAAGACCTGTCAGATGTTAAAAGCGTCTCGCTAGATGTTTCGTCCAAGACCTCTGTCGTTCTGACAAAGATCATCTTTCGCGAATTCCTGGGTTTTGAACCGGAATGGATAGATGCCGAGCCCGATATCGACGCGATGCTTGCGACCTCCGACGCAGCACTCTTGATCGGAGATCCAGCGTTACGAATTTCCGATTCCGCGATCCGCGATCCGCAATCCGCAGTTCGGGCGTTTGACCTTGCGGAATTATGGCATCAGCACACGGGCCTCGGTTTTGTTTTCGCAATGTGGATGACGCGGCGTGAGACGTGTGCGATCGATCTGGCGGCGGCACGCGACGAGGGCTTTGCTCACGCGGACGACATTGCCGCAAATTACGCAGCCGAGATGGGCCTTAGCCGCGACGATATGAAAAGCTATCTGACTGAAAATATTTCGTATTCGATTGACGATTCGATGCGTCAGGGTATGAAACTGTATTTCGAGCTTGCGGGCAAAAACAAGCTTATCAGCGAGAATAAGACGCTGGTTTTCACCCACGACTAGAATATCGGCCGCTTGAGCTCTTCGTATAACTTGTTGTCGACGATCTTGCCGTCGTTTTCCTTCATGTGCTCGACGATCAGCAGAGCTTGGAGGATGCGGACATCGATGTCTTTTGGCTTAGCTAACAAATAGAGTATTGACCGCTGTTTCCCGTCGGACAAAGCATGAAACATTCGGTCGCCGTCGGGGTCTTGCTTTAGAACCTCTTCGAATTCCTCAGGCATCGGCAGCCCGTATTTACTTTCGTCCTTTTCAAGCAGCACATCGACGGTGTCGCCCGCGAGGATACCCATCGAATCACGTTTTTTCTTGTTGACGATTATGTAAAACAAGTCGCCTGAGGGCAGCAGAGCACATTGAAACGGCTCTTTGCCGTTGATCGTGCAGACGATGCGTTTGAATTTGCCGGTGAACTCGAGCTTGGCGACGGTTTCACGATCCACGACCAGAAAATGCCAGCCCGAATCAGCCGGAGATCTCGTCAATTGAGTTTTGAATTTCACACTTCTCGCCATCAGGAATATTTCACCACATTATTTTCTCAGTGTCCTGTCGTGGCTCTGAGGTGAATTTTTAGAGCGTTTTGATAGAATCAAGATTAAGTGGAAACCATGATCCAACCTATTCTCGACAAAGCCCTTGCCGGCGAGCGCTTGACCGCCGAAGATTGCACCGCTCTGCTCGAATCAAATGATTTCGTCCGTATCGGGCTGGCGGCGGACGAGATACGCCAGCGAAAAAATCCGGGCGATGTCGTCACCTATATAATCGACCGCAACATTAATTACACCAACGTTTGCAACGTCGTCTGTACATTTTGCGCATTTTACCGGCGGCCGGGAAAGCCCGAAACGTACGTCCACTCGATCGAAGAGATCGAAAAGCGCATCGACGAGACCATCGCCCTCGGGGGCACCGGTGTGCTGATGCAGGGCGGGCTGCACCCAGATTTTAATATCGAGTGGTACGAAAATTTGCTCTCAACATTGCACGCCAAATACCCGAATTTTCAGCTTCACTGCTTTTCGCCGCCTGAGATACATAATATTCATCTGATCTCGGGGCTAGATTACGAGACGATAATGCAGCGGCTCAAGGACGCCGGTTTGAACTCATTACCAGGCGGCGGCGGCGAGATATTGGACGACGAAGTCCGCGCCCGTGTCTCGACCAAATGCAACACTCAAGAATGGCTTGATGTGATGCGTGCCGTACACAAGGTCGGGCTGATCTCGACGGCCACGATGATGTTTGGAATAGGCGACCGCATTCCCCACCGCGTGCGGCATCTGCAACGGATCCGCGATGTCCAAGACGAGACAGGCGGATTTACGGCGTTTATACCTTGGACATTCCAACGCGAAAACACCGCTCTCGGGCGCAAGATCACCGAGGAACCGACCGGTATCGATTACTTGCAAATGGTCGCCGTCTCGCGTCTGTTCCTCGACAACGTCCAGCACATCCAGGCATCTTGGCTTACACAAGGGCTAAAGCTCGGCCAGACGGCACTGCGATTTGGCGCTGACGACATGGGCTCGATCATGATCGAAGAAAACGTCGTATCCGCAGCCGGTGCTCACGTCGAAGCAAACGAACGCGATCTCCGCTACCAGATCCGCGAAGCCGGCTACGTCCCCCAACAGCGTGACATTCTCTACAATTACATCGACCGCGACGGTACCGATGACATAGACAAGAGCCAGTCAATGCCGTTCAAAAAATTGAGCGTCGCGTTTGCTGATTGAACCCGTTTGCAAAACTCAAATCGGGCGGTTTCCACCCTTGTTTTTTCAAATCTAACGTGATATAAACCTTTCAAAAATACCGATCTCAACATTCGGCCGAATGTCGCTGCCTCACGCATCGATGTCTGCAACCTGTTGGAGCGATGTATTTCTTTAAGCATTTGCGGAGGTGAGCCATGAACATCAAAATTCTGCGTTCAATCCAGCTTTTCGCCATCGTGCTGTTGTCTGGCGTTTCCATTGCGCAACAGACAACAACGGATGTGGAAGGCCGCATCGAACAGCTTCGTGCGGAAAAGGAGTACCTGGAACAATATCGCGCCATGCTCCAGACCGATCTTCAGAAGCTTGGGACTATGAATGAATCCGGCCGGTCGGACTATCTTGTCATCTCCAAACGACAGGGCTCTGGCCGAACGTGGTTTCTTCTGACGCGCGAGGAATTTCAGCGACAAGTGGCGATCGCCACATTGACCGGAGGAATGTCGGAAACGGTTGCTAACGCCCGGATCAAACGGGCTGTCGCTGAGACAAAGCTTTTTCCGGCGCTGGCGCGACAGCAAATAAAGGAGATCGATACGAGGCTCGCCGCTATTGGACGTGAGATGGCCGCTCTTCAAGCGCGCCTGGCCCGCAACGACGGACCGACTGCCGAGGCTGCTGCACAGTTCACCGTTGAGGACAACACATGGCTCGGGGGGAACTCTGTCGGGTCATACGTTTACGAAACTCTTCTAGTTACGAACCTTCAGGCGTGCCAGGACGCGTGCGCCAAGGCCCCACAGCAGCGTTGCCGCTCGTACCAGTACATCAAACCGAACGGGATACCGCTGGTGTACGGGTCTCAACCATACTGCTTGTTAAGTTGGAGCGTGGAGGCTGCAGGTGCAAAAGCACCAAATGCTTGCTGTACGGTGGGAATGAAAAACGAGTTGACGGTGACCCTTGAGAGCAATGCCACTCGTGGCTTAGCGGGTGCCCTACCATATCAAAATCAGGAGGGCCTCACCGTTGAGTCATGTCGAGCCGGATGTGCGGCAGATCCCAAATGTCGTGCATTCAATTTTATTGACACAAGCTGTTTTAGCGCAAAGCTCAGAACCAAGTGCGGTTTCTATAGTGAAGTTAGGCCCAGCAGACCTAAAAAATGTTATGCCACAGGGGTGAAAAAACCATGAGGTTCCCGGCTTATCGATCCTGGCTACTTGCTTTCGCTTGGACAGCGGTTCTGGCGGGTGAGGCATTAGCGCAAGGAACGGCAAACGGGGGGGGCGACCCAGCCTCCAAGCTTAAAACTGACGAGCGCAACCTGGGCCACATGACCGCAAAAATGCAGGAGGATATTCGCAATGCCGAATCGACGGATGAACAGGGCCGCCCCCGGCATGTGGTTATTATGACCGGTCAAAACCTTCTTGAGGGATATACTTTGATGCCGCGAGAGAGTTATGAGCACCAAATCAACGCGTTGGCCGCGCTCGGGAAGATGACCTCCCAACAAGCAGAGCGTCAAAAGAGCGACACCCTTGCCATGACCAAAGCGTTTCCGCAAGAAGCGCGAAAGATATTAGAAAGGATCGCACCGAAGCTTGCGGTAACGCAGCAGGAGTTGGGCCCTCTCTCGGCCGGAACCGCTGCCGTCGCTCTCCCCGCCGACTACGAGGACCCGAACAAAGCTGTAGTGAGTAGCGGAGCCGGAGCATCTGGTGACGAGACCGTATTCCTCTCCGACATTCCGTCGGTGGGCGGCACGGTTACCTCGTTTAGATTCTTTACGGCAGATGGCGATCTGCCGCCGCCCCAAGGAGTGCGGGAATACCAAACACGGTTTTCAAAAGCCTCGTTGAAGACGGTTTACTATGAATTCTCGGTGAAGTATGCGATTGACAACCCCGCGACTTTCAGTATGACGGTGACCTGGATGCTGAACGGCCGGGCTTTCGTCAGACAGGATCTGCCCTTCTCGAAACCCCGCGATTGGAACACAAGCTCAAGAACGTATGGACACGGACATCGTGAATCCGGTATGTGGGAAATCGGCAAATATGATGTCTCTGTGGAAGTTGATGGACGTAAAGTAGCTGCCAATAGGTTCGTGGTGTATTAGCCTTCGGTTTTTGCCCGGGCTATCTACACCATCGAGTCAGGCGGCGGCCTGTACGAAACAAGCCCGGACACCGGGGCGTGGAAGCAGATCGGTAAACCCGAATTTGCCAACACAATGCACCTGTTTACCGCAAACGGCATTCTATACACAATGGAAAAGAGCGGCCTGTACGGCGTCAAGCCCGCGACCGGTGCATGGGTACAGATCGATAAATAAAAAATTGTGGCCGCAAAAATAACAGCATTTCTGATTACCTTGATCGCGAACATCGCGGCCGGTGTTGTGATCTTCTTGCTTATGCTGGTCGTGATGAATGGCTTTAGCGAGAGCGACGCAACGTGGGGGCTCGGGGCATTTGTCGTGCTGGCGTTTATCGTCGCGGTGCTGATGGCACTCGGTGCTTTCTTTCTGGCCGGATTTTTCATAAGAAAACAATACAGCTCCATCGCCGCAGCTATCCTTCCGATATTGATCTTTTCGATAGTCGGTGCGGGACTTGAGATCGTTGCCGGCGGTGTCGGTGTCGGGATCGCAGAATTTGTGCGGGTTAATTTTTAACCAATGCCCACTATCGTCCTCGAAACTCTCATCCACGCCCGCGCCGAAGATTGTTTTGATCTGATGCGTGATATTCGCATTCACACCGAGACCACTGCACAGACGAATGAGATAGTCGTCGCCGGAGTTACTGATGGCACGATCGGTTTGGGCCAGACGGTGACGTTCGAAGGGACGCATTTTGGAATGCGGCAGCGGCTGACGGTGAAAGTAACTGAATTTGAACGTCCGACTCTGTTTGTTGACGAGATGACCGAGGGCATCTTCAAATCTTTCAAACACACCCACGAATTTCTGTTTGTCGAGAACGGCACGCTGATGCGCGACACGCTGGTTTGGGAATCGCCATTTGGGGTCCTCGGCAAGATTGCCGATAGGCTTTTTCTCGAGCGGCATTTAACTAACTTAGTTTCTACTCGCAACGCCATGCTCAAGCAGATTGCCGAATCGAGAGCGTGACCTACGTTCCGACACTGCATTTCTGACAAATCTATTACAACCACCCCGCCTGCGACCTGTTACTCTTATATCGTTATACTTTAGCCGTTCTAATATCGATCTAATGCAAAATATCCTTGAGTTTGATGCGCCCCGGCGAGGTCCTAACTGGAAAAATCTCGCGATTGTCGCGTCGTTTCATCTGCTGGCAATACCTGTCCTATGGACATTTAGCTGGCAGAACCTTGCGGCAATGTTGATTGGCAACTGGATCGTCGGCAGCCTTGGCGTAGGGCTTGGGTGGCATCGTTTGCTAACGCATCGCGGATTTAAGGCGCCGAAATGGCTTGAATATACGCTCTCTATTTTTGCGACGATGTCGGTACAGGACCCGCCTGATAAGTGGATCGCGACCCATCGGATGCATCACAAATTTGTCGATACCGACAAAGATCCGCATTCGGCTCGATCCGGGTTTTGGTGGCCGCAGATCGGCTGGGTGCTGTGGGGCAAAGCGCAGGACCATGATGAGGCGACGATGAAAAAATATGTACCCGATTTGTTGAAAGATCGCGGCCATGTACTTATTTCACGTTTTTTCTACGTGCCGATCATTGTTTCGGCGTTGATATTGTTCGCTATCGGCGGTTGGACGATGGTCGTCTGGGGTGTCGCGGCACGCGTTGTTTTTGGCTGGCACACGACGTGGTTCGTTAATTCGCTTGCCCACCTCTACGGCAAACGCCCGCATAACACCGGCGATCTTTCGACCAACAATTGGTTCGTCGCGATCCTCACGTTTGGCGAGGGCTGGCACAACAATCACCACATGTCGCCGACCTCTGCGCGTCACGGCACCGAGTGGTATCAATTTGATATGAACTGGATCGCCATCCGCATCTTTGAAAAGCTTGGCTGGGCCAAAAATATCCGCCAGTTTGACGCTGGCAAGCGGCCCGCCGAATTGAAACAAGCCGCATAAAGTATTAATATTCGCCCAATAGGAGAGGCGGCGAATATGACCTCAAACCCGACCAATTTCACTGAATTCTGGGACTTTTACGTTTCCGAGCACAGCCTGCCGATGACGCGGTTGCTGCATTTTGTCGGCACGTCACTTGGGATATTGCTGCTCGTTTGGTTTGTCTGGACAGGACGTTGGTATTACTTCCCGGCGTTCTTTGTGGTTGGCTACGCGTTCGCCTGGTTTGCCCATTTTGTCGTCGAAAAAAACAAACCTGCCAGCTTTCGCTTTCCGCTGTGGTCGTTTATCAGCGATTTTAAGATGATGTGGTACATGGTTACGGGTCGTATGGGACGCGAGGTCGCGCGGGTCAAAAATGGCGTTTAACTTTATGGCAGGTCTCGAACTTGTAAATGCTAATGCCTTAAACTCCACGATCGAGTTTTTGACTGCGATGGTCACCCCGTCCTTGTTGATCTCGGCGACGGGTTCGCTTGTACTGTCGACATCGACGCGTCTTGGTCGTGTTGTCGACAGGGTACGCGCACTTGAGGAACGCTTGAGTGATCTGATCTATCTTGAAGACAAAGATGACGTGCCGCTCTATGACAGGCGGGTCGAGGTGATCGTTGATCTGCTGGATAAAGTAACGAGCCGTGCGCGTATCTTACAGCGGGCGATGCAGGCGTTTTATTACGGGCTGATGTTTTTTGTGCTGACGAGCGTGACGATCGCGGTCGCAGCAATCTTTAATACTTATCGTTGGCTGCCGATCCCGATCGGGATTGTCGGCATCATGTTCATCTTTTGGGGTAGCGTATTGATGTTGCGAGAGACCCGCATGGCGACCGCGACCGTCAACGCTGAGATGGATTTTACCTGGCATCTCGCCCGTGAGGTCGCCCCGAAAGAGATCGCAAGCCAGTATTCTAGAAAGGGTAAGAACAAGGGCATGAAAACAGCCAAAATTGGTGAAAAACGTGGACGCAAAGTACCTGATACTCTTGGCGGAGAATAAACTAGAGGAACGTGTGATCGCTCTCGAAGAGCTGTTGCGTTCATGCACTGTCTGCCCCAAAGATTGCGGCAACGACCGACTCGCGGGCGAGATCGCCGCCTGTTATTCCGGCCGCCTGCCGATCGTCTCAAGTTACACCGCCCATTTTGGCGAAGAGCCTTGCCTCTCAGGTACAAACGGTGCCGGGAACATCTTTTTCGGCAACTGCAATCTCCGCTGTGTCTATTGTCAAAACTACCAGATCTCACAAACCCACAAAGAGCAGAAAAAGAACGAAATAACCCACGAACGCCTCGCTGACATGATGCTCGAGCTACAGGATCGGGGTTGTCACAATATCGGCTTTGTCTCGCCCACGCATTTTGCACCGCAGATGGCGAGAGCGATCATGCTCGCGGCGGGAAAAGGCTTGCGGTTGCCGATCGTTTATAACACCAACGCCTACGACTCGGTTGAGGTTTTGCGATTGCTCGACGGCATTGTTGACATCTACTTACCCGACCTTAAATACGCCGATTCGGGATCGGGTTTTCAGTATTCCAAAGTTCGCGATTATAAAGAGCACGCCCGTGCCGCTATCAAAGAAATGCATCGTCAGATGGGTGAATCTTTGATTTTTGGTGACGATGGCCTATTAAGACGCGGCTTGATGATCCGGTTACTTGTGTTGCCAAATGACATCGCCGGAATCGATGAAAACCTGCGCTGGATCCGCGATGAGCTGTCGCCCAAAACCGCGATCTCGCTGATGGCTCAATATTACGCCACAAACAAAGCGGCAACAGATGACCGCTACATTTTGCTTTCGCGTCGCATCAGTGAAGGCGAGTGGTTCGAGGCGGTCTCGCTGCTCAATGATCTCGGCATTGACGAAGGTTTCATGCAGGAATACGAATCAGCTTCGCATTACTACCGGCCGGATTTTACCGACGCTGACAAACCATTTAGAGACATAAGAGATTTTCAACAGGAGACCACATGAAGACTGGCAATACAGCACCGGATTTCACATTAAAGGACGGCGAGGGCAATGATTGGAGGTTGAGTAATTACAAAGGACGTACGGTGGTCCTGTTGTTTTACCCGGGCGACAACACACCCGTCTGCACGGCACAGCTTTGCTCGGTTCGCGATCATTGGTCGGAGTATCAGGCGACGGGTGCGGAGGTTGTGGGTATTTCGACCGACACTGTCGAGTCGCATCACGATTTTTCAGAGAAGAATCAGTTACCGCTGCGGCTGCTGTCGGACGCCGACCGAAAGGTTTCAGAGCAGTACGATATGAAATCGTGGTTGCCGGGCCGTTCGGCTCGCGGTGTCGTTGTCATCGACGGCAACGGTAAGATCGCGTATTACAAGGTTCAGGCGGTAAGCCTGTTCAAACCGTCCGATGACGACGTGCTGGCTGCGATACTGCTTGCTCAAGGCTTGTGATAAGATTTTCGTATGGCTTTATTTGGTGACAAATTTAAATGTGCCCGCTGCGGGCAGAAAAACGAACCGCTTGGTTACGCTCCGATCCCAACTGAATTGGGGCAACAGATCGGCGAAGAGATGTGCCAAGGTTGTTGGGCCGAGTGGCAGGAAAAGCAAAAGCAGCTCATCAATCATTTTGGCCTCGATGTCTCAAATCCCGATTCGCACCAGTTTTTGTTCGACAACATGAAGATCTTTTTCTACAACGAGGGTGTCGAACTGACCCAGATCGACACCTCGCAAGAAGGCAAGGTCAACTGGTAGCGACACCCCTTATTCCGCAAGTAAAGTTTTGATAACTCTCTCCTGCGTGTCGTACGCGCCTTCGCCGATGTGGCGGTAGCGAATGCGGCCTTGTTTGTCGATGATCACAATCGTCGGCCAGGCATTAATGTCGTAGGCATCCCAATTTTTCGACCCATAATCCGTGAGAACCGGGTACTCGATGCCGCGTTTCTTAACAGCAGCGACCAGGTTGTTGAGTACGCGTTCCGAGTCAAACTCGGGCGTCTCGATACCGATAACGGTCAGCCCTTTGTCACGAAACTTTTTGTCGTAACCTTTGACCGCCGGCAGCGTGTTGATGCAGTTGTAACAACCGAACGTCCAGAATTCGATATACACGACCCTACCTTTGAGACCGGCTAGGGTGAGGGCGCCGGAGTTGATCCATTCGCCCTTGGTCTCTTCGGGTGCGTTGCGAGCTCTAGCAGCCGGGATCAATGCGCCCTCCGCCGAGGCCCCTGCTAAGGGGTCGACTGCGAGAGGCTCGAATGCTTGCTTGGGTGGGGTCGCCTCAACGCTGACAGCGAAAGTTCGCCCGGTTGATATCTTGCCGCAACTTAAAGAGGTCAGCGCGCCACAGCAGACAAGAACAAATGTAAAAACTACAAATAACTTTGTCATCGCTTACTCCTTCAACGTTTTTTCAAACGCAGCCGCGACTTCTTTTTCATCGGAATTGTGATACAGCGTATAGACTTTCTTTTTGTCCTTAAAAATAGCCATCGTCGACGCTTTGGTCTTGTTCATTTCAAAAAATTCGGCAAGGCCGGCTTCCTTTGCGATCACGGCTGATTTTTCAGTCGCCGCTTGGTTGGTGATGTCGAGAATTACAAATTTGAGTTTGTCGCCATACTGCTCGACGAGTTTGGACATCTTTGGCTCAAGCTCTTTACAGTATGGACACCAGTCGGCACGGATAAACACCACGACCGGCCGCCTATCGTCCAACATCATATTGTCGGATTTGGCCATCATATCCTGAGCTGAGGCAGACATTACAACGGCGGTAAAAATAAGTAAATAAAGGGCAAATACGATAGTTGTTCTTATCATTGTTAATTTTCTCCTTTGACGATTTGAAACGGCCTATAATGGCCAGGTTCCGTCAAATCTAAAATGCCCAACGGACAGCGGTTTATTCCAACACCTCTTTTTTGCAACATCGTGGAATAATCAGAGTGGTGTTGGACATTAGATTTAAGGCGGCCCGTTTACTTATGTTTGGGATCGGGGGAAAGCAGGATAATAATTGGGCGGCCTTTGAGGCTGAGGCTTTGCCGTTGATGCCGGACGTGTTTAGGGTTGCAAGGTGGTTGGTTAGAGACACAGTAGTTGCCGAAGATCTGACGCAGGAAACTTTTGTGCAGGCGCTAAAAAGCTTTCATCGTTACGCTCCTGATACAAACTGCCGTGCCTGGCTGATAACGATACTTTATCGCGTAAACGGAAAACGTAGGATGAGGCTAGGCCAGCTAAAACTCGTCGAAGATGCCGAGGAACAGATCGCCGAAACGGTCGCTTTTGAGCCGCCCATTCCTCAAGAGATAACCGATGAGGACATTTTACGGGCACTAAAAGGATTGCCGCAAAAGTACCTCAGCGTAGTGCTCCTGACCGATGTCGAAGAGTTTTCATACAAGGAGGCGGCCGAAATGGTGGGTTTGCCCATCGGCACGGTTATGTCGCGGCTTCATCGCGGGCGGCGTCTTTTGAGACAGGTATTAGCAAAGTCGGCCAGAGATCACGGCATCGCCGCCCAGGGATAAGAGATCATGCAATGTCAGGAATTTAGGAGAATGGTCGACTCGTATCTCAGCGATGAACTGCTCGTTGAGACGAATCACGACGTGCTGCGGCATCTCGAAAACTGCGGCGATTGCCGCGTCTTTCTCACCGATTGCCGCGAATTGCGTAACCGTGTTCGTGGAGCGGTCATGGCGGTGCCTGAGCTAAACGCCGAACCCGCATTTGTCACGCGGCTAAGTGGCGAACTTAAACAGGCGGCTCTGCGTCCCAGTTTTTGGAAGAGTTTTTCCGCTCGCCCGCTGATCCCGGCGATCGGGTTTGCATGTGTGGTTCTCTTGATAGCTGGGGCATTTTTGTTTATCGGTCTGCCGCGTGAGCCGGTCACTGCAAACGCTAATAGCCAAAACGATACGTTAATTGAGGCTAACAAAGCTCGGCTCGTCGAGGCTGTAAGGGTCGGGTGGAAAGAGCTGGCGGAGCACGCCGTCGGCGATCATAAGAACTGTGCGGTCAAATTTAATTTAGCGGAAAACCCGGTCTCGCTTGACGAGGCGGCAACCAAATACGGGGCTACAAACAAGCGGCTCGACAAGACGGTCTTTGCCGCTGCAAAAGATATTTTTGGCGACAAGTATCAGTCGCGGATCGAGTTTGTTGAGGCTCATTCATGCATCTATAACGGCCGTCGATTTGCTCACATAGTTTTGCGGCGTCAGGGCAAGCTCATCTCGGTGCTAGTGGCCGATACCGATCTGCCAGCCGCGGCTGACGGGCCGGTCAACCAACATTTTGACGGCTCGCTTAATGCTTCGGGTTTTCAGTTAGAGCATCATGCGGTTTTTGTCGTATCGGAAATGGATGCCGCCGACAACACCCTATTGGCCCAGGCAATCCTGCCGGCAATGCGTAGACATATTGCCGCGGCCGGAGCATAATCAATTTGTTTTAATGGAAAAGCAACTAGAAAAAAAACACCCGCTTGCTGTTCGCTGGATGCACTGGATCAACTTCCCGCTGCTCGCGCTGATGATCTGGAGCGGGCTGCTGATCTATTGGGCCAATGCGATCTACTCACTCCGGCTAGGGTATTACGAGATTTTTCACTTTTTCCCGCCATTGTTTTACGAGACTCTTGGCATACCGTACCGCCTCGCTGAGGGGCTGCAGCTGCATTTCTTTTTTATGTGGCTGTTTACCATAAATGGTATCGCCTATATCATTTATACTTTTCTCTCTGGGGAATGGCGGGCGCTGCTTCCCGTTCCGGCATCGTTTCGGCGGGCCCCGCTCGTAGCACTTCATGACGCTCACATCGTCAAAAACAAACCTCCCCAAGGAAAGTACAACGACGCGCAGCGCATCGCATATACAAGCGTGATACTGATGGGAGCGGGATCAGTCATTACCGGACTCGCGATCTATAAGCCGACGCAAATGAGCTGGTTGACCTCTCTGCTCGGCGGTTACGAATGGGCACGCTGGGAACATTTCTGGTTGACGATATTGTTCGTTTTGTTTTTTGCGGTGCACGTTTTTCAGGTTGCGATGGCCGGTTGGGCAAATTTTCGCTCGATGATATCGGGCTATGATGTTGTCGATGCTGAAAAACCCGCAACACCAAAAGAGGAGGTTGTTGAGGCATGAGCGAAGACAAAGATATCATCATCGATGGCGTTCGCGAACTTGAGAACAAGGGCGATACTAAGGCGCGCTCATGGCCCGACGATCCAGAAAATACAGCGACGGCGTTAAAAGAATTTCGCTACCTGAGCGAACCGATGAGCGACACGGATGCCAAACGGCAAATGTTCATCCTCTCCCGCCGGGGTTTTTTGGTCGGTGGAATGGCTGGCTTGCTCGGCATATTTGGCTGGCGGTGGATGCCGGAGGATACCAAGAACGCTTTACTGAGGCGAACATTTGAGTTTAACGAGAGCGTCAGCCAAGCCTTTTACAGTCCAAAACGGCTCGCTCCGGAGTTTCATCCATCGCGGATCACAGCCGCGAGATACAATGGAGCCATGGGTCTTGAGACTGAGATCACCGCGTCCGACTGGCGGTTAAATGTGACCGGAATTGGCGGCGGCTCTGCGTTGACGATCGACCAGATCAAGGCGATGCCCCGAACCGAGATGATCACTGAGCTAAAATGCATCGAGGGTTGGAGCACTATCGTCCATTGGGCCGGAGTGCGATTCTCCGATTTTGTAGCGGCCTGCGGCGGGCCCTCGCCAAGCGAACTGCCGCGATACGTTGCAATGAAAACACCCGATGAAAAATACTATGTCGGCTGGGATATCGAGGCGATAATGCACCCCCAGACATTGCTAGCGTATGAGATGAACGGTGCCCCGTTGACGAATGAACACGGCGCTCCTTTGCGGCTTGCGAGCCCTACAAAATACGGTATCAAGCAGATCAAACGTATCGGCAGTATCGAATTTACAAACGAACGGCCCCGTGATTACTGGGCGGAAAATGGTTATGACTGGTACGCCGGGCTCTGACCTGATACTTATAAATGAAGAATTTTACGCCGACTCGGTGACGCCCAGCCAGCTCGATATGGTGCTCGCGGACGCATGGAGGCACTTTGGAACACATTTTTTTCGTTACAGCCTCGGCGTCTATCGCGATGAGATCCGTCGCGTCATCCCTCTGCGGATACGTCTTGCAGATTTTCAATTCTCAAAAAGCCAACGCCGCAACTTACGTAATAATCGCGACCTACGGGTTGAGTTAAACTCTATCAAGATCACACCGGAATCCGAAGATCTATTTCACCGGCATAAGCAACGGTTCGACTACGGTGTTCCGGCGTCGATTTACGATTTTCTGTCGTTCGAACCCGCCGCTATTCCATGCGAAGCACGCGAGATAGCTGTTTATAATAAAGACAACCTCGTTGCCGTCAGTTATTTTGACATTGGTTCGACGACCACTTCGGGGATTTACGCGGCGTTTGACCCGGACGAATCCGCCCGTGGCCTTGGTATTTTTACGATGCTAAAAGAGATCGAGTTTTCGATCGATGCGGGCAAAGAGTTCTACTATCAGGGCTACGCTTATGAGGGTGAATCGTTCTACGACTACAAAAAACAATTTGCTGCGACGGAAAAATTTGATTGGAGCGGCGTGTGGTCGCCGCTCACATAAAGGTCAAACACGTTTCATATATTCAACGAGCTGTTCGAGAGCCTTGCCCCATCCGTGCTCAAAGCCCATATCTTCGTGCTTTTTGCGATCCTCGACGCTGTTATGCATCGCGAGAGCGGTGTATTTTGTGCCGTCCCCCGCAGGTTCGAGCGTGATAACGGCGGTCAACCCCATCTCTTCGGTCTTTGGTTTTGGCCGAAACCCAGGGCCAAGTTCGGCGGTCCAGATCAGACGTTTGTTCTCCACGACGTCCAGATAGCAGCCGGTATTTGGAAACTCCTGCCCCTCGGGCGACTGCATTACGGTGAAAAATTTGCCACCGGGACGTAGATCGATCTCGCAGTCAATAGTTTTCCATGGTGCCGGCGTAAACCAGTGCACGATGTGCTCCGGCTGTGTCCAGGCGGCCCATACAAGCTCGGGTTTAATATCAATGGTTCGCTCAAAAAACAGATCAAATTCCGGGTCAAATTTATAAACGGGTTCGGTCACGTTATTTCTCCTCTAGTTTAAGTAAATATGTATCGAGTTGGTCGAGGCGCTTCTTCCACAGCTTGCGGTTTGTTTCGAGCCAGCTTTCGGCAGCCTTTAATCGTTTGGGGACTAGATAGTAGGTTCGGACGCGGCCTGATTTTTCGGAGCGGACAAGACCGCTCTTTTCGAGCACCCCAAGGTGCTGCGTAAAGGACGGCAGAGCCATCGTGAATGGGGCGGCAAGTTCTTTAACCGCGGCCGGTCCGCCGGAGAGCCGTTCCACCACCGCCCGCCGTGTTGGATCACCAAGTGCATAAAAGACCCGATCTATTTCTTGATTAGGCACATACCTAAGTATATAGATAAAAATACAAAGGTCAATACCTAACTAAAGAGTTTGTGTCCACTCAATATATTTTTTTGAATCAAATTTTTTACCGGTGCTCTGGCTTGCCATATAGCGGATGAGGCCAAATACGGGCCGTTCAAACCATGCTCGGTCGTGCTTGCCAAAGCACCAGAGGATACCGGCATACGAGTTTGGATCACGGCCGTCGAGGCAGTATTTGTTGTTAAGATGGACGAGTGTTTCGAATGCTACTTCGTACGAAGGCGACCACGCGATGACATTTTTGCCCCACAGCATCCGCACATAGTTGTGCATCTCGCCGGTCGCAACCATTTCGCGTTGGGCCGCGTTCCACAGCTCGTCGTGCGTTTCGCCGGCCTCTAACTGCTCAAGAGAATAGTTGAACTGTCGCTCATCGTCGGCATGCTCACGCATCGTTTTCTTCACCCATGCGGGTAAAGCCGCAAGCGAATCGTAATGCGGGTTGTGCCGTGTCATATTAAATGACAGCTCCCGGCGGACTATCAGTTCCTCAAGATATGCGTCGATGGACTCTTGCGGGGTATCAGCTTTTTGCACCGCAAGCGCGACCTCAAGCGGCGACAGGTAGCCAAAGTGTAAGTAGGACGAAAGCCGCGAAGATCCGTCACGGTCAGGCTTGCTCCGGGCTTTGTCATAGTCTGGCAAAATCTCCTCGACGAATTTCTTTAATCGTTTGCGACCCTCAGACGTGCCGCCTTTGTAATAAGTCGATGCCGGAACAATATGGTCGATGTCGCATCCGGCGATGAGTGAAGCAATGTTGGCGGCGGTTACGATCGTTTCAGGACAATCAACTTCAATACCAGTACTCGGAACTTCGACAATCTCATCGGGCAGATGTTTTAGGTAGCGGTCGAGCAACTTATTAATCTTTGGTCTGATCGTATAGGCGGCGTACTCTTCTTTCTCGAACTTTGAGATCGGGATAATGCCGTTCGAATCGACCGCATAGACCGGTATCTCCGCCCGCTCAGCGATACGGCGGTTGTGCTCGGGGATAATAAAACACGGATAGTCGTCGGTCACGATCAACGCGGCGTCTTTTGCGAGAGCGGCGACCGTATTTTTTGGTGCACTCGCATCGTTTTGCAAATAAAACAAGTAGCGTATACCGAGCTTTTCAAATTCAAGCCCCTTTTCTTCAACACCTTCGAGAATGAACGTGTGTATCCGGTCGCTCGCCCACGGGTAGCAGTATTTCAACCCTTCGTATACGACGAGAGGCAGCTTTAGTTCGTTTGCCCGGCGGATCGAGTAGATCAATGCATGGTTGTTATCCACACGCTTATACATCTGCATCCAATACAGCACATACCTCGCGTCAGTATTTACCGGTCGGTCGTTTAGCTGAATAACCCTTTCGTTGATCTGCATTGAGGTGTATTAGAGCTTAGCCAGGGACTACAGAAATCAAACGAACCAACCCAGGCTGAAAGCCGACCGACAGTTGCGGCATGACCGAGCAACTCAAATTGGAGGGAATTGATCAGTTAAGCAGTCTGGATATTTAGTTCGAGTTGATCAGCTTTTGAGAAGACTTCGACACTACCCCCGTCGCTGAGTTTGCCAAAAAGTATCTCATTTGCGAGGGGCTGTTTGATCTTTTCGTGTATGAGCCGGGACATCGGGCGGGCGCCATAGCGAGCGTCGAAACCATTTACCGCAAGCCATTCGCGGGCTCCTTCAGTCAATTTTACGAGTACACGCTTTTCGGCAAGCTGGCCGTTGAGTTCCTTGATAAATTTATCGACGATGAGCTTTATAATGTCGATATCGAGTGGTTTGAACGGAACCCATCCATCAAGCCGGTTGCGAAATTCGGGTGTAAACGTCCGCTCGATCACGCCTTTGGCGTTGCCCTTTGTATCAGATGAGTTCCTAAAACCAACACCCCCTGATGACAATTCCCTCGCACCGGCGTTCGTTGTCATTATCAAGATGACATTGCGAAAATCAGCTTTCTTGCCGTTGTTGTCGGTCAGCGTTGCCGAATCCATCACTTGCAGCAAGAGATTAAAGAGATTCGGATGAGCCTTTTCGATCTCATCAAGCACGAGCACGGCGTGCGGCGTGCGCATGATCGCCTCGGTCAGCAAACCGCCCTGGTCAAAACCGACGTAGCCCGGCGGGGCTCCGATAAGCCGCGAAACAGTGTGCGGCTCGGCGTATTCGCTCATATCGAAACGCATAAACTCGACACCGAGAACCTCGGCAAGCTGTTTCGAAACTTCGGTCTTACCAACGCCCGTCGGCCCGGAAAATAGAAACGACCCGACGGGTTTCTCTTGAGCACCCAAACCCGCACGCGAAATTTGTATCGCATCGACTATCGCATTGATCGCATCGTTCTGGCCAAAGATGGTTTTCTTTAGGTCGTCGCGAAGAGTCTTGAGCCGCTCTTTTTCGTTGGCGACGACAGTCTTTGGCGGGATCTTTGCCATGCGGGCGATGGTGTTTTCGACCATCTGGACCGAGATCTTTTTCGGTCGGCGGCTTGCGGGTAGTAGTTTTACTGATGCACCTACTTCATCGATGACGTCGATCGCTTTGTCCGGCAGAAAGCGGTCATTAATATACTTGCCGGCAAGCTCGGCGGCAGTTCGCAAGGCATCGTTGCCGTACTTGACGCCGTGATGCTGTTCGTAAAAACGCTTGAGCCCCTTGAGTATCTCGTAGGTTTCCTCGACCGTCGGCTCATTGATGTCAATCCGCTGAAAGCGGCGTGCAAGGGCGCGGTCGCGGTCAAACGCAGCCTTGTATTCTGCGTGTGTCGTAGAGCCGATACATCGCAATTGCCCCTCTGCTAGCGCGGGTTTTAATATGTTCGAAGCATCCATCGAGCCGCCCGATACCGCTCCGGCACCGACGATCGTGTGTATTTCGTCGATAAACAAAATAGCGTTTTCGTGTTCTTTCAGCTCCGTTATGATCGCCTTAAACCGCTGTTCAAAATCGCCGCGATAACGCGTGCCAGCGAGCACGGCGCCCATGTCGAGTGCAAAAACCTTAGCTCCCTGAAGCACCTCGGGCACATTGCCTTCACTGATCTTCAGCGCAAGTCCCTCGGCCAGAGCCGTTTTACCGACGCCAGGTTCACCGACATAGAGAGGATTATTTTTCTTACGGCGGCACAAAACCTGTATCGTGCGTTCGATCTCAGCCGTGCGGCCGACGATCGGGTCGATCTCGCCCGCCTCGGCCTTTGCGACCAACTCGACGCAAAAACTCTCAAGCGGTTTCTTACGAGGTCCGGACTGAAATGGATTTTCGTCATCGTCCAGATCAAAATCGGGCAGCATGTCGCCCTCATCAACTTTTGAGATGCCGTGCGAAATGTAATTGAGGATATCGAGCCGCGAAACGCCCTGTTGCAAGAGCAGATAAACGGCGTACGATTGCTCGGCCTGATATAGAGCGGCGAGAATATTGCCGCCGTCAACCGCCGGTTGTCCGCTACCCTCGGCCTGAAGTACCGCGTAGGAGATCGTCGATTGAAACGTCGAAGTCAGCTCCGGCATTGTCTTGACGTCAGCCGGTATTTTTTCGAGCTGGGTCTCGAAATATTCCTGCAAAGCCCGCGCAAGTTCCTCGATCTGTGCCCCGCAATTAAACAATATCTCGCGCGCCGCCGTGTCTTCGAGCAGAGCAAAAAGCAGGTGCTCGAGCGTCACAAATTCGTGCTTGTGCTTGACCGCCTCATCGACGGCAAAGCTCAATGTTTCTTCTAACTCACGCGTTAACATCTATAAATATCTTACCAGTTTTATGTTGAATGAAAATAGCCAGCGTGGTTCTCAAACAAAACGGACGCCTTCGGGGTGTATCCGCGAGACGTAAATATTGAAATCAATACCGGTTTGCGAATAAACAGCGTGCATTGCCGTTTTAACTTCATCGGCAGTCTCTGCGGTGCCGCTAAGCATGAACATCGACGGCCCCGATCCGGAAATACCTCCTCCGATCGCCCCCGCATCAAGACAGGCGGTTTTAACATCGTCAAACTTTGGGATGAGAGATTTGCGTGCCGGTTCCACAATTAGGTCTACCATCGAGCGGCCCATCAGATCGTAATCGCCTGAGCTGAGGGCCGCAACGAGGGCTCCGAGGTTGCTCCAGTTTTTGACGGCGTCTTTTAGCGGCACGTCTTTGGGCAGGATCGCACGAGCCGCGGCGGTTTTGATCTCGATCTGCGGGTGAATGACGGTTGCGAACAGAGCAGGAAAATTGATTTCGACAATATCGAGTGGATCAGCCGCGCGAACCAGAGTAAAACCACCGTAAATACAGGGAGCGGCGTTGTCGGCATGTCGAGAGCCTGAGGCGAGCATCTCGCCGGCCATGGCAAAATCGACTAATTCAAGCTTTGAAAATCTGTCACCGAGCAGCCGGTTTGCTGCCACGACGGCTCCGCACGAGCTTGCCGAGCTCGACCCGATGCCGCTGCCGGGCTTGATGTGTTTGGTGATCTCGACCTCAAAACCGTGATCGATCTGAGCAGCGTCTATCAATGCTTGCAACGCGACTCCGGCTACATTCTTTGCCGGGTCGGTCGGCAAGCCATAGTCGTCGCGGTTTATGATCCGCACTTCGCAGGCGTCGATCTTGCGAACGGTCATCTCGTCAAACGGCTCCTCAAGGGCAAACCCTAGACAGTCAAAGCCGCATACGACGTTCGAAACTGTTGCCGGTGACCTAACGCTGACCTCGTCCATATTTCTTAAAACCGGGCAATGCGTTATATGATTTATTGCTTAGCTTGCTCTGCCCACCCGATCTATTGATGCACTACTTTAGCACAAACCGCGTGTCGCCTCATGTCTCGTTTCGCGACGCTGTACTCAATGGCCAACCCGACGACAAGGGGCTCTATTTCCCGTCTGGGTTGCCTAGACTAGGTGTTGGTTTTGTCGAACGGCTTGCGGATATACCGAATGAACAGATCGCTTTCGATGTGATCCGGCCGTTTATCGCGGGCGAAATACCTGACGACACACTCTTTGAGATATGCTCTGAGACGGTAAATTTTGACTTCCCGCTGGTTCGCATAACGGATCGAATATCAACACTTGAGCTTTTTCACGGGCCGACGCTGGCGTTCAAAGATGTAGGGGCAAGGTTTATGAGCCGCTGTCTGCGGTACTTTTCGCGGGACAATAAAGAGAAAACGATTGTTATCGTTGCCACCTCTGGTGATACGGGTGGAGCCGTTGCCGCGGGTTTTCATGGTGTCGAGGGCATCGAGGTCGTGATCCTGTATCCAAAGGGAAAGGTCAGTAGGGTGCAGGAATTGCAATTGACCACGCTGGGCGGAAATGTAACTACATTGGAATTACATGGTAATTTTGATGACTGTCAGGCCTTGGCAAAACAAGCGCTCGCTGACAGCGAATTGCAATCAAAAGTTCATCTAACATCTGCCAATTCGATCAACGTCGCTCGCTGGTTGCCGCAGCAGTTTTATTACTTCTTTGCGTTAAAACAGTGGCAAGACGAGCCGCCTGTTATCTCGGTGCCAAGTGGTAATTTTGGCAATCTCGCGTCGGGCATCCTCGCTCACATTTCTGGTTTGCCGGTAAAGAAATTTATCGCCGCGTGCAATGCTAACGATGTCGTCACGCGATTTCTTGAGACGCAAAATTACGAACCGCACGAGTCGGTCGCAACTCTCTCCAACGCAATGGACGTTGGTGCCCCGAGCAACTTCGTCCGCATCCTTGAGATATTTGGTAATAAGTTTGTTGATCTCAAGGAAAAGCTTGCGTCCGTCAGCATCTCTGATGAGGTAACGGCCAAAACGATGCTTGATGTCTATCAAGAGACCGGCTACATTCTCGATCCGCACGGCGCAGTGGGTTACCGGGCACTTGCCGATCATTTGGAGACTTACCCTGACGGACGAGGATTTTTCCTCGAAACGGCGCATCCGGTGAAGTTTGATTCAGTCCGTGAGATAATCGGGACGTCTGGAACAACGCCGCCGTCGGTTGACGATTTGTATCTAAAAGCAAAGGTCAGCACAGAGATGGATAACGATTACGACGCGTTGCGCGGAGTTTTGTTGAGCAAGATATGAAGGTCCTAAAATTTGGCGGCTCGTCGGTCGGCGGCCCCGAAGCGATAAGACAAGTTGTTGACATCATTCGCCGGACGAGTGTCGATGGTAAATGCGCGATCGTCCTGTCAGCGATGCAAGGCACGACCGATGCTCTGATCGCCGCGGGCCGATCCGCCGAACGCGGTGACGACGGTTACATCGAGGCGATCAGTGATATCAGCGACCGGCATCTTGCGGCTATTAGTGAATTGTTTGGTGAGGACGCTAATCCGCCTGTCATTGAGTTCGTCGAATCGACAATAAAGGAACTCGAAAACCTGTGCGAAGGCGTGAGGCTGATACGCGAACTTTCACCTAAAACCCTTGACCGAATTTTGAGCTTTGGCGAGATCGTCGCGTCGCGCATTGTTTCAGCTTTGCTAACCGTCGAAGGGCTTGAGAACGAATGGGTGGACAGCCGTCTGCTAATACGAACGGATTCTAATCACGGATCAGCTGGCGTTGATGTTGCCGAAACAAATGAGCGAATAACCGCCCATTTGGCGGCAAATCCGTCACCGATAACTATCTTTCCGGGCTTTGTCTCATCCGATGCGGCGGGTTACACGACCACGCTCGGACGCGGCGGGTCGGATTATACGGCGGCGATCATCGCGGCAGCGGTTGATGCTGAAGTACTCGAAATCTGGACGGATGTCTCAGGCATGATGACGGCGGATCCGCGTTTTGTCCGGAATGTCCGCCAGATATCTCACATTACATATCGCGAGGCGATGGAACTGTCGCACTTTGGAGCAAAGGTTATTTATCCGCCGACGATCCATCCGGTAATGGCAAAGGGCATCCCGATCCTGATCAAAAATACTTTTGAACCGGACCATCACGGCACGCTTATCGAGGCAGAATCTGCCTCAAAAAACGAGATGATCCGCGGCATCACGAGCATCGACCAGATCACGATCCTCAACCTAGAGGGCAGCGGCATGGTCGGGATTCCAGGCTTTTCGAAACGTTTGTTCGACGCTCTTTCTCGTACCGCGATCAACGTGATCCTCATTACACAAAGCTCGTCCGAACACTCGATCTGTGTTGCCATTGAGGAAAAGCACGCCGAAATGGCAAAGCTCGCCGTTGATATCGAGTTTGAACACGAGATCAATCTAGGCCGCATCGACCCGCTCAAGGTCGAGAGTGGATTTTCGATACTCGCGCTCGTCGGCGACAACATGAAAGAGCATACGGGTGTGTCGGGCAAGATGTTTACCACGCTCGGACATAACGGCATCAACATCCACGCGATCGCTCAGGGTTCGAGCGAGCGAAATATCTCGGCGGTAATTTCGTCAAGAGACGTACGAAAGGCTGTCAATACTCTGCACGAGGAGTTTTTCTCCGACGGTAATAAACAGATCAATCTATATATCGCGGGCGTTGGAACGGTGGGCGGCAAGTTGATCGGTCAGATATCGGCGCAGCATCAGCATCTGCTCGATGACATGCGGTTGAATTTGCGTGTCGTCGGCATTGCCAACAGTACACGGGCGTTGCTCGCGGACGAGGGGCTTGACCTAAACGACTATAAGGACAAATTGCCGGTGGGCGACGAGATGAATATCGCCGCATTTACCGATGCGATAATCGAGCGAAATTTGCGTAACTCGATATTCGTCGACATCACGGCTAGTCCGGCGGTTGTTGAAACATATCCAAAATTGCTGGCGAAAGCTGTACCGGTCATCGCTTGTAATAAGATCGCGGCCTCGTCAGATCACGACAATTACAGCCGTCTAAAGAATCTCGCCCGCGAATACGGGACTAACTTTTTCTTTGAGACCAATGTCGGTGCCGGCCTGCCGGTGATACACACGCTCGGCGACCTGCTCCGCAGCGGGGATCGGGTTAATAGTATCGAAGCAGTGCTATCCGGGACGCTCAATTTTGTTTTTAACAATTACGATGGATCAAGGCCATTCGCGGAGGTCGTTCGCCAAGCCCAAACCGAAGGCTATACCGAGCCGGACCCGAGGCTCGACCTCAACGGAACAGATGTCGCGCGTAAGATATTGATCCTTGCCCGCGAGGCGGGACAGAGAATGGAAATGGATGAAATTTTGAATGCCGGTTTCCTGCCGGGGTCTTGCCTAGAGGGCAGTGTCGGTGATTTTTATGCGGAGATGGAACGGCACGAACCGCATTTCCACAACCTGCTCGATGACGCAGTGGAGCAAGGGCTAAAGCTCAAATACATTGCTTCGTTTGATAACGGCAAAGCCTCAGTAGGTCTACAATCGATCGGGCCCGACCACAACTTTGCTAACTTGTCCGGCAAAGATAACGCGGTGCTCTTTTACACTAACCGCTATGCAGACCAGCCGCTGGTAATAAAAGGAGCGGGGGCCGGAGCCGATGTAACAGCCGCCGGGGTATTCGCAGACATAATAAGGGCGGCCAGGTCTTGACCGCCCAGAATGTAGTCTCAATGTAATTACACTTATCTAAGGTCAAAGAATAAAAACTCAGTATTGTCTTCATGAGCCGTAAGTTTAAGCTTTTGCTCGTCGCTTATAGCCGCTCCGTCGCCTGCGTCCAGGGTATATCCATTTACATCAAGAGCACCACCAATAAGCTGTACCCAGCCGTGTCGGCCATCGGCGATCTCGTGCGAGACACTCTTGCCCTCCGATAGAACCGAAGCGTACAGTTTCACATCCTGATTGATATGTACTGAGCCGTCATCTCCGCCGCGCGAAGCGATCAGTTTCAGCGAGCCCCGTTTTCCTTCCGGTGCGAACAGCTTTTGCTCGTACCCGGGTGTCAGCCTGTTTTGCTCGGGCAGTATCCAGATCTGCAGCAGATGGGTCTTGTCGGTCGGGGAACTGTATTCGCTGTGCAGGACACCGGTTCCGGCAGTCATTCGCTGAACCTCGCCGGGTTTGATCGTCTCGCCGTTGCCCATCGAGTCGCGATGTGATAATTCGCCTGAGATCATATAGGTAATAATCTCCATATCTCGGTGGGCGTGTTTAGGAAAGCCCTGATCCGGCTCGATAAAGTCCTCGTTTATCACCCGCAGATCGCGGAATCCCATAAACTGCGAATCGTAATAATCGCTAAATGAAAATGTGTAATGCGTGTCGAGCCAGCCATGATTTGCGTGGCCGCGTTCTTCGGATCGTCGTATTTTGATCATTTCAATTACTCCTTGTTAATTAGAATATTACCAGTGAGCGAAGCGGTTGTAATCATCAATTACGGCGAGGGTTATCTAATACTTTCGGGTGAGAAAGATCATTTCTTTCTAACGACCATCAAGCCGTCGCGTATCGACAGCAGCACATTTTCGACACGATCGTCGGCGAGAACCATTTTGTTAAAATCATACAGAGCCTGTGTATTCTCATCCTTTTCGTCTTCAATGACCTTGCCGCTCCAAAGCACATTATCGGCAATGATAAATCCACCGCGCCGGACCTTGTCGAAAACGAGGTTGTAGTAGTTTGAATAATTAGGCTTGTCGGCGTCTATAAATACGAGATCAAACATTTCCGGTAGTGCCGGAATGATCTCCGTGCCAAAACCAAGATGAAACTCGATCTTGTCCGCAAACTCACTCTTTTGGACAAATTCACGGGCGACGCGATTTGTGTCTTCTTGTATGTCCAATGTAATCACCTTGCCGCCGTCAGCCACCCCTTCGGCAAAGCAAAGTGCTGAATATCCAAGATAAGTGCCGATCTCCAAAACCACTTTCGGACGTATCATGTGCGACAACATCGACAGAACTCGGCCTTGGAAAAATCCGGAAAGCATAGCCGAGTCTTCGTAGTGTTCATAACAATGCGCACGCAGTTCTTGCAGAACGGTGCTTTCATCCGACGTCATGCTCTCGGCGTATTTGATGACTTCGTCTTTCATAGATCCACTCTTACCAATCCTCGTTTAATCGCCAGCGTGGCCGCTGATGTTCGGTCGGAGACGCCGATCTTTCCAAAAATATTTTGCACATGAGTCTTGATCGTGTTTTCCGAATTATCAAGTGCAAACGCAATCTCTTTATTAGACATTCCGCCAACGATCATTCTCAGCACATTTGTCTCGGTCGCGGTGAGTTCTTCCTGGCCGAGATGCTCGCTCAGGACCTGTGCGATCGCGTCCGGGATATATTTGCGTCCCGATGCGACGGTTCGGATAGCCTTGACCAATTCGTTAGGCTCAATGTCCTTGCAGATATATCCGGAAGCTCCTTTTTTCAACGCCCGGCTGATCTCTGCATCACCCGCGTGATCGGCCAGTACGATGATCTTGGCTTTCGGGTCGCGAATAAAGTAATTGTCGAGATCATCGATGGTACATGAATCGGGAAACCGCAGACCGAGGATGGTAACATCAGGTTTCGTGTCCAGAAACGCCGCAAATCCGTCCGCCGGATTGTCGGTGTCGTTAGAAAGATAAATATCGGACTCGGCGGACAATACGGAGCGCATGCCGATACGGGTTAGCGGTTGACTTTCGACTAGGAGGACTTTGATAGGGTCAGGCATTTGAACTCAATTTTGCAGCAAATTCGACGATCGGGCGGATCAGGTCGGTTTCATAATTTGTCTTGACATGCTGCATCACGGCCGTCATACGTTCAAGTCCCATACCTGTATCGACTGACGGAGCGGGCAGTGGCGTGAGCTTAAATGACCCGTCCGGTTCCTGCGTACGGTTGTACTGCATAAAGACCAGATTCCAAATTTCCATAGTCGTGTCGCCGGGGCCATTGACCCAATGCGGCGAATTCTTTTCCGGGTCGCTCGCGTCCTCGCCCATATAATAGTGGATCTCTGAGCACGGCCCACAAGGCCCGGTGTCGCCCATTTGCCAGAAATTATCTTTCTTACCAAAGCCAAGCACCCGTTCCGGCTTTGCACCTGCCTTGATCCACAGCTCACGGGCCTCATCATCCGGGCCGACCTGATCGTCGCCCTCAAAAACCGAAAACCACAGACGTTCGGTATCGAGGCCAAATTCGTTGACGAGCAGTTCCCACGCAAAACGGATCGCGTCTTCTTTAAAATAGTCGCCAAAAGAAAAATTGCCGAGCATTTCAAAAAACGTATGATGCCGAGCGGTTTTGCCGACCTCGTCGAGATCGTTGTGCTTGCCGCCGGCACGGATGCATTTTTGCGAAGTGACGGCACGTGTGTAATCGCGTTTTTCGTTGCCGAGGAACACGTCTTTGAATTGATTCATCCCGGCGTTGATAAATAACAGCGTCGTATCATTGGCTGGTAGCAGCGGCGACGAATGCACGACCTTGTGCCCGTTGCGCTCAAAATAATCGAGGAATTTTGCTCTGATCTCGTCTCCGGTCATATCGAAACTTTAGCACAATGCACGAAAGGCGCTGAAATCACAAAAATGCCGGACGCTTTGCAGCATCCGGCCTGATCTTTTGAAAAGGTCTAAAGGTTATTTCTCAGCCTTAAATTTTAACGAAATTGAATTCATGCAATATCGCAAACCGGTCGGCTGCGGGCCGTCGTCAAAGACGTGTCCGAGGTGTGCATCACAGCGGGCACATTCGACCTCGGTGCGAACCTCGCCTAGGCTGTTGTCTACCTTTTCTGCTACATTCCTTTTGAATATCGGCTGGAAAAAGCTCGGCCATCCTGTGCCGGACTCAAACTTTGTCGTCGATTTGAAAAGTGCGAGTCCGCAGGCCGCACAATAATAAGTGCCTTTCTTTTTATTCTTGGTCAGCGCTCCGGTATATGCCCGCTCAGTACCATCCTCACGCATGACGTTGTATTCCTCAGCGGTCAGTTCTTTTTTCCACTCTTCGTTAGTTTTAGCGATCTCTTTGCCGTCAAATTCACCGTCCGTCAGTTCAACGGTGCGGATCGATCCGTCAGTTTTTTTGGCCGGCGTTGGTTCGGCTATCGCAACTTGTTCGTTCATTGATGCTTTTGTTGCACAGCCAAATAGGCCGACCATCACGGTCATCGAAGTGAGCGTTACGAGTGCGAGCGTCGAAAATAATACTTTGTATCTCATATCTAAATAGTACTACCTAGTAGTAACTTTTTTTCCACACTTCTCGTGCAGTGCCTAATAATAGATCGCCCGATGGTCTGAGGACTTCCCATTCCAACCAAAACCTCCCCCTCCAGAAATGCTTTGGTTCGAATACTTGTTATAACCTCAGACCGTCGGGCGAAATTGTAGAGCCTTGTGTTAGTTAGGCATCAGAACGGTGTCGACCACATGGATCACGCCGTTTGACTGTTTGACGTCGGCAATCGTAACCATCGATTTTCCGCCTTTCTCATCTGTTAGGATCAGGCTTTTGCCATCCATCATCGCCCACAACCTGCCGCCGGCGACGGTTGTAAATTCTGCCTTACCCTTACCTTTCTTGATGGCCTTGGCAATTGCTTTTGCATCCATTTTCCCCGCCACTACATGGTAGGTCAGGATCTTGGTAAGCAGGGCTTTGTTTTCCGGCTTTAGCACAGTCTCGACCGTTCCCGCAGGAAGCTTGTCAAAAGCGCTGTTGACCGGTGCAAATACGGTGAAAGGCCCGGCACTCTTGAGAGTTTCAACCAAACCGGCTGCCTGAACGGCTGCGACGAGCGTCGTATGGTCTTTCGAATTAACGGCGTTTTCGACAATATTCTTTGTCTTATACATCGCTGCTCCGCCGACGATCGGGTTACCCGACGCCTTGTCCATCATCTGTGCCGAAACTCCAAACGTGACGCCGAGCGTCATTACTATTAATCCTAAAAATGTTCTCATTGCTAAATCTCCCCTCGCTAATTTAATAAAACTAAAAGGCTATCTTCCCTTTGGAGTGGGTTTCGCAGTGCGCTGGGGTTTGGATTCAGTTAGGGGAAGATTTTTTTGAGGCAGGTGAAAATTATTAGCTGTTGAGATCGGTGCAATGCCTGCTGTTCTTACACTTCGCCATCAAATTCACGGCTGGCGACGGCGGATATTTTTTCGCGGATGAGGTCAAAGCCAAAGCCTTGGCGGAGTAGGTGGTCGTAGAATTTTTTGGTTTCTTCTCGGGTCTCGGGCTTACCTTTTAGTCGGAGCCGTTTCTCTATCGCAAGCTCGATCAGCTCTTCCTCGGGGAGTTTTTCAAATGCCTCCGACACCGCACTGGCTACCGTGTCTTTATCAAGCTTTTTCTGCGACATAGTTTGCTGCAGACGGCGTTTGCCCTGTGGCTTTTGGCGCAGTTTTGACACGGCAAGGTCGCGGGCATATTGCTCGTCATCGAGATATTTATATTCTTTAAGCTTTTCGAGCACGGCGTCGACGATCTCGTCGTTGGTCCAAAGCTTTTCGAGCAGACGGTCGCGCAGCTCTCTAACCGAACGCGGTTTGGCGGCAAGCAGTTTGACGGCGCGGTTCATCGTCCGCTCACGCGAGCGAACCTGATCTTTGATTACGCGGTCAGCGTCATCAACTTTTCTAGTGCGTTTTCCCCACATAAACTCGGTGCAAAATGCAAAATTCTTCTCACATTGTGCATTATGCATTCTGCATTCTAAAATTGAGCCTTGGACGGAATACTCATCATCGACAAACCGGCGGGAATCACATCGCATGATGTGGTCGCCCGCGTGCGCCGCATCCTGCAAACAAAACGTGTCGGCCACACAGGCACGCTCGACCCTTTTGCGACCGGCGTGATGGTGATCCTCATCGGCCAGGCGACGCGGCTTGCCCAGTTTTTGGACAAGGACGAAAAAGAGTATGAGGCTCTGGTCAGGTTTGGGTTTGAGACGGATACCGGCGATAAAACGGGTAGTCCAAAGTCCCCAGTCCAAAGTCCCAAGTCTCTGAGCATCGAAGATGTTCGTGCGGTTTTGGATGATTTTCGAGGCCCGATAGAGCAGACGCCGCCGATGTATTCGGCAAAAAAAATTGATGGTAAAAAGCTTTACGAACACGCACGTAAAGGCGAAACAATTGAACGAAAAGCCGTCGTCGTTACAATTCATAAATTGGAGACCATCGAC
>JBGTII010000137.1:0-7977 GCA_041745735.1 Pyrinomonadaceae bacterium | reverse complement strand
ATAAACATCTTTCAATTTACCGCGAGCGGCGTCGGCGACCATTAGCGGCCAAGTCTCGTCCGCTTCGCCAAGTGCAATTGCGTCGGCGTGTCGCGGCCCGCCATCGCGTCCAAGAGCCTCGTCGGGGCACTCAGTAACGTGAGGCCCGCCCATAACAACCTTAAATCCGGCTTCCCGCAGACTGTCTGCGACGAGATAGGCTCGTGCGACCATGCGGGTCATCGCTCCGATCCCGATCAGGCCGACGTCGTTGTCTTTGCAAAATTGAACCAGTTCGGGCCGCGTCATTGCTTTGGCGTTGCCGTCGATCAAGATCACCTCATGCTCAGGCGGCGTCAGCGACTGGAGCAAAAACATCCAAAGGTGCGGCATAAAATTCCGCGTGATCCCGTTGTCCGGGTTGTAAAGCAATATCTTCATAGTCTTCCTTCTGGTTCTAAGCCCTTGGCTTAAATGTATTTAGAGTTGGAAACCTGAGAGCAACTCTATGTCGATATTGTGCAGACGAACCCCCTTAAGCCCGGCCATGATTAGCACAAATCTCGTTTAAAAAAACTTAGTTCCAGAAAATAGGACAGCGTGGGAAATTTTAAGCGATACCCTGTGAAGGTTTCAAGTAAGGAAATTTAGAAACTGAAAACTAAAACGTGATTTCTTGTGTGTGAATAATATCACGATATGTGCGTGATCACACATATATTTTCGCGAATGTCAAAACTTTGGTCTAGTTATAACTCTGGATCACTCGCGACTCCGGCCGGCCCATCCGGCATAAAGGATATCTCACACGCAGCCTTTATCATCACATTATTTCGGCGGAATAACTATTTTAAAATCACCTTTCTGATCAACGGCATGAATAAAGCGTCTGGCAACAGGCGGCGGGCGAGGAGTATTCCACGGGTATTGACCCCATAACGCAATTTTGACGAATCATCATTTATCGAATCGTATATCACCTGCGCGACGACCGATCCGTCCGGGGCGGTTGCACCACCTTTGTTCATGGTTTCCATCACGCGGGAGACGAATGTGTCGTAAACGGTAAGGCCGTCACGTTGCGTCAGATCTTGCGAGCGGTCGTAAAAATCAGTCTTGATCGGGCCGGGCTCGATGATCTTTATACGGATATTAAACTGCGCCACCTCAAATTGCAGAGCCTCGGAAAAGCCTTCGATCGCCCATTTAGTTGAATTGTAAAGACTCGATGCGGGAAACGTCATCCGGCCGCCGACCGATGCGACGTTCACGATAGTGCCACGTTTTTGTTCGCGAAAATACGGCAAGATCTCGCGGCAAATGTTCATCACACCATAAACATTTGTCGCAAACTGACGCTCGATCTGCTCTGGTGTGGCCGACTCAAAAGCTCCTAGCAAGCCATAACCGGCGTTATTGACGACGGCGTCGATGCGGCCAAATTTTTCAAGCGTCGCTGCGATCGCCGATTTGATCGATTCGACATCCGTGACGTCGAGCCGAAGACACTCGACATCGACGATCCGCTGCAACTCCTCGGCCTTTTCGGGCGAGCGCATAGTAGCGGCTACTTTCCAATTTTTTGTCTGAAACAGCTTTGCGGTGTGCAACCCGATGCCGCTCGATGCACCGGTGATAAGGACGACTTTGTTCATGCGGGTAATTTACCACACCAATGATAAAATCGGGATATGAAGTTTCTTCATATCGCAGATGTACATCTCGGATGTACGCGGTACCAGTTGCCGGAGAGTCCGCGTGATTTTTTTGAGGCGTGGATCGATGTGCTGCAGCGTTATGGCATCCACGAAAAGGTCGATTTTGTCATAATGTGTGGCGACTTTTTTCACAAACGCTCGGTGCCACCCGAGACGATGAATTATGCCGTTGAGGGCCTGACTATGATGCGGGATGCCGGCATTCCGGTGGTTTCTATTGAGGGCAATCACGATCAAAAACACACGGATAACGAGTTTAGCTGGCTGCGTTCGCTGTCGAGCTGGGGGCTCGTCAAGCTGCTGGAACCGGTCTCAGTCGAAGGCAAAATGATCTGCGAACCTTGGGAAGAGGCTTCTAAAAAAGGCAGTTACATCGATATCGGACGGGCAAGAATTTTTGGCTCGGACTGGTACGGTGCCTCCGGCAACTGGGCGATACCGATGCTGACCGAGGCGATCAAAGAGACTCGTCGCGACGGCGCGTTTCACATCCTGATGCTTCACACCGATGTCGAGGGCCATCAGATGCATCCCATCCCGGCGTTGTCGCTGGCGGCGTTAAAGGAGCTAAAGTCGGCGGTCGAATATGTCGGGCTCGGTCACACGCATAAGCACTACGAGATCGATAATTGGGCTTTCAATCCGGGCTCGATCGAGATCACAAATATCAGCGAGTTTCGCGAGACACGCGGGGCTTTTGTCGTCGAGGTTGACGAAAACAATCACGTCAACGCTCGTCACGTTGAGGATTATCATTACCGCCCGTTCCAGCAATTGGCTTTTCAGGTTACGGGCTATTCTGACGCCAAAGACATTACCATCGACCTGCTCGATCAGGTCAAACGTGAGGCCCGCGTTGCCGAAGACGGCACGCCGCAGCCGATCATCGAGATCGCTCTGCGTGGGCAGCTTGGGTTTCCAAATTCGCTGATCGAAATGCAAAAGATCCGGGACGAGGTCAAAGAGATGACCGGTGCCCTTCACGTGCGGATAAAGAATCACACCGTCCCGGTCGATTATTTAGACACGCTGGACGAACCTGACGACCCCGGCCGCGAAAAGCTCGAACGCCGTGTAATAGACGATCTAGTTATTCGCGATAATCGTTTTAAGACGCGAATCGAAGACATTTCCGACGCGGTAATCGGTGCCAAGCGGATGGCCCTCGGCGACGAACCGGCGGAGAAAATCGCAGATTTTATTGCTTTAAAACTGACCGCCCGCTAACGCATATAGTTATGTCCGAGTTACTCGAAAAATTTAGCGGCATTAAGCATCTGCCGATCTTTCCGTTGCCGCTTGTCATGGTGCCCGGCGAGCTCGTGCCGCTGCATATTTTTGAGGAGCGGTATCGCAAGATGCTGCGCGACGTTGAGGCCGGAGATGGGTTTTTTGGACTCAGTTATTTCGAACCGTCTAATGATTTGATCGAAGCCCCGGCAACCGGATCGGTCGGGTGCGTCGCCGAGCTTCGCGAATCCGAACTAATGCCCGACGGCCGGTCGAACATACTCACGCTTGGCATCGTCCGCTATCGTTTGAACGAACTAATCGACTCAGGTGAACCGTACCTCGTTGGTGACTTTGAATTTTTCGAAGACGAAACAGGAAGCGAAGCTGAGGTCGAGCCGATCGCAGACGAGGTTTTCGCGTTGTTCGAACGGATGGCAAAAGCAGCATTCAAAATGAGCGGCGGACGCGGCGAGGCTCCTGAGATCTTGCGGACAAGCCCTGAGGCTCTATCATTTCTCATCACGGCCGCACTCAATTTTGATAACGAAAAGAAATATAAACTGCTAACAATGACCTCGACCATCGAAAGGTTCGACGCGTTGAGAGAAGTCCTTATGCGGGCCGTCCGTCCGATGGAAGAAAGCGCGGATATCCACACCGTTTCGCATACCAACGGACACAGTAAGAAGAAACTTGATCTCTAGTTAGTTAAAGAATTTCTGAAAAAATCGATGAGCCGCTGGTCGTATGCTTCGGATTGTTCCATCGATGCGTTTGTGATGCTAAATCCGGACGGGCTGAGGTCGAGTTTGTTTTCAGATTTGTTGCTGACCGGAAAGCATTTACTCAGCTTTGTAGTTGAGTCTTGAAAGTCCTGAGCATCGACGCCTGCGAGCAGCATGATATTGCGGTTTTCGATGCCGCGGGCCGTGTCACAGGCGGGTTCGCGTTTATAGCAGCCATCAAAAAAGTAAAACCGCGTGCCAAGTTTTGCGAGCTTGGCAGTGGCAAAGCTGGCGAACGGGTAACGTTTATTGACTGCTGCGGTCAACAGTCCGTCAGAATCCTGGGGAACTGAATCCAGCGCGATCGCCTTGATCGTCTGTTCTTTTGATGCGAGCGATATTGCGACCAATGCTCCCATTTCGACGCCGAATAGGCCGATATTTTTGCCTACTAATCCGATCTGATTTTGATTTTTAAGATTTTTTAGATACTCCACCGCCGACGAGGCATCTTCGGCCTCGCAACCGCTAAACGATCCGTTTTGCACAGACGGGTTTTCGCCATGGCCGCGAAGGTCGGGCATCAACACGGTGAAATTGGTCGATTCGTTGAGCTTGACGCCGAGGTTGAGCACGTGCGAGCGGTCGGCTCCGTATTTGTGGTACAAGATCACCGCCGGGGCGTTATCGCTGCCCCGCAGCAGCCAGCCGCGTGACGAGCTGCCATCCTTATTCGACCAAGATTCTTCGGTCACCTGAGCGGCGCGGCTGCTCAGCTGGCCGTACTTGTCCGGCGTGACCAAATACCGCGTCTTTAACGGCCGGGCGGTCGAATAAACCAGAAATACCGCACTGCCGGCGACAGCAATGACGATCAGCAGCAGCGCTGGCAGTAGCAAACGGGCGATACTCTTAAAAAGTCGGGTTGATGTAGACATAACAGTGAAAATTGAGCGGCTGTATTAGCCCGTTCGGGCATCAAAAGATGGGATGAGAAAGCCAAAAAGTAAAAGCTTTCGGATAGTCACAATAAATGTTACCATAAACGCCATTATCAAAGGAAGATGTTTTTAAAGATGTTCAACACAAAATTCCTCACAGTTTTCTTTGCTGTTTTGACCGTTGCGGCCAGTACTTTAGGACAGTTGCCGCCGCCTGATAAAGGGCCTGTGCAGCCTCAGATCTTTCCGCTGGCTGAGCTTAAAGAAGGAATGCGGGGAACTGCGACGACCGTTTTTCGCGGTACCAAGCCGGAGGAATTTAACGTCGAGATACTCGGCGTCATCCCAAACTGGATAGGCCCAAAACAGGACATGATCGTCGGCAAACTGAGCGGCGGACAGGCTGACAGAACATTTGTTTTTGCCGGTATGTCGGGCTCGCCGGTTTTTATCAACGGCCGCCTCGTCGGTGCCATTTCATACAGTTTCCCGTTCGCAAAAGAGCCGATCTGCGGCATCACGCCGATCGAGCAGATGATCTCAACAGTGGTTTCACCGACGACGGCAAAGATATTTTCGCGTGAGCCTCCGACGTATTCATACGCCGAGCTGCTATCGAATATTTGGCGGCCGAGCCTTGCGGGTAATGTGTCACAGCCTTCGCGGGCGTCGGGGTTTGCTCCTGATTCTCGCCTGATGGCCGTTGCCGGACAGACATTTCAGCCCATCGCAACACCGCTTGCGATCTCAGGCCTTTCACAGCGAACGATCGATATGTTAGCCGCTGAATTTGCCGCCGTCGGTATAATGCCGGTCGCTGCGTCAGGGGGCGGTTCGGCGATCACGCCGATGAAAAAGTTTGGGCCGACGACGCTGCTTGGCGGTGATTCGGTCGTTGTCCATCTGGCTCGCGGTGATATCGAGATCGCGGCCGCCGGGACCGTTACGATGCGTGACGGTGACAAGATCTACGGATTTGGCCATCCGTTTTTTGGCCTCGGTTCGACAAGCCTGCCGATGTCCGAATCGCACGTTGTAACGGTCGTGCCAAACGCTAACAACTCGTTCAAGCTCGCCGTGCCTGACGCCCTCGTCGGTTCAATGACGCAAGATCGTGCAACCGGTATTTACGGCAAACTCGGCGATGCTCCAAAGATGATCCCGGTCAAGGTACGGCTAAAAACGAGTCGTGGACAGATCGAAGAGACAAACTTTGAAAGCGGGATCGACGATACGCTGACGGCCTTGATCGTTAGTGCCGGGGTAAGCAATGTGCTCTCCGCTCAAGAGCGCGGACTTGGCGAAACGACGATCGAGCTGAGCGGCGAGATCAAGATCAAGGGGGAGGACTCAATACGAATTCAGCGGCGTTTTGCCGGCCAACAAGCTGTCTCGCTTGCGTCGTCCGCAGCGGCAATACCACTGGCCGCATTGCTGCGTGGCAGTTTTGAAGGGCTCGAGATTTCATCGATTAACCTCGAAATGTACTCGACCGACGGCAGCAAAACCGCGACACTCGAACGGATCTCGCTCGACCGTAACCAGCTCCGGGCGGGTGAAACCGTCGAGGTGACGGTAGCGTCACGCTCGGAGAGCGGACGGCTGTTTGTGCAGAAAGTACCGGTTACGATCCCAAAAGACGCTTCTCCCGGCACTATGACGATCGCCATCGGTGACGGAGGTGCCGTCCAGCAAAATTCTGCGATCACACAATTTACCCCGCGAAGCGCCGCCGAGCTCATCGCGACCATCAACCGCCTAAAACGCCCCGACCGCCTTTATGCCGTTCTGACACGAACGACCGCTGGTACGATCATCGGATCGAGCGAAATGCCAAATCTGCCGCCGTCGATGCTGGCCACGCTAAACAACGACCGCAGCGCCGGAGGGTCAAAGGCCACCGTGCAAACGATCGTTACCGAGATGGAGATAAAGCCTTTTGAATTTGTCGTGTCGGGTCAGCAGACGCTGAGTATCGAGGTCGTCAAGTGATAATTTCGCATTGATTTTTGCCCGGCAATTTGGCAAACTGAAATGTGAATAACCTAAATAAAACGCTGCACGCGGCCCGTTTTGCAGCTGAAAAACACACCGGGCATTTTCGCAAAGGTTCCAGACGCGAACCTTACATCAACCACCCGATCGAAGTAGCCAATCTGATCGCCAATATCGGCCTCGTCGATGACGAAGACATATTGTCGGCGGCTCTGCTGCACGACACCGTCGAAGATTGTGGCGTCACCTGCGACGAGATCAATGAGAAATTTGGCGAGACTGTGGCGAGTTATGTCCTCGAGGTAACGGACGATAAATCGCTGCCAAAGCACCAACGCAAACAGCTCCAAATAGAGCATGCCCCGCACCTTTCGTATGGCGCCAAAGTGATCAAGCTTGCCGACAAGATCAGTAATGTGCGCGATGTCATCGCTAGCCCGGCAGAGGATTGGGACAAGCAGCGGCGTGTCGAATACGTCCAGTGGGCGGTGAACGTCGTAAGCGGCCTCCGCGGAGCGAATGACCAACTCGACGGCCTGTTTGACGAGGTCGTAGCAATGGCAAACGATAAGCTGGCTGAGTTGGATTAATTAGACTGTGCGTCGCCCTCGACCCACTCTTCGCCGTCGGCGTAGACTTCTTTTTTCCAGATCGGGACAGTGCGTTTGAGCTCTTTGATTAGCCACTCGCAGGCGGAAAATGCCGCCTTACGGTGTGGTGCTGCGACTGATATCACAACGCTGGTTTCGCCAATTTCAAGTTTCCCCGTGCGGTGAACGATACCGACGTTCGATATCTCAAATTCCGCTTTCGCCGCCTCTATCAGCTTTTGCATTTCTTTGAGCGCCATCGGCTCATACGCCTCATACTCGAGATACAGCGTCTCACGCCCTTTCGTAAATTGCCGCACGTAACCATCGAGCGTCACGGTCGCTCCGCACTCCGGCAGAACGACGCGGCGGGCGACGTTGGTGATGTCTATTGGGTCGGTTGTGAGTTCGAAAAAATCCATTCTGCTCAGCCCCCCGAAACGGCGGTGAAAATTGCCAGCTCATCGCCCTCGCTGAGGAGTTCGTTTCCGGTTGCGTATTGCTGGTTTAACGAAATATGAAGTTTGTACGAGGTAAACTGCGGATGTTCGGCTAAGAGTTTCTCGAAAACCGCACTCGCGACTGTCTCAGGAGGCATTTCAATATCGATGCGGCGTTCGCCCGCTATGTCGGCAGTGGCTCCGAAAAATAGTACTTGAATATTCATAGGCTGGCCCTTACTTACGTGCGGGCTACTGACACGTCGAGCAACCGAACTATTTTATCGCACCCTCGATCGGGCTGGATGCCGACGCATACAATCTCTTTGGCATACGGCCTGATAGATACGCGAGGC
>JBGTII010000136.1:0-3976 GCA_041745735.1 Pyrinomonadaceae bacterium | reverse complement strand
CGGCGGTCATTGCTTCAAACCGGACAGCTACGGACGCGGCGGCGGCTATGGTATGGCACTCAAATGCTTGCCAACACCTCCGGGAGGGGGGGCTCGCCGATTTTGTAGTCCCGACCCGGCCGCACGGGCAGAAAATTGTGAAAAGGACAACGGCAAAGGAAATTGCGAACAGTGGGGACTGATGTTTTATCCGAAGTGCAAGCCCGGCTTTCACCCTGTCGGATGCTGTGTCTGCTCGCCTGACTGTCCAACAGGAATGTCGGACATCGGCGTGTCTTGTCAAAAACAGAGTTATGGCCGGACGGCAGGAACATCAATGCTGTGTGCCCCCGGTCTCGAACAAAACGGTGCTCTGTGTTATCCAAAATGCCGCACCGAATTTCACGGTGTCGGCCCCGTTTGCTGGCAAAATTGTCCCGCTCAGCAGCCTTTTGACTGCGGTGCCGGCTGTGCGACCGGTCAGGGGGAATGTGCTAAGGCGGTCTTCGATCAGGTCTTTTCGCCCATCATGGCTGCAATTACGCTCGCCACCTGGGGACGCGCGTCCGTCATCGGCGGGGCGGCAAAGGCCGCCAAGGTCGCCGTCAGCGCGGGGCGCCTGACCAAGGCATTCAATGCGATAAAGAACGTCCTGACGGTTGCGAAAGGGGCCATCGAAAAGGCCGTGGGCGGTGCAGAGAACATGGCCAAGTTGCAAAAGATACAAAAACTTGGATCGAAATTCTTCAAGGTCGCCTCCGGCGTCGGAAAAGAGGTCGATCACTTTACAAAGGAGTTTGCCGAATCCTTCGCAGACCAAACAAGTCCTGAGATCGCGGCTGAGATCGATAAGAACTTCGGCCCTCAAGCGGCACTTGCCATTAAGAAGCAGTGGGGAATCAACATGTTGTTCTCAAAGCTCAATGCTGACGGTTTTGCGACCGCAAAGAATGTGCTGACGATCGTATCGGCCGCCGATCCAACCGGGATCGTAGGCGTTGCCGAGGCCTTTATGCATCCGATCTGCGGAAAGAACACGCCGTTCCCGAAAGTAACGCCGCTCTACAATCATTAGAGTTGGCGGATGATCTCAGCCGCAGACTGGCACAGATAATTTCTGGGCGGTCTGCGGCTAAGTACGGCGGGGGTGGTGCGACACTTCGTGTTAGACTGTAGAAGACCTACCTAATTCAAGGAAAAAACTATGTTAAGAAAAGCATCGGCAGAGTGGAACGGCGGTATCAAAGACGGCAGCGGCAAGATCTCGACGGACAGCGGCGTGCTATCGGAAACGCAATATTCGTTCAGCACCCGTTTTGAGGACGGCATCGGCACAAATCCTGAGGAGTTGATCGCAGCGGCCCACGCGGGCTGTTTCTCAATGGCGTTGTCAGGACAACTCGGTGCCGCGGGCTTGACCGCTGACAGTATCAATACGACGGCTGCCGTTCGTCTCGAAAAACTAGATGATGGTTTCGCCATTACGAAAGTGCATCTCGACGTCACCGCAAAGGTTCCCGGCGCCACCGACGACGATTTTCAGACAGCCGCCGCTAACGCAAAAGCGGGCTGCCCGATCTCAAAGCTCTTCAAGGCCGAGATCACGATGGACGCAAAGCTCGCCGACTAATTGCCCAGTATCCATCTCAATAAAACAATTACTAGAATGGCGGCGGCAATCAATGCCGCCCCTTTTATTTGGCTCGCGGAGAATCTCATTTCGCGTCGAATAGCAGTGCGGTGTTGATCTTGAACTGCAGCATCTTTGCTGTCTCGCGGCCGCCGTCGCCGCCTTTTCGCTGCATGGTGATGCGGCCGATCTTTAGATTGCCGTTGCGTGTGAGCTGAACCTTGCCTTCGCCAAAGAATTTGATCGCGTCGGCGTCCGTTCGCAAGACCCAACGCGGTTTGTCGGACAATTTGAGAGCGACCATCACCCAGCCTGCGGCGTGTGCTCCGTCACCGGAAAATAGATCGGAGACGATCATTTCTCTGTTTGCGGTAAAAAAATCGATGACGGCTTTTTGAGCGTCCGCGTTGAGCTCGTTGAGAAACATCCGGTTCGCATCCCGCGATGTCCTATTTGGCGGAGTCTCGCCGACGAATAGCTTTAACGCTTCGCGAACGCCGTCCGGCATCTTCCACATCTTTGCATATGTCGCCAGCCAGCGTTTGTCGATCTGGTTAAAGCCGTTCGTATTGCTGACGAGCTTGATCGAAATGCCCTCTTTACGTTCGCCTGATCTAGTTTTAACGCGAACCTCGACATCCGCTTTCTCGCCATGCGGTTTGGTCGCAATTACGCTTTCGATCGCGGCAAGGTTGTAGTTCATCGCCGCCAGCCAAACGCGGGCGTCTTCGTCCGTTTTCCAATTGTTAAACTTATCGCGGATCTCGTCTTCGTTCTTAAAACCGTTCTTTGCCGTCTGCGAACCGACCTCGGCCTTAGCGGTCTTTGGAGCCTGAGCGGAGCCATCCTCACAAAACGCTAAGGCGGCGATCAAAACAAGTAATAGTATGCGTGGATTTACCTTTGTCATCTTTCGCTTTTGCCAGCGATTATCAGACAAAACGGCACAAAAATGCAATCGCCACTCCGCAGGTGTTACAGTTACTTATGGTCTCAGCTAAGCTCGTCGCCAAAATAGTGCTCGGCGTTCTATTCATCGCAGCCGGAGCAAATCACTTCGTCAACCCCGCGTTTTACGAAAATATTATGCCGCCGTATCTGCCGTGGCATTATGCACTGGTGATCATTAGCGGGGTGATTGAGATTGTGCTGGGTGTCGGGCTGTTGTTACCTAAGACGAGCCGATATGCCGCATGGGGACTGATCCTACTGCTGATCGCCATATTTCCGGCAAACATACACATGGCCACACACCCGGAACTCTATCCGAATATCCCGCCGATAGCTCTGTGGCTTAGGTTGCCGCTGCAAGTTTTATTAATTTTGTGGGCTTATTGGTACACGCTCAAGTCTAATCGGATCTACGAATCGTTTCGACGTTAATAGGCTTTGGTCACATCGACGCCGGTGTAGTAATGTCGGATGATCTCGTCAAATTTCACACCCATCTTAGCCAGGCCAAACGCACCGTATTGGCACATGCCTACGCCGTGGCCCCAGCCGCGGCCGGTGAAAGTGTAGCCCGTCACGGTCGAACCCGAATAGCGTTTGTTCATCACAAATAGCTGCTCAGGCAAACGCAAAGCCGAACGGATCTTGCCGCCCTTAAGTGTCTTTACACCGTTGGAACCGATGATCTCGAGTTCGATCGGGCGGCGAGAATAACCTACTTTTTTGACATTTATGTCATAAAGCGTGCCGATGCCACGAACGTAACGCGACAGCCGTGATTGGACCTCGCCTGCGGATGCCGACTTGTTCCAAAACACCCAAGGCGACATATTTTCAGCGGTCGTCGGGGTGTCTGTTGGTTTGATCTCAAGATATTTTACCGCTCCGACAGCATCGACCTGATAGTTGACCTGCTCGCCGCCAACGAGAGCAGCTTCGCGAACCGGATACATATTGTTGCCAAATTCACGAAACAGAAATACGTCCGGACGGACGATCATCTGCCGCTCGCCCTTGCCGTTTTTCAAGACCAACTTACCATCGGCAGTGGGTTTAGCGGTGCCGCTGAGCATCTCGGGCATCCATTTTTTCTTTTCGTATATCTCGGTGATAAGCCGCAGCAATTTTGCACGCGAAAAAGGACGGTTTGGCTTGAGTGTCAGATCAGGATGGATCGTAAAATAGCCGTCCCTGAGCAGCAGAGCGACCTCGGCACGGCGTTCTTTTGGTATCTCGCCCGCGTCGTCGAATGACAACAGATAGTTAATATCCGATTCGGTCAGCATCGTGTCGGCATAACCCGGAGCGTAGATAAATCCGGCAATAAGACGGGCAAGCTCGGTCGGCCGGGCCGATTCCCGATTTACGCCCGTAATCGGTTTGCCGAAGCGGCCGGCAAGTTGCGTGAGCCAGTTC
>JBGTII010000135.1:0-5228 GCA_041745735.1 Pyrinomonadaceae bacterium | reverse complement strand
TGATGAAACAGATCGCACCTTATTGGCGTGAAAAATTTGGCGACGATTGACCTTTACCCTTGCTCCCAGCACCGAAATCGATTAACTTATTCAAAATCTTTAACAAAGGAAGGAATATTAAGCGATGCGAAATCACGGGATCCGTCTATTTGGTCTATTTGCTCTTGTGCTGATGCTCGGTGGGGTTGTTAACGCGCAGAAAGCCCAGACCATGACGGTTAAGGTCTTTTTTCATAACGAAAAGCTCAATCCGGAAATGATGGATTGCAACAAGGCATTTCCGACAACGCGAACAATTCCAAAGACCACTGCGACTGCCCGGGCCGCTCTTGACGAGCTTTTCAAAGGTGTCACGGACGAAGAAAAGGCGAAAGGCTTTTGGTCATTTGACCGCGAATCCACGACTGGCATCGTCAAAGGCTTGAGAGTCAAGAACGGTGCCGCGTATCTGAACTTTACAAAACGAGCTTTTGAAACTTTAGGGAACGCTACGACCAGCTGCGGCGGCGGATTTTTTGCAATGGTTGAGGAAACCCTGATGCAGTTTAAGACGATCAAGAAAGTTTATTACGCCGTCGAGGGCAACACGGACGATTTTTACGAGTGGATGCAAGTCGGCGAATGTCCGCACGGGAAGCACTGCGCGAAGAAAAACTTTCAGTAACCTTTTAGCCTAAATATTCTTTTAGGTATTGCCCGGTGAACGAACCCGCGACCTGTGCGACTTGCTCCGGGGTGCCGGTTGCGATGATCTCACCTCCGCCGACACCACCTTCGGGGCCGATGTCGATGATCCAGTCCGCTGTTTTTATCACATCCATGTTGTGCTCGATGACCAGCAGGCTGCCGCCGCTGTCGATGAGGGCACGGAATGCGGCGAGCAGTTTGTTGATGTCATCAAAGTGCAGCCCGGTCGTCGGTTCGTCAAAGATAAAGAGCGTCTTGGACGTAGTTTTTTGAGCAAGGTGCGATGCAAGTTTTACACGCTGAGCTTCACCCCCTGAGAGCGTTGTTGCCGATTGGCCAAGCCGGAGATAACCGAGTCCGACAGATTCGAGCACCTTTAATTTTGTGGTCAGCTTCGCGACATCCTTAAAGAACAGGATCGCCTCGCGGATAGTGAGCTGCAGGGCTTCGTGAATACTCTTGCCCTTATATTTAACGTCGAGGATCTCTTGCTTGAACCGCATCCCGCGGCAGTCTTCGCAGGTCAGTTCGACATCCGCGAGAAACTGCATCTCGATCGTGACCGTGCCCGAACCCTGACATATCTCGCAGCGTCCACCGGGGACATTGAACGAGAAATGCGATGCGTTATAGCCTTTTGTTTTTGCTGTATTCGTCGCGGCAAAGACCTCGCGGATCGCGTCGTAAGCCTTGATGTACGTCACCGGATTTGAACGCGGCGTACGGCCGATCGGCGATTGATCGACGAGGATAATGTCGTCGATATGCTCGCCGCCCCTTAGATCCTTAAAAAATCCAACGTGCGTGTTCCATTCGCCGCGCTGTTTTTTGAGGCCGGCATAAAGGACCTCGTGGACGAGCGTCGATTTGCCGCTGCCCGATACGCCCGTCACACAGACGAGCATATCGAGCGGTATGTCGACCGAGACATCTTTTAGATTATGTTCGCGGGCACCGGTTATTTCGAGCTTTCGTTTTGTCGCGGTCCGGCGTTTTTGCGGAATTTTGATCTCGGCGTCACCGCGAAGATATTTTGCCGTTAGCGAGATTTTGTCCTTTAGCAACCCCGCAAAATTACCGGCATACACCAACTCACCGCCGTGCTCGCCGGCGTGGACGCCGATGTCTATCACGTTGTCTGCGGCCCGCATCGTTTCTTCGTCATGCTCGACGACGAGGACGGTGTTGCCGATGTCGCGGAGGTTTTCTAGGATCTTGATCAGCCGCGAATTGTCACGCGGGTGCAGGCCGATGCTCGGCTCGTCCAAAACGTAGAGAGTGCCGACGAGCAGGGAGCCGAGGTTGGTCGCAAGCTGGATACGCTGTGCCTCGCCACCCGAAAGCGTCGCCGCGAGCCGCGAAAGCGTCAGATAATCGAGCCCGACCTCAACAAGAAATTTTATACGACGGCGAATTTCGAGGAGTAGTTTGTCAGCGATCTGCGCCCGCTCGGTATCCATTTCGAGTTTCGCAAAAAACTCATGAGCGACGGCTATCGACATCTCGACGATCTCGGGTAACGAACGCATCCCGATCTTTACATCGCGGGCAGCTTGCCGCAGACGCTGGCCGTCGCAGTCGGGGCATTTTGTGTAGCCCCGATATTTTGCGAGAAACACGCGGACGTGGAGCTTATATTTTTTGGTCTCAAGCCACTGGAAAAAACCTTTTAGTCCCCGCCAGCCTTCGTCGCCGTAGATGATGCAGTTTTGCTGGAAATCAGGGAGGTCGGCGAAAGGCACGGTCATGTCAATATTTGCCGAGGCTGTATATTTGACCAGTTCCTTTTGAGCCCAAGCGTGCGTTGGGCGGGTAAAAGGTTCGATCGCACCGCTTTTTAGCGACAACAATGGATTCGGGATAACCAGTCCGTAATCGATACCGATCGTGTTTCCAAACCCCTGACACGTCGGGCACGCGCCAAATGGGGAGTTGAAACTGAAAAGATGAGGCTCCGGCTCCTCGTACCGAGTGCCATCGTATTTGCAGATAAACCGGTCTGAGAATTTTAGCTGTATGCCGTCAGTTGTCTCGATAATAGCGGCATGCCCCTCGCGAAAGCAGATCTCAAGCGAATCGACCAGCCGCTGGCGGATGTCCGGTGCGGCCGCAAGCCTGTCGATCAACACAAAGGTGCTGTCAAAATCATCGTGCGGGTAATCCTCAGGTTTTTGCAACTCGATCATTTCGCCTCCGCGATATAGTCGCGAAAATCCCTGTTGGAGCAGTGAGATCAAAAATGCCTGGGTGCTGAGATCGGCAGGTTTTGCAGCTTTTCTTGCCCGGTTCGCCGGGGTCTTTCTTTCTTTGCGGGATGCAGTGTCTTCCTGAATGGGAAACAGAAGATAAAACCGCGTTCCCTCGGCAAGTTCAGCGAGGATCTCGTCGGCCGCCGATTCGGGCGAATCCTTTTTTACCTCGCGTTGGCAAACGTGACAGATGGTCGTCCCGGCACGGGCGAACAGCAGCCGTAGATAGTCGTAGATCTCAGTTTGAGTCGCAACGGTCGAACGCGGATTTTTGGTCGAATTCTTTTGCCTGATAGCGATCGCCGGAGCGATGCCGATGATCTCATCGACATCGGGTTTGTCCATTCGTTCGAGAAACTGGCGGGCGTAAGCAGATAGCGACTCAACATAACGCCGTTGCCCCTCGGCGTAAAGCGTGTCGAATGCAAGCGATGATTTACCCGACCCCGACACGCCGGTTATTACGGTCAGCTTATTAAGCGGGAGCGATACCGAGATATTTTTGAGGTTGTGAGTGCGGGCCCCGCGAACCTCGATTACCTCTTCTTTTGTTTGGGCAGCCTGCATAGATGCGAATCCGATCGTGTGAGCAAAAGTATGTTTTACCAAATCGGGTTTGGATGCAGAAGCTGGCGGCGTGAGTAAGGGCTTGATGTCGAGGTTGGGTGTAACGCCCTTACTTCGTGCGGGCTTCTGCACGAGACTTTCTACCAGCGGACGTCGTAGCGGCTGAAATTTTCACGCCAGTGGCCGGGATAGTCGGTAAAGAGGACGGGGATCGAGCCTTCGTAAGTGACGCTTGTGTCGAGGTCGCGGCGGAGACGGTATGTCCGGCCTGACGGCGAGCAGACAGTGAGGACGATCTTGTCATCGACAGTCTTTGCCACGGCGGCAAACCGCCAGTCGAGTTTTGAGCGCACGACGAGACGCGTGCCGGTGGCAAGCTTATCTAGCGTGATTATTTTAGTTTTGGGAGCTTCCAAGATTTTTTGTATTTATCGTAATCTTCCTCAGTCAGTTGAATGAGATACGGATTCTTTTTCGCCGAGAGCCATCCGACAATACGTTCAAGGTTGCGGCGTTCCATCGCAGTACAGCCGTCGGTTGAGGTCAGTACGTCCTTCCAAATGTGCAGAAAGATGCACGAGCCTTTTTCTTTTACGACAGGATAGCTGTTGTAGGCGACAAAAACTCCGAGGTCATATTCCGGTGTGATCGCCGCCATTTTTTCGGATGATTTCCAGTCAAAATTGCCGACCTGCATACGGTTGACGATGCGGTTGTAAAATGACGATCTCGCGTCATCGACGCACTCCGTCGACTCGCCCAGCTTTGTGTATGGCAGCTCGAGACCTTCGGGTTTTGAACTCTTGCCAAAGGTAGCCGTCAGCGGAAATATCCCGGCCGGGGCACTACCATCGCCCTCGCGTTTGATCTTTGTGGCGGTCGTCTGACGGGTTAGTTCATCACCCCAGGCGAGCCCGTTACGACCAATGACAACGGGAAAACTCTCGCCGTTCATCTTCCAGTCTGACTTTTCGTTCTTGCGTTCGTACAACCGTGCCGTGCCGGTCGTTGCATCCCAGTCCTTTGTCGTAATAACAACCGTCTGCAGCGATTTCGTGAAGGGAATTTTAACAGCCGCGGGCTCCGGTTTTTTGACCTGTGCTGATGCGGTGACCAGACTGACGAGGATCAGGAGAATTGCTGAAAACATTTTCATATCAATCATTAAAGAGCGAGTCAGTCGGCGAAGCACTTTTTACCGACATATACATCCTTACCCCTAATGCTATCACGCCCACCGACCCCGCGATCCAAATAATCGTCCAAACAACCGCCGGAATGCCGGTCGCCGCAGCCATATTGCCTGCGTCATTGCTAATGGCGTCGGCACCGATCAGCGGGGCGTTGATAAAGAACAGAGTTTTGAGATCAGAGAGAGCGTTGAGCAGGCATTGTATCGCTAAGAAAGCGATCATAAAATTAGCCACTCTTTCGCTCGCGTACAACGCTAGACCGATCAATCCCGCCGAAAGCAGTAAGCCAACTGCGACGGTAAATGCGACGCTCGAAAACGGCACATTGAGCGAGAGAAAGTTAAAGACCGGACAAATAATGCCAAAAATAATAGTGATCAGTCCGACGCCCGCTCCGATGCTAAAAAGCACCTTTTGCGATGCGACATTTTTCCGCATCAGAAAAAGCATCAGAACGCCGAACGCGGTCGTGCCCAAATAACCCGCGCTTGAGGTAAATATCTGGCCGAGAAATCCCGATGGTGCCGAATAC
>JBGTII010000134.1:0-38696 GCA_041745735.1 Pyrinomonadaceae bacterium | reverse complement strand
TTTAAGATCCCATGCGCGTGCGGCGAATCGTACACGCAGGCATAGAGCGTCCCCTGGACGAGCGGTATATCGTCAAGGTAAACGGACTCGCCGCGAACGTGTGATTTGGAGTCGATGTTTTTCATCTAACGGATAGCGGTTATTTCAAACAAATTCCCAGTAACAATATTGCATGTTTTCAAAGGATCCTCACTATCCTTTATGCGGATCATTGTCCCTGCAACCACTGCTTTTTTCCCTTCGCTAAGCCCCAACGGAGACACCGATGTTGCCAGCCGTGACGGAATCGCCCATATGGCGTCCCCTTTGTATTTTTCATATTCGTCGGGAACAAATACTTCAATACAGTTGTTTGCCGACAGCTTTCCAATGACGGCAGAAAATTCGGCCCTTTCACCGATTTTTAATTGCGGGATCTTATCGCCAGTCACTTGTCCTTGTTGTTCTTGGTCTCCCCCCTCAAGCTGGGCGCTTCGACAACCCATAGTTGCGAGCAAGCCCAACAGCGCAATAAAACCGATATCGCGAAGATTTATCATTGGCCGAATATCTCCACAAAATGCGCACGGAAAAGCTGGCGTAACAATAGCCGCTTATATTGGTCCGTGCCGCGAACGTCAGAGATCGGTGAGATCTCGGATTGCATTATTTCATTGGCGGCGATGATGGTTTCTTCGTTTACGGCCTTGCCCGTTAGAAATGCCGATGTTTCTTTTAGATAAAAGGGAATCGGTGCGACGCCGCCGGCTGATACGTGAGCGTCGGAGAGAACCACCCCGTCCGCCGAAGCGGCGTCCACCCCTCCTTTGTAAGGAGCGGAGCAGGACAGCGAGATCGCCGTGTTGACGGTCGCGATGTCGAGGTATGTGCGTTTGCAGACCTTTTCGAAGTTGAATCGGAAATCGCCGCCGGGCTTTTTGAAACGGATGGCGGTGATCATTTCGTCGTGCTGTTTGGCTAGTTGTTTGTAGCCGAGATACAAGTCCTTTAACGCTAACTTGCGCGTTACGCCCTTACTTACGTGCGGGCTTCTGCAACTGAGTTCGAGTTCTGCATCCATTGCGAGGAACCAGACGGTCATGTCACCGATCGGCGAGGCGTTGACGAAATTGCCGGCGAGCGTCGCCATGTTGCGGATCGGCGTGGATGAGACGAGTTTTAGATGCTTGTACAGTTGCGGGAAGACCGACTGCATTACGGGTGAGACGAGCAGGTCGGTGACAGTTGCCGAACCGCCGATCTCGATGTACTCGCCAGCGTCGCAGATGCCGCGAAGCTGCTCGTTGTAGAGCAATGCGGTCGCGTCGGACTCGGCCATGTGCTCCGGGCGTTGGACGTAGAGATCGGTGCCGCCGGAGACGAACTGTGAGCCGTGAGCCGTGAGCGGTAAGCAGTCACGGGCATTAACAGCAGACAGCCTTTGTGGGATCGAATCAAAATAAGGTGGAACGAACTGCTCACTGCTAACTGCTAACTGCTCACTCACGCGGCATGCTGCTCGTTCTATCGACTTATATCCTGTGCAACGGCAGATGTTGCCGTCTATTGCGGAGACAGCCATTTGGGGTGTCTTGGCCGTGTCGTCAACGCAGAAATTTGTTAGCGACATGACAAATCCTACGGTGCAAAATCCGCATTGTGTGCCGCTCTCGTCGACCATGGCCTGTTGGACGGGCGTCATGCTGCCGTCGGGGGGGTTGATGCCCTCGACGGTGACGATGTGCTTTCCCGCGGCGTTGGCGAGTGGCATCAGGCATGAGGTCATCGTGCGGTATTTGACCTGATCGCCGGCCAGTTCACCGACCATGACGGTACAAGCGCCGCAATCGCCCTCGCGGCAACCGATCTTAGTACCTTTTAAGTCTTTGTGATAACGAACAAAATCGAGCACGGTCGTGCCTGGCGGCTCGTCTGTAGAAATATCCTGATCGTTAAGAATGAACTCGATCATTGAAAGTATAAAACTGTAATTAGTACTCGACCTTGTCCGGTTTTGCGGCCCACGCGTCGAAGAGTGCAACGCCTTCGTCGCGGAGCAGGCTTATCATCACACGCTGGCGATCTGCGTTTGGTAGAGCAAGCTCATTATAAATAAGGTCGTCGTCAAATCCGACGGCGGCGGCGTCTTCGCGGGTGCAGGCAAAGAAAACCTCGGCCGGACGTGCCCAATAGATCGCCCCGAGACACATCGGGCACGGCTCACAAGACGTATAGATCGCGCATCCGTCGAGTTGAAACGTATTGAGTGTTTTGCAGGCTTCGCGAATGGCTACGACCTCAGCGTGAGCGGTCGGATCGTTAGTTGACGTGACTTGGTTGCTGCCCTCGCCGATGATCCTACCGTCTTTTGCGATCACACAGCCAAACGGTCCGCCGACGCCTGAGTCCATCCCGGCATGCGCAAGCTCGATCGCGCGTCTCATAAATTGTTTGTCCTGATCGGTCATTTTGGCCCTGTCAGCTTGATCTCGTAAAGTTTTTTCCAGTTTTTGCCGGTCACATAGATGCGGTCGTTTTCGGCGTCGTATGCGATGCCATTTAATGTATTTTCGGTCTTTGGGTCGTATCCGTCATTAGTTTTTGGCTGATCGTCCGGCGAGATACCGGCGAGGTCGATCCAGCCGACGAGTTTGCCCGTCGCGGCATCGATACGGGCAATATAATTTGGCTTACCGAGAATATCCGGCTGTTCGGAATGCCAGACGTTTGCCCAGATCTCGCCTTTTACAAATTCCAATTCATTTAGATTCATCAACGGCCGCCCGTCCTCGCGCATGACCGGGATCGTTTTTACCTGTTTGAAAGTCTCGGGATCCAGCACTTTTAATACGTGCGTGCCCTGCGACATTATCAGATTTGTGCCGTCGGTCGTTATGCCCCAGCCTTCGCCGACGTACGAGAACTCTTTGAGCAGCTTGAGATCGGTTGGATCGAAGACCCGTCCAACCTGTCCGCGCCAGGTGATCATGTAGATCTTGTCATTGAGGACGGTGCTGCCTTCGCCAAAATCCTCGCGGGGCAGGTCCCATTTTTGCAGCACTTTTCCAGTCGCCATATCGACACGCCGGATCGTCGATTCGCCGGTCTCACCGGTGCTTTCATAGAGCAAGCCTTTGTGCAAAAACAGTCCTTGCGTAAATGCTTTCGGGTCGTGCGGATACGATTTGACGACTTCGTAGCCATAGACGGGCAAAGCGGCCTGTTTTGTCGTGTTAGAGTTCACCGCGTTGACGTTTGGCTTGGTGTTGTTGGCCGCATTGCCGCAGGCGAGCGAAACCGATATGAAGAGAAAAAGCAGCATTGATCGCATATTCATTAAGGGCTATTTCTTTAACGCGTTTTCGATGGCGTTCTTAAAACCTGCCGGTGACAAACGGCGGACGAACTGGCCGTTAACAAAGATCGCGGGTGTTCCGTTTATGCCGTAAGTTTTGCCCTCGGCCATGTCTTTTCGCACCTCGGCGGCATTTTTTTCGGAGTTTAAGTCTAACGCAAACTGCGCGGCATTTAAACCAAGATCGGCGGCGTATTTTTTGAGCGAAGCGTCATTGAGTGCATCCTGGTTTTTGTAAAGTATCTCGGTATATTCAAAAAATTTGCCCTGAGCATTCGCCGCGTTTGCGGCAAGTGCGGCACGAAACGCATTTTCATGCAGCGTCTCGAGCGGGTAATCGCGGACGACAAAGCGGATCTTGTCGCCATACAGCGCCATAGCTTCCTTCAAAACGGGATACGTTATCGAACACGCTGAGCATTGGAAATCGCTAAACATTACGATCGTCACAGGTGCGCTTACAGGGCCGCGGGCCGGATCGTCATCGGCGGAAACCGTCTGGACAGGAGCGGCGGGCTCGGTGACCAATATCTTTGCATTGTATTTGGCAAAAAGTTTTGCACGAAATGCGGCTTCGAGCCCAACACGTTCGGCGTCAGTGTAATCTTTCATTTTGCCGGTTATCTCGCGTGCGATCAGGTCGCCGGCATCCATTTTTAGGGCTTTGGCCTCGTCAATGACTAGTGCATCATAGACGGCGGCCTCGGTTTCCGCTTTCAGGCCGTCGTAAAACTCGGCTTCGAAACTATAGAGAGTTAGCCGGTTAGCGTCGTCAAATTCTTTTACAGTCAGCTGGCCGCCGGTCAATGTGTAGAGCGTGTCGGCGGGTTTCAGGCCGGACGCATTTACGTCCTTGCCATAGACGACCTTATATTTGACTGCGAGCGTATCAACAAATTTTGCGAGCGCCTTTTCCTCGAGGTCGTGCCGCATAAATTCGATGATCTGCGACCGAACCTGTTCGAGCGTCCTGCCGCCAAGCTGAGCCCGATTTATATCATAAACTGCCTTGATCTCAGCAGCCGTCGGATCTTTGACCTTTTTTGCCTCGGCTTTGACCAAGGCAAGAGCGGTGATATTACGACTTTTGGCCTCGACCTCGATCAGCGATTCGCCAAGCATTTGGGACAAGAGCTGTTTGCGGACATTGGCGACTTTGGCGGGAAATGTTAAATGGGCCTCTCGGGCTTCGGGCGACAGGTCCATAATTGACCAACTGCGGCCGGTCGCTGTTGCCAGAACATCATCCGGTTTTTGACCAAACGACGATAGCGTTGTTAAAAGGCAGAAAATTATAGTTAAAAGCTTCATTTATATTGTGTCGAAAAACGTTATGATTTTATCAAATTTTCCATAAGTCTGACGCGGCGGCATCAGCAATGGTTGTGTTGGTGCTCTGGTAGAATCAGTTTATGAGGTTAGGTCGCGAATTTTATCTGCGTAGCGACACGCTGACCATCGCCCGCGAACTGCTTGGGAAACTGATCGTTGTGCCTGATGAAAACGGCAAACGTGTTTCCGGGATGATCGTCGAGACCGAGGCGTATTTGGGTGTCACGGACCGTGCCGCACACAGCTACGGCGGCCGCCGCACCGCGCGAAACGAGGTGATGTACGGGTCGGCAGGGCATGCATACGTGTTTTTCGTCTATGGAATGTACTACCAATTCAACGCGGTTTGCGGGCCGGTTGATACGCCGCACGCGATCCTCATCCGTGGTGTCGAGCCGGTCGAAGGCATCGAAAAAATGCGCGAGCGACGTGGTGCGATGAAAGACCGCAATCTCACCTCCGGCCCCGGAAAGCTGTGTATTGCGATGAGAATGGACAAAAGCCTAAACGGCGAGGATTTGCTCGGAACGAGAGTCTGGTTAGAAGATCACAATACATTCAAAAAGTCAGAGATCGCCGTCGGAAAACGCATCGGTATCGATTACGCTGGCGAGGACGCCGAACAGCCGTGGCGGTTTTGGATGAAAAATAACAATTTTGTAAGCAAGCCGAGGTAGACAAGGAATTGGCCCGTTCGAGATGCGAGGGGCAGTGAAAACTGATATTTTGTAAATTATGACAGAAGCGAAACTTGGGAAAGTCAAACCGGATATCCGCGCCATCACGCGGCTTGTGCCGCCGAGTGGAAATCTTGTACAGGGACAATCCGAGCTGCCGATCGAGCCAAAACTGGCGGCGGAGGCCGCGGCGATAATTGCCGCCAGCCAAAATCATTATGGCGGTAGCGAGGGCCACGAAGGTTTGAGAAAAGCCGTCGCCGAAAAGATCGCGAAATTTAACGGCATCCAGATCGACGTTGATGTGCGTCCGTTTGAGCTGATGATAACGAACGGCGGCACCGGGGCGTTGATCGGCGTCGCGCAGGGCTTTCTTCGCGACAAGGCCGCACTCGTGTTTGAGCCGTATTATCCGTATCACCGGCGAATTTTAGAGGAATTTGGCAGTAAAACCGAGACGTTTGAGCTGGACTCTAATTTGACGTTCGAAAAAGATGCTTTGTTTGCGAGATGCAAACAGTTAAAAAACCGCAGCGAATACCCCCTTGCAATGATCATCGTTTGCTCGCCCGCAAATCCGAGCGGCAAGGTTATGTCGCAGACGGAGCTTGAGGCTATCGCGGACGTTGCGAAGGAACTCGATCTGCTCGTTGTCTCGGATGAGGTTTACGAACATTATGTCGTTGGCGAAGATCCGCACACGCCGATAGCGAGCCTGCCCGATATGTGGGAGCGGACGATCACGGTCAACTCGTTTTCGAAGTCATGGAACATCTCCGGCTGGCGGCTTGGGTACGCATTCGGCCCCGGCAAATTGATCGCGAAGATCAACAACGCCGCAAATGTCATCTACGTTTGTCCGGCAACCCCTCTGCAATCGGCGCTGTCTAATGTTCTGATGGCCGACGACACTTATTATACGCGGCTGCGAGATAAGTTTGACGCTAAACGACGTGGCTTTGGCGAAGGGCTGACAAACCTTGGGTTTGAGATCTATAATTCAGGCTCGGCATTTTACATCTGGGCCCGCATCCCCGAAACCTACAGCGACGCAATTTCGTTCAACGAAATGTTGATGCGTGACGCCGGCGTCGGGATGACCCCGGGCAGCGCGTTTGCCGACGGCGACGATTGGGACGCCCACGTGCGGATCTGTATCGCCCGCGAAGATTTTATTTTGGACGGTGCGATGGAAAAACTTCGCAGCGTTTTGCAGTAAAGCATGCGAATCTGGTGTAAAATAGAGCTTATGAAACCCATCGACCGAATAACCATCAATCCAAATCAATGCGGTGGACGTCCGTGCATTCGCGGGATGCGGATTCGCGTGACGGATGTATTGGATCTCTTGGGTTCAGGGCTTTCAAAGGAGCAGATTCTCGATGAACTGCCAGACCTCGAAATGGATGATATAAATGCTGTGTTGCAGTATGCGGCCAGTAGGTTCGATCACCCCGTTTTACCTGCACTTGCATGAGGATTTGGATAGATGCCCAACTCTCGCCCCAAATCGCGTTGTGGATAAGCGATAACTTTGAGTTTCAGGCAGTTGCTGTCCGCCAACTCGGGTTGCGAGATGCGGACGATATTGAGATCTTCAATTCTGCACGCGACGAAGATGCCATCGTCCTAACCAAAGACCGCGATTTTTTAGACCTTTTGGGCCGATACGGCCCTCCGCCCAAAGTTATTTGGTTGACCTGCGGAAATACCTCGAACGAGGTACTTCAACACATCCTGGGGAGGACATTGTCCGAGGCGGTTGATCTGCTCGCAAGAGGTGAGTCAATAGTTGAAATTAGCTCTGTACCAGTTTTAGAACCATGAAAAAATTTCCTGTTTATCTACTGATCGTTTCCTTTCTGTTAAGTGGAATATCCGTTTTTGCCGACGACGGCATGTGGACGTTTGACAATCCGCCGCTAAAGCAGTGGAAAGAGCGGTATAATTTTGAGCCATCGAAAGAGTGGCTTGATAAACTGCGGCTGGCGTCGGTCAAGTTTCCCGGTGCCTCCGGTGTTTTTGTTTCGCCAAACGGGCTGATCGCGACAAACCATCACGTGGCGTCGAGCTTTATTGAGCGCCTGTCGAGCAAGGAGCGCGACCTTTTGAAGAACGGCTATTACGCCAAAACGCAAGCGGAGGAGCTAAAGGTTCCGGACGGCAACGTCTCGATCCTCGAATCATATGAAAATGTGACCGAGCGGGTTCACAACGCCGCAAATTCGGGGGCGACCGATCCGGAAAAAGCGGCGAAGCGTTCGGCTGAGATCGCGGCGGTCGAGAAAGATTGTCCTACGGGGTTGCGGTGCGAGGTTGTCTCGCTTTACAGCGGCGGCGAATATTGGAACTACCATTTCAAACGATATACCGATGTCCGGCTTGTGATGGCACCTGAGGAGCAGATCGCGTTTTTTGGCGGTGATTATGACAATTTTGTCTATCCCCGTCACGATCTTGATTTTACTTTTGTGCGTGTCTATGAGAACGACAAACCGGCAAGCACGCCTAATTATTTGAAATGGTCGGCGACCGGTGCACCCGAAGGCGAGTTTATTATTGCTTCCGGCTATCCGGGATCGACGGCTCGGCTTTTGACTGTGGCACAGCTTGCGTATCAACGTGATGTCGGCAATCCGCTTACCGAAAAGGTTTGGAAGACGCGTCGCAAGGCTCTGGAGGATTACTCAAAACGCGGTGCCGAGCAGCTTCGTCAGGCAAATTCGGGAATGCGTTCACTTGCAAACTCGCTCAAACGTCTTGACGGTCAGCAGACCGGACTACTCAATCCGCGTAATTTTGCGAAGAAAGAAGCAGAGGAGAAAGATCTGCGCGACAAGCTGGCGGCAAAGCCCGATCTCAATAAACAATACGCTCCCGCATGGGAAGCGATCGCTAAAGCAAACGCGGAACTGCCATCTAAAGCCAATCAACTAGCCTTTTCGAGCCTCGGTTCGTCTCGACTCGCTACCATTGCACAGCAGATCGTGACGTATCAGATCGAGACCGCAAAGCCGAACGCAGAGCGTTATCCTGAATATCGCGATGCCCGGCTCGACGCTTTCAAAACCTCGCTCCTCTCACCGGCTCCGATCTACACAGAGATGGAAGAAGCAGCCCTCACGCACTGGATGAACGAGGCGAGAAAGACGCTTGGGGCCAGCGATCCGTTTATTAAAGCTGTCCTCGGCGATGCCGAATCCGCGGAGGTCATCGGACGTGCGATCCGCGAGACCAAACTCAATGATCCGGCGGCACGAAAAGCTCTGCTCGAAAGCGGGGCTGCCGCCATTGCCGCGTCGAGCGATCCGATGATCACTCTTGCGCGGCGCGTCGAACCGGTTATTCGCGAACTTCGCTCTTGGAATGAAAAAAATATTCTCGCGGTCGAGACCTCGAACGGCACTAAGATCGCTCAAGCCCGATTTGCCGTCTATGGCAAAAATATGCCGCCCGACGCCAACGGTCATCTGCGTCTCTGCTACGGTGTCGTGAAAGGGTATGACGAGGACACGACGCTTGTTCCTTACAAGACGACCTTCTTCGGCCTTTACGACCGGGCATTTAGTTTCGGCGAGAAAGACCCGTTTCATCTGCCGGAGAGCATAAAAAATGCGCGGACAAAGATCGATCTTGCGACGCCGCTTAATTTTGTTTACACGGCGGACACCATAGGGGGCAACTCCGGTTCGCCCGTAGTCAATCGCAAAGGCGAGGTTGTAGGGCTAAATTTTGACAGCAATAACCAAAAGCTCTCAAACCGCTATTGGTATATCGAAGACGCCGAAGGCTCGCGTGCCGTCGGTGTACATTCAGCAGGGATCATCGAGGCGCTATCAAAGGTATATAACGCAGGGCCGCTCGTGAAAGAGCTGTTGGGCAACTAGGCTCGGGGAGCAAGACTGCCGCTGACAGTTTTTCAACCACGATATAACACAATGCACTATCATTTGATCGGAATTTGCGGCACGGCAATGGCAAGCCTGGCCGGTATGCTGCAGGCTCGCGGCCACCGGGTGACCGGCTCGGACCAGAACGTCTATCCGCCGATGTCAACGCAGCTGGAGTCGCTCGGCATAGAGATAATGTCGGGCTATAAAGCCGAAAATACTGACCTAGCGCGCGACGTGACGGTCGTCGGCAACACCATCATGCGCGGCAATCCTGAGCTTGAAGAGGTGCTGAATAGTAAGCTACTTTATCGTTCACAGGCCGAGACCGTTAGGGACGAATTTATTCGCGGACGGCGTTCGCTCGTCGTTGCGGGAACGCACGGCAAAACTACAACAACGAGCATCGCGGCGTGGATCTGCGAGGTCGGCGGGCTCGATCCATCGTTTCTTGTAGGCGGGGTTGTGCAAAATTTTGGCCAGAGCTTTTGCGTGACCGACGGCGATTATTTTGTCATCGAGGGTGACGAGTACGACACGGCGTTTTTCGACAAAAAGCCCAAATTTATGTCGTACCTGCCTGAGATCGCGATCGTGGGGAATATTGAGTTTGATCACGCCGACATTTACAAAGATCTCGATGCTATCAAATGGCAATTTTCGCGGTTGATGAATCTCGTGCCCGGCAACGGACGGCTCATATGCGGTATCGATTCGCCGGGCGTGGGCGAGGTGCTAGATGAGATGTCTGGGAAACTGCACACGACGGTCGAGACATTTGGCCTATCCGCCGATGCCAAATGGCAGGCACGCGATCTGGAATTTGCTGGGAGCGGTACGAAGTTTAAGGTCTATCGCGAAGGGGAACTTTGGGCCGAATTTGCGACGCAGATGATCGGCGAATTTAACGTGCGAAATTGTCTCGCAGTCATTATTGCGGCAGATGCCTGGGGTATTTCGCAAGAGAAAATTCAAGAAGCTTTTGACACATTCAAATCTGTCAAACGCCGGATGGAGATCCGCGGCGTCGAGCGCGGTGTGACCGTCATCGATGATTTTGCTCATCATCCGACGGCAGTTGACGAGACTCTCAAGGCTTTGCGGCAGCGTTACTCGGATAACCGTTTGATCGCCGTTTTTGAGCCGCGTTCGCGTTCGTCAAGGCTCTCGATCTTTGAGGCAAAATACCGTGAGGCCTTTTTGCACGCAGATCAGGTCATTATCGCTGGCGTATTTAATCCGGAAGACGCTAAAAAATACGGCGACACTCTGCTTGATGTGAATAAACTTGTCGCTGACATCGCGGCAACGGGCAAGGCCGCGACAACATTTGCCGACGCTGACGCCATCGTCGCCTATCTTGCGCCCGAGATGCGTGACGGCGATGTTGTTGCGGTAATGTCGAACGGAGGTTTTGGCGGTATCCACGACAAATTGCTTTCGGTATTAAAAGCGAACTAACCAAAAAGGCACGAAGGACACAAAGAATTTTACAAATCACTTTGTGCCCTTTGAGCCTTTGTGGTGAAAATCTTCCTCCTAATCGATCTTTCCGTTAAAGTTTGCCAGTTGCACGACGATCCCGTCGATCAGTGCAGTCCGCTGGGCAGGTGTGGGCACACCGTTGACGACGAATGAGACGACGAGCTGTTCACCGCCCGCGGTTGTTAGATAGCCTGACAAGGCAGATACCTGATCGATCGTGCCTGTCTTGCCGCGCATATTGCCCTCGGCGGCGGTTCCTTTAAATCTGTTTCTAAGCGTTCCGTCCACTCCGCCGATGGTCAGGCTGTCGCGCCAGGCTTGGGCGTATTTGCTCTGCTTTGCCATGTAGGTGTAAAGCGTGACGACAGACGACGGCGTGATCAGGTTGTGTCGAGAAAGGCCGCTGCCGTCGTATTGAACGATGCCGTCGTCGGCGACGCCGATCTGTTTCATTAAGCTTTTAACAACGCCCAGCCCGAGCTGGCCGCTATTGCCGCTGCCGCCGTTTTTGCGGCCTATCTGCTCGCCGAGCGTCCACAGGAGTGTTTCGGTGTACATATTTTGGCTCGGCTTCATCGTCTTTGCAGCGATGACCGAGAGTGGCGGCGATTCGACGCTCCCTAGATTGATCGCAAGCGGGGCCGGGCAATTGGTACACGGTGATTCTGCGGCCGCATTAGTAACACGGGCCGCTCCCGTCACGATGATGCCGCGAGCTGTTAGCCGCTGTTTCAATAGGTCGACAAAAAGATCGGCGACGTGTGTGAACGATACAGCTTGCTTTTTTGTCGCCGCTCCGGCGGGGATCGTGCCCGTTACCTCGATGACGTTTTGATTCATCAATTTCGCGATCTTGACGGTGTCGGTGCCGCCGGTCGTGCACTTGTTGATGAAACGGACAAGCTGTGTTCCGGGCGAGACTGATACAAGGCACGATTGTCCTGAGGAAGTTGGGGCAACGCTGATATCGACGACATTATCGTTTAGCGGCAAAGCGGAGATCTCGGTGCCGTAATATGTGTGCAGGTCGTCCCACTCCCACGTGTCGGGGATGGCAAATCCGCGAAAATAACTCTCGTCGCCGATCAGGTTGCCCTCGATCTTTTTAACGCCCGCTGCCGCGATCTTGTCCACGATAACGTCGATCGCACGGTAATAATTACTTACCCCAGGAAACGCCGGGTCGAATGTGGTCGAGAGTGAAATGTCGCCGCGGCCTGTGATCCGCAGATCTCCTTTGATAACACCATCGGCGTCGGGGACATTGGTCGATGTGATCGATGTGACGAATTTGAAATCCGGCCCCAACCGCTCGAGCGCCGTTGCGACGGTGAAATTTTTCATATTCGACGCGGGCATGTAGTATTTTTCCGAGTCGTTTTCAAAGACTACCTTGCCGCTGCCCAGTGACACGATCTTAATGCCGACGCGGCCACGTCGGACATCGGGCGAAAAGAGCCGTTGGCGTATCCTTGCCTGTAGGTCTTCGAGAGTCTGAACTGGACGCGGGGTCGGGGTTGCGGCCGGCGTTGGTGATGCAACTGGTTTTGGTGTCGGCGTTGGAAGCGCGAAGCCGGTGGTACTCGCCGATGTCCTGTCGGGAAAGCCGAACGAGATGACGGTCAGGAGCAAAACGGAGCCAAAAAAAAGTGATCGCCTGTTATATTTCATCTTAAAGATTTTAATGCATCGGCTGCGGCTGAACAAAAAACAACGGCAACCTGAGCTGCCGTTGTTCCCAAAAACCAAGTCGATACTCGGTAAAGATCAGTTTGCGACAAAATTGACGTTGGTCACATTGTCGGTAAGCATCATTTGCTGCGAAGTGAATGTATGCCGACGCGAAGACACCGTTACCAAATGGTTACCACCGGGCGGCAGATTTGTGAACTGGTAATAACCAAACCTGTTTGTCTTCACGACCCGATCCACGCCTAAAGGATCACGCAATGTGACTGTGGCATTTGTTACGCCGCGTCCGCCGAAAGTAACACTGCCAGCGATCGAAAGGGGAACGCCGGGCCCCTGGATTTGGACAACGATCGGCGCCCCGGTTTTAAAGAAGCCCACCGTCGTATTGACTAGCGTTGGCGAGACCGTTGAATCAAACCGGAAGTTGTACATCGTGCCCCAGCGGATCGCGTTCGCGTTCTGATTCTGAGCAAATGTTTCCGAATTCCAAGTCATTGCCCCGTTTGCCTGAGATTGCCCCCAAGGCGTACTGCTGTAACCGAGGCTATTAAATGTGCCGTCATTGGTCCACGCGGGGTGTTGCGGCGGCGCATGAAAGCCAACATTGCTCAGCGAAGCTCCGGAGCCGACCGGTACGCTAAACGATTGAACGCCCCGATCCATGTTTTGGTTATAAATTGCGTATTCGTAATGCCAAACACCCGGCGACGGGTTTGCTATTTTGTACCCAACCTGTCCGATGCCATCGAGCCCTTTTGCTGGTTCAATATCTACAATTGTCGCCCCTGTCCAAGCACTAAGGGCAGTTTTTTGACGCTGGGTGGCCCCGACCGATGCAAAAGTAAAACTTGTCGTGCCGGTCACGTTATAACGCCGGTACGACACGTTGTTGTTCATATTGCATTGACCGGGATTGGCCTGACAATGTGCATATTCGTGGGGCGTTACATATTGACCCTCAGCGTAATATGTGGCTCCAGCATTCAAGGTCGTGTTGAGATCATTTACCTTCACCAGAACGCGGTGCGACGGTCCATCGTGCGTGTGGCCGCTGTGGTTAGCCGGGCTTGGGTTCGTCGGGAAAACACCCGTGAATGGGTTGACCCAGGCACGTGAGCCAAGGCCGCTTTGGGAGTAGTTCAAACTTGCAGAATATGGGTCTGAGCATCCAGAGCCAAGGCGCGTGCCACCGGTGCCGTTGCAACCAAGGCCGCAAATGTCTTGGGTTAGCGCCGTGAAAGCGTGCTTTAACCACGATTGACCGATCTGTTCGAACCGTTCATCATTGCCCGAGCCGCCGCTCATGCGATAAAGATTCTGGGGTATGACTGGGTGATCATTAGGCGTTGTCCCGCTGGATAACGAGTACCAATTTAGGTTTACTGTTCCGAAATTGCATGACGTTGTGCCGATACCAAGCCCGACATATCCGCCGGCGCTACCGCCCGGACCTTGTTGCACACCGATCAGGTCGCCGACGACCACGTCCGGACCCGGAACTGTGCCGGCATCGGGGTTGCGGGCGGCTGGCATGACATTTGATGTGACTTCACCGTCAACAATTTGCGTGATCTCGATCGGACGCATGTTCGCGGTGAGTGTCACACCGCCGACAACGGTTCCAGCATCTGCTCGTCTTCCCAGAGCCGCCGCAAATTCGGCCGAGATAAGTACACGCTCACCTCGAATCGTTAGCGCGTCCCGGCCCGCATCATAATCGTAATCAATACCCTCGATATTAAAGAATACAAAACCCGTCTTACCATCGCGGATCGTGAACTCGACCTCACTATCAAAAGGCATTCGCTCGAGAACAAGATCGTTGTAAGACGCTTGCAGCTTCGTCGGCATAGCGGCGCTAACGACCGGCATAAGTCCGAGCGTGCCGGGGATCGGGCCGCGTAGTTCGTCATTAAAAACGACGACCGTAAAAAACGAGTCGTGCCCCGCGCTAAAAGTTACCGGTGTTCGGCCTTTAGCCCGAGTGCCGGAGGTCAGACGGCTAAGGTCGAGGTCAAGGGTGACCCCGCCGCCCGAGACGACCATTTTCTTTAGTGTGCCGGTGCTGTTATCACCAGTTTGCTTGTCAGCGGAGATCGCCATGTCGGTCGAACTGTTATTGTAGAAGAGCAAGAAAGGCAGTATGACGCTGAGGGCTATTTTCAACATAATTTATATTTTGGCGGCTTTAGAACCCCTTAAAACAATGCACAACATTTCGTAGTCGGCTACGTAAAACGTAGACTAGCATTTTACACTGATTCGGAGCATTTTATCTAGGGCAAATACAATTATGCCATTGTGGGATAGGTTTGAGGCCCCAAAAAACGGTTTATGAAAAGCGGTTGTGAGACCAGAGAGGTAAAAGAGAAGCGGTCGATCAGCCTGCCCGTGCTTGCGGGCGGCGCGTCTCAATCGAATGAGATGCGTGCGTCAAAAACCAGCCGCTGGCGTGCTTTCGCACTGATCACACTCAATCTGCTGATGATCGCCCACGTTATCCAATGGCGGATATCGGGCACAACTATATCGCCGATAGAGCCGTCTGAGGCGATGTACACGCTGCAAAACGGTGCGGTCAACGCGGGCGTGATATTTTTCACCCTAGCGATACTTGCTACGCTTATTTTTGGTCGTTTCGTCTGCGGCTGGGGTTGCCACATCGTCTCGCTGCAGGATTTCTGCGCGTGGCTGATGAAAAAGTTTGGCATTACGCCGAGGCCGTTCCGCTCGCGGCTATTGGTCTACGTACCGCTGATCGTCGCGCTTTATATGTTCGTCTGGCCGACGGTGCTGAGATATTTTGCAAAACCACTGGCGGAGCCGCTCTTTCCACAATTTACAAACCATATTGTTACGACCGAATTTTGGGCGACATTTCCGACGATTGCCGTTGCGATACCTTTCCTTTTCATCTGCGGTTTCATGACCGTATATTTTTTGGGATCCAAGGGATTCTGCACTTACGGTTGTCCGTACGGCGGTGTTTTTGTTCTGGCTGATAAAGTAGCTCCCGGAAAGATCCGGGTGACAGACGCCTGCAATCAGTGCGGGCATTGCACGGCGACCTGCATGGCAAATGTTCAGGTCCACGCCGAGGTCGCAAAGTACGGTATGGTGATCGACCCGGGCTGTATGAAGCATATGGATTGCATCAGTGTGTGTCCAAATGATGCGCTGTATTTTGGGTTTGGCAAGCCATCTGTCCTTGCCTCGGTCGCTCCGGCTAACGAGGACGTTCCTAAGATCAAAAGGAAATACTCTCTTACATGGCCCGAAGAGATCATAGCTACCGCCATTTTTGCCGCCAGCTATTTCGCCGTTTGGGATGTCTATCAACTCGTTCCGATGCTGATGTCGCTCGGCATCGCGGCCGTCACGACATTTATCGCGATGCGGGCAATAAAGATATTTCAGGCCAAAGACCTGTCGTTTCACCGGTTTAATTTAAAAGCGGCCGGCCGGATAAAGCGTGCGGGATGGGTATTTTTGCTGTGTTCGGCTGTGTGGACCGGTCTGATAGCGCACAGCGGGTTGGTCCATTACCACGAGTCGGAAGGGGCTTTAGCATTTCAAAGTTTGCACATCCCTGACGAACTTGCACTCGCCCGGCCCGATCCCAAACAATGGCTCGATCAGAATGATCGCAAGATGGTAGCGGAGGGCAAACAGCACCTGATCTCGGCGACGAACCTCGGCTTATTTGCAAATGCTGCTGCTCTGCCCAAACTTGCGTGGTTTGAGTATCTCTCGGGCAATTCTGAGCGGGCCGCGGATCTGCTAACCGTGTCTGCGAGCCATCAAAACGGCCAAGGCAAGGCCATGTCGCTGTATTATCGCGGGGCGATCCTGAACCGTACCGGACGCTATGACGAGGCGATAAAAAGTCTCGATTCGGCCCTTGCTGAACGGCCCGATCTCGCGACCGCACTTGAGGAAAAGGGTGAGTCGTTATGGCACCTCGGGCGCAGGGAAGATGCGGTGGCGATGTGGAACAGCGCGGTGCGGGCAAACCCGCGCCTGCCGATAGCAAACAGCATGCTCGCCGGTGCTGCGAACCTGATGAAAACCGTCGATCCTGCAATGTACGAGAGACAGGCCGAACAGTCGACGCCCAATGACGCGCACTTTTACTATTTGCTCGGAATGAGGCTGGAAAACGTTGGTATGTACGAACTTGCCGAAAAACACTTTTCGCGGGCCGCACAGCTCGACCCGCAATTTCGCAGCCGCCGCGAACTCGAAATGCTTTCAAGGCCCCGGCTGAAATAATTTATCTTACTTACACTTTGAATAGCCGCAATCACGGCATGATTCGCAACCTGAGGCAAATTCTAATTGGCCTCGGCATTCGGGGCATTCGCTGATCATGCCTGACATCTTGGTCGTCTCTTCGCCGACCATCTTGCCCATCGCTCTTTCGGATTCAGGCAGCTTATTCAAACGGCGGTCGATGAGCAGAAGACACTCGGCGACGGCTTGCTCGGGCGAGGTCAGCAGACGTTCGTTAAACCAAACGGCGTGCGTTGCCGTGACCTTATCAAGGCTCCGGGCTACATCCTTCGCATCAAACCCGCCGCGAAGCATCTTCGACGCAAGTAATCCGACACCCGCACTGATCGGCCCGGCGACGAAAACCTCGAGGATACGCTCGCCGTCGTGGTTGACGGTCACGTACAAATTGTTGCCCTCAAACGGGATCCGCCATGTCGAACCCTGCAGCTCGCGGGGACGCTCTACTCGGAGAGTGGAGGAGTGGGGGAGTTGAGGAGTTGGGGAGCCATAGTGAGTTACCGTGCTTGGCTCCTCTACTCCTCCACTCCCTTTCTCCTCTACTTTTTTCATGCTGTTCAAAACCTGCCCCGCGCGGCTTCCGTCGCGGTAATAGCTGACGGCTTTGCAACCTAGTTTTCGGGCAAGGTGATAGAGCTCATCGACAGATTCTACGGTGTCGTCGGTCGCACCGTTGCACGTTTTTGAGATCGCGTTGTCGACGTGCTTTTGTGCGGCGGCGAGTACCTTGACGTGTTCGAGCGATTTGATATCCATCGCCGAGATGAAATGCGGTGGCAACTCCGATTCATGTTCGACGACATACTCGGCCGCGGCTTTGATCGACTCTTCGTCGGTTTGATCGACGGTGATGCCGAGAGCCTCAGCGGCCGGTGTGTGGACGTAGGTCCGCGTTCCGAGCGTGTCCTGACGGACATATGCCCAAGAGAAATTTGGCTCAATGCCGGACGAAGTCTCAGCCACCAGCGAGATCGTGCCGGTCGGGGCGATCGTCGTAACCTCATAATTTCGCGGCGTCAACGGTATGTCTCGGGGGATGCCGATGTCCTCGTAAATGAATTTTGCATAAGCATCACGATTGGCTTCAAATTCAGGAAACACGCCCTTTTCCTTACCCAAACGAAGCGATGCCAGCCACGATTCGCGACGGACAAAGCTCATTACTTTTTCCATCAACTCGAGCGATGCATCGCTGCCGTATGTCACGCCCAGTTTCAAACAAAGATCCGCAAAACCCATGATGCCGAGGCCGACGGGGCGTGTGCGTTTGACGACATCATCGATCTCAGGCAGAGGAAAATATCCCGCATCGACAACATTGTCGAGAAATTGTGTCGAGAGCTGCGTCACGGTTGACAGGCGTTCCCAATCGACGATGCCTTCACCGTCCGTTGTTTTCGTAAAAAACTTTGCGACATCGATCGATCCGAGATTACACGAGTTGTTGAAATGCAGTTGCTGTTCGCCGCACGGATTACACGCATAGATCGGTCCCATTGACGCCATCATGTGGTTGTGGCGATTGACCTCGTCGATAAATATGATGCCCGGCTCGGCGTATTTGTGAGCGGACGCGATGATGCGGTTCCAAATGTCGGGTGCAAAGACCATCCCCGGCATCGGCGGTTCTTCGACGGTGCAGTCTGAAATATCGGCGGTTTCAAATGCAAGTTTGTCTGCAAATGTCGCAGTCGTGCCGTCGGGACGGCGATAAAGAACGTAATCTTTGCCGGTCGCGGCGTCAAAAACAGATTGTGTCCAAGGCTCGCCCTTAAACTCCGTCTGAAACCACGTGCCGCTATCGACCGCGTCCATAAACAGATCGCTCACGGTGACCGAAATATTAAAATTTGTCAGGCTCGTCTGATCGTTCTTAGCGTGGATAAAACGCAAAATATCGGGGTGCGTTACCGCCAAGATGCCCATGTTTGCACCGCGCCGGACGCCGCCCTGCTTTACTACCTCAGTCGTCTGATTGACGATATTCATGAACGACACAGGCCCCGAAGCCACACCACGTGTCGAATTGACCATCGATCCTGCAGGACGCAAAAATTCGTACGTCATACCCGTTCCGCCGCCGGTTTGGTGGATGATCGCCACGTTTTGGGCGTGCTCCATAATGCCCTCGATCGAATCGGGAACATTGAGCACAAAACAGGCAGCAAGCTGGCCTTTGGGCTTGCCGGCGTTGACGAGGCAGGGCGTATTTGGGATGAACTCGCGTGCGAGCATCACGTTGGTCATCTCGTTGTAAAAGAGTTTTTGCTTAAAGGGTTCGGCCTCGGCGGTCGCGACGTGGCCGACAACGCGGCGGACGATATCGCCCCACGTTTCGAGCGGCTCGCCTTTTTCGTCTTTGAGCGAATAGCGCATCGCCACGACCTTTTCCGCATTGCGGCCGAGCGGTACGATGTCGCGTGCTGGGGCCGTGCCGGCACCGCTACCGACGCCATTTTTGTCGAGAAAACTATTGGTAGCCGACTCAAAAACTGTGCTCATATTTGTGACCTTTGTATTATGTGTACAGACAATTCGATTTAATGCTATTTTAACATCCTAAACAGCATTGCCAAAATTTTTTTGCGACAAATTATGTGTCTTGAAGCTTGAGGATCTACATTAACAAAACACCCTCAAGTGACTGAATTTTAATTAGGTTTGAGAACAAAGTCAATACTTTTTTTGCACAAGATATTGTGCCTATTTTGCCACGAGTAACTAACTGTAGCTATAGCAGTTGCAGTCTTAGAGACTTAGTTCTTTCGATAACTAACCGGCTGCGTCCACGCCATTTTGCCGTTTGACTCGATGATCTTTGCCCGGACATAGCCGTCTTTTTTGCCGATCTTATAGACCGCCGGATTTGTAAAGACGGTCTTTAATATCCTGCCCTCACGGCCGATGAACTGAACGGTGTATTTGCTCCATTTCGACTCATTGATGCTGATCGAAATGGTGCGTCCGTCGGTTTGGTAATCGGTCAGCTCAACACCGGTCGAAGCGTAAAAATCACCTTTCTCGATCGCCGCAAGCAAAGCCTGAACCGACAAACTTTCGGCACGGACGACGATCCACGCGTTGCCCGGCGTTGCGGCCGCTTTGTCGCCGGGCCGCGTAAAATGATGTGCATCGTCCGAGGCTATGCCGTAGATCTGCTTTCCGCCGGTGAGCAGCGCATCCCAGATATTTTCAGCCGACCGCATTCCGCCGCCCCCGAGATTATTGACCAGCGGATGGGCGTTTGCGATCTCCATCAGCATTATATTTTTTACCGGCTTGATATCGTCTGCGGTGAGAGCCCAGCCAAAATTTGGATGATTTATTATCGGAACACCACCGCCCGCACGGACAAGATCGATGTTCTTTTGCAGGTTTTCGACGATGGTCGCTCCGTTCTGCGGCATCACGACGGTCGAGATATTTAGAGCGGTCACGTGATACGGTTTTTTATTGAGTTTGTCGGTTATCTCTTGGCCCTGGATCACGAGAAAAGACCCGTCCTTGCCAAATTTCTCATTAAGCGGAGCGACGGGCGTGATGAATTCGTGATCGGTAATAAAGACAAAATTATAGCCGTTGTCCCGGTACCATTTGACGACATCTTCGGGCGAAGATTCGCCGTCGCTGTTGAGTGTGTGGGTATGCGTGTTGCCTTTGTACCAGCGAAGTGTCCGAGTTTGTCCAATCAATGCCGCCGACAACATGGCGGTTAAAATAATTAGCGACAATATGCGGGACATTCGCATAGGTTAACTTTCGAGCTTGCGATAGTCGCCTTGGTGATAGACGAGCGGTTCGCCGTCGTCCACCGAGATGGTCTCGACCTCGCCGACATAGATCGTGTGATCGCCGCCATCATAGGCATGTCGCAGGCGGCACTCGATGCTCGCGAGAGCTTGTTTCAGAACCGGAACGCCATCGATGCCGCCGCGAAAATCGACATCCTCAAACTTATCCACCGCCGGAGCCGCAAACTGTTCTGACAGATGCTGCTGGGATTTGCGGAGCATATTGACGACAAAAATCTCGGAAGCGGCAAAAGCATCGTGGCTGGCGGTTGTTTTTTCGATGCAGATCAAAACGAGCGGCGGAGCGAGCGACACCGAGCAAAACGCCGAGACGGTGATGCCATGCGGGCGGCCGTCGGCGTCCTTGGTCGTAACCACGTTGACACCGCTCGGAAAGCGGGAGAGAGCGTTGCGAAAATCGTCTTCGGACACGGGCATATTAATGAGAAATCTACATTATCAAACCGCAATTGGCAAAAACCCGGCCTTTGATAATTGACGGGGAATGTCTGATACTTTGTAGTCAATGACGTTATTAGACGACTATTTAGCAGAGGTTCGAGATCACGTAGACAGAACCCTCGACGGGCTTGTTCCGCGTTCGGACGTCGAGCCCGCGCGTCTTCATGAGGCGATCCGTTGGAGCTTGTTCCCGGGTGGTAAGCGGATTCGACCGGTTATCCTATATGCAACGGGCGAGGTGTTTGGTGCCGCGCGTGAGAACCTCGCGAATACAGCGGCGGCCATCGAGATGATCCATACGTTCTCGCTGATCCATGACGATCTGCCGGCGATGGATAACGACGATCTGCGGCGCGGACGTGCCGCGTGTCACAAGCAATTTGGCGAAGCAACCGCCATCCTTGCCGGGGACGTTTTGCAGACGCTGGCTTTTAAGGCTGTTGCCGACGATCTTTCACTTTCCGCCGAAATGCGTGTGCTCCTGATCACTCTGCTGGCAGATACTTCGGGAACTCCGTTGGGAATGGTCGCCGGACAACAGCTCGATCTCCAAGCCGAGGGGCGAACCGTAACCCTCAGCGAGATCGAGATCATCCACGCCCGTAAGACCGGGGCTTTGATCTCAGCTGCGGCTACCTCGGGAGCAATGATCGGCGGAGCGACGATAGCACAAATGGACTCGATCGCCACGTACGCGAATATGCTCGGGCTGCTGTTTCAGATAACCGATGACATACTTGACGTCACGCAGGAAACTGAAACGCTCGGAAAAACTGCGGGTAAAGACGCTGCGGCTAATAAAGCGACCTACCCGGGATTGCTCGGACTGGATGGCTCCCGCGACGCCGCGTTAAAGGTGTACGGAGAGGCATGCGATGCCTTGGCTGAGATCGACGAAAATACAGGGTTGCTCGAGGCGATCGCCGGCCGCGTTTTGAGCCGGGTTCAATAGTATCGATAAGTAAAAAGGCGGAATCCAGCCGTCATTCGACGTTTTCTAGCTCCTTGGCACGATGAGCGAGATCTCACAAAAAACATCCACTTCACTAGCAAAAGCGCTCGCTCTGGCGGCGGCGTGTCTGTTCCTGTACGCCACGGTCCTTGCCAAGCTCGGTCGCGACTGGTGGACGGATGAAAATTATTCGCACGGACTGTTGGTGCCGTTTGTCATTGGGCTGATCGTTTGGCGTGAATGGGATGGACTAAAAAAGTCAGTCACGGATCCGGCAAAATTGGTTGGAATTATTGCGATAGTCTTGGCCATTCTGATGTTGTTTGGCGGCGTGCTCGGGGCCGAGCTATTTACGCAGCGTATTTCGATGGTGCTGATGGCGGTGGGCGTGATCGTTTATTTCTTTGGGCTGCGGATATTAAATTTGATCGCCGTTCCATTCGTCCTGCTGCTGCTCGCGATCCCGATTCCGCAGATCATCTTTAACCGCATCGCGATGCCTTTACAGACCTATGCGTCGCAGATGGCGGTGTGGGGAATCCGTTTGTTTAGCGTGCCGACGGTGCGAAAGGGAAATGTCATCGACATCCTGCCCCGCGGGAGCACACAGACGATCTCGCTTGAGGTGGTCGAGGCGTGCAGCGGCATTCGCAGCCTAATGACACTCGTCACGCTGGCTTTGATACTCGCGTATTTTACTCGCCGCGACGAATCGGGAAGGATCGCAAACTTTTCGACTGCTGATTTTATACGAGCAGTAATTTTGATGATCGCCGCAGTTCCGATCGCTGTTTTGACCAACGCTGCCCGCGTCAGCGGCACCGGCGTGATGACATATTATTACGGCAAGCAAGCGACTGAGGGAATGTGGCACGATGCGTCGGGATGGTTGGTTTATCTTGTTGCGCTTGTGCTGCTGTTTGGCGTCAATTTGGTACTAAAGAAAATATTGAACCGCCAAGACGCGGAGACGGAGAGCGTCAGAACCGAGAGCGATAGCGACCGGGTTCTTAAAAATTCGAAATTCGAAATTCGAAATTCGAAATTGATTCCTCTGATACTCGTGCTCGTCCTGAGCGGCATCGCTATTAACTGGTTTGCAAATCGTGCTGAAGTTGAGGTTCAGCGAACAAGTTTAACAACGTTTCCATCAACCCTGGGCGATTGGAAACAAAAGGGTATCGATATCAAATTCGAACCGGGCATCGAGAGCGTGCTTGGAACAACCGATTACACGATGCGCGAATACACCGCCGCTGACGGCCGCATCGCTAATATCTACGTCGGCTATTACGCTTCACAGCGTGCCGGGGCGACGTATCACAGCCCGCAAAACTGTCTGCCGGGCGCGGGTTGGCAGCTAAAAGAACCGCAATACATCGCCGTCACAACAGCCGACGGCCGTACATTTACCGCCAATCGATACATCATCGAAAACGGCGTCTATAAAGAGGTGATGATCTATTGGTATCAAGGCCGTGGCCACATCGAGGCCAGCGAGTACCGCGACAAGCTCAACACCGTCCTCGACAGCGTCACCCGCCGCCGCACCGACGGAGCGATGGTCCGCGTCATGACCTCAGTCGGCCACGACGAAGCCGCCTCGCTTGCCGCCGCCTCAAACCTCGCCGCCCGCCTCGCCGAACAGTTGCCGCCATACGTGCCGGAATGATCTTTGGTCCACCTTGGTCCACCTTGGTCCACCTGGTCCGGACCGGACCAAAGTCTCAATATTTTTCGAAAATCCCGCTCGATTCGAACTTTGATTTAAATTGGTGAGCCGCAACACGGCAAGTCGAACGGACTCTTGATGTTGCCCTTCCTCAGCCCTTACAAAATATTCCTATTTTTTTTCTGAAATCACCCCTTGATTGAGCGTTTTTCATTAATGCTGCTACGAATGCAGCGATCGTCTCAATTCGATTGAGAATTGCACATTACCGGCTGATCCGACGCTGATAACCAACGGATCGATAGACGCCCGATATTGATATTCATTAGGTTCGGTGCCCCGACCTGATGGAAACATCGACATCGCAAGCGAACAATTAAATACGATATGCGAGAGTGCCAGGTCTTCAGTTTCCGTTTTATTTCCCTTTCATTACTTCTTTGTCTGAGTATATTTCTCGTTGCCTGCGGCCATTCGACGGCGTCGTTTTTGGCAAAGGGCGAGGAATATCTACAGAAGCGTAAGTTTCACGATGCGATGATGCAGTTCCGTTCGGCGGCCGAGTCCGACAGCGGTTCGGCGGGCGCGCATTGGGGGCTCGCGCGTTCGTATGAGAATTTGGGGCAATTTAACGAGGTGCTGGATGAGCTGCGTAAAACGATCGAGCTCGACAATGCCAATCTCGAAGCCAAGGCAAAACTCGGCAGCTATTTCCTGCTAGTCCAGCCGCCGATGATCTCTGAGACCGAAAAGCTCCGTGACGAGATCTTGGCCGCCAACCCTAATTTTATCGAGGGCCACATCCTGACCGCGACGATCATGGCCGCGCAGAATAGACCCGACGTCGATGTTATCGCCCAGGTCAACAAAGCCATCGACCTAGATCCGCAGCGGATCGAATCGTACATCAGCCTTGAGCGTATGTATATGACGCGTGAAAAGGCTCCTGAGGCTGAGGCGGCGATCCAGCGGGGAATTGCTGCAAACCCCACTTCGGTAACCGGTTTGACCGAATATGGCCGCTTTTTGATGTACGCGGGACGCGACGGTGAGGCAGAGGCGCAGTTTCAAAAGGCAATTGCCGCCGATTCCACGAGCATCGACGCACACGAATCGATCGCACAGTTTTATGTGACTAGCCGCCAGTTTGAAAAGGCTGAGGCCGCATACAAAAATCTTATTCAGGTTCAGGAAAACAGCCCCGAGAGCCGTCTCGAGCTAGCCGAATTTTATGCGGGCGTCGAGCGTAAAGACGAGGCGGTCGCCGTTCTCGAACAGATCATCGCCGATGCTCCGGGCTATGTGCTTGCACGTTACCGCGTCGGCCAGATGTACCTCGACCGCAAAGAGACTGTAAAAGTCTACGAGCAGCTCGACGCCCTACTCAAAATAAATGACGCCGACACTCACGCACTGATGCTCCGCTCGCGGGCAAAAATGCAGGACAGCAAACCTGACGAAGCCGTCAAGGATATCGAAGACGTTCTCAAACAGCAGCCTAGCAACCGCGACGCACTATATCTGATGGCGCAGGCACGTCTTGCTCTCGGGCAAAATGATCAGGCAAATGCTTTCATCGGCGACATCGAACGATTTCATCCGACATTTTTGAAAGTTGGACTGTTAAAGATACAGGCGGCGTTTTCGGCGGGCGACGCTCAAAACGCACTCAAACTTTCGAACGAGTTGATCGACAAAACAAACTCAACTCAGCCAAACGCAGATAATACGCCGCAGATCATCTTGGATATGAAGGTGAAAGGCATCTCATCGCGAGGGCTCGCTTACCTCGATCTCGGCAAACTGGCCGAAGCAAAGTATGACCTGCAGGATGTAGTCCGGCTGACACCGCGTTCGTCCGGTGCGATGGTCAATCTCGCTAAGGTTTCTATTGCCGAACGCAATCCTGCGGTCGCACTCGAACATTACGAAAAGGCATACGCGGCCGACGCGAGAAATTTTGACGCGATCAGCGGCATCGTCTCCATGGCGATACAGATGGGCCAGCTTGATAAGGCGCATATGCGTATCGCTAGCTTTATCGACGCAAATGCGGGCAAAGGCGATGTTATTGCTGCTCTGCGTTATTTGAACGCGACAGTATTTACTGCCGAAAAGAACAACCCGGCGGCTGAAAAAGAATTGCTGGCCGCGATCGAGCTTGATGCGGATTATCTGCCGGCATATTCGGCTTACGCGAGCCTGCTGACCAGCCAAAATCGCACCGACGAAGCTCTCGCACAGTACAAAAAAGTCATCGAGAAAAAGCCCGCCGCTCAGGTCTATACAATGATCGGCATTCTCGAGGATGGCCGCGGAAACACGGCCGAAGCCGAGGCGAATTACCGCAAGGCTCTTGATATCGCTCCGGACTCGGCCATCGCTGCCAACAATCTGGCGTGGCTGCTTGCGGATCATTCGGGAAATCTAGACGAGGCTTTACAGCTTGCGAGCGGAGCGGTCGCACGCAATCAGAACGTCGCGGAATACTACGACACTTTGGGCTGGGTCTATCTCAAAAAAGGATTGACCTCTCCGGCGGTCGAGCAGATGAAAAAAGCGGTCGCTCTCGACGAGTCGAACGCTAAAAAGACGGGCACCGCACCAAAGCCGGACTATCGCACCCGTTTGGCAATGGCACTCGCAAAAGCCGGTAGCAAACCGCCCGCGAGCGCGTAAAGGAAAGGAGAGCAAAGTGGTATTAATGCTCGGTTTTGTTGAAATTTTTGACCTCGCGGCGTTAGAAACGCTGTTTATCGGCATCCCCGAATCAATCGGATTGCTTGCATTCGGGGTCGGGTTGGTAGGAGTGGCGGTACTTATACGCCGGTTCATGGGGCGTGGCGAGACACGCAGCACGGACGAAAAGTTAGGAAGAAAGGCCTAGATAGCAGTTTGTAGATAAGGAACTTAAGAGATGAGCGTTGAATTTAGACAAAGAAAACCCGGTGAGTTGTTTGGCATACTCAAACGCCAGAAATGGCTGATCATTTTGCCGATACTCACGCTGACGGCTGCGATCGGCTACGTCGTTTATCGTCTGCCGAGCATTTACGAATCGACATCTTTGTTAACGGTCAAACCGCCGACTATCTCGCAAAACCTTGTCCAATCACTCTCGTCCGAGGACCTCTCGCAACGTCTCTCGACGATCAATCAGGAAGTTTTGAGCCGCTCGTCACTCGAGCCGATGGTTCAGAAATACGATCTTTATAAGAACGAGCGTGCAAACGGGATGCCGATGGAACTCGTTATCGACAAGATGTACAAAAACATCAAAGTCGAGCTCGAAGAAGGCGGTGATCAAAAGGTCGCGGCGTTTCGCATTCGTTACCGTGACCGTGACCCGCAAGGTGCGAGAAACGTGACGGCCGAGCTTGCCAGCAAATACGTTAACGCTCAGGTCAAACAATCGACCGAGATCGCCGAATCGACCAACGAGCTTTTTGAAAAGCAGATGCAGGAGAAAAAGGCCGCTCTTGACGACCTCGAAAAGCAGCGTCTCGACATCATGATGGCTAATGTAGCGACTCTGCCGGAATCGGAGCAGGGACTGGTCGCTCAGCTTCAGGGGCTCCGTTCGCGTGACGATACGATCAGCAAGGAAAAAGAAATGCTGATGAACGAAAAAGGCCGTCTGAGCGATGCGATCGCTGCGAATAACCGTCAAATGCGTCTGATCGAGGATTTTGGTGAGAAAGAAACCCAGAGCAGTGCCCGCTCGGCGTCACAGATCGAGGACACACCGGCTTACGGGGAACTGATGAAACGCCGTGCGGAACTCTCATCCCAGCTCGACAACCTGTTAAAGGTCTATAAAGAAAAGCATCCGGCGGTTGTCGCCAAACAGAGCGAGATCGCACGCGTCAACGAGGAATTTGAAAACCTGAGAAAGAGCGCTGACAAGCGTGTTCAAAATGCCACGCAATCGAGCGGCGTTAAGGTGCAGATGCAGCGTAAACAGCTCGAGTCCGAAAACGAACGCATCCAGTCACAGATCGGACAGGTCGAAAAGCAGCTTGGGCAAAAAGATGGCGAGCGTCAGCAAAATGCCGGTCAGATCGCGGCACTTGAGGCACGCATCAACACGATCCCTAACGTCAAGGTCGCCCTCGAGGGCATCAATCAGCGTTATCAGTCGGCCAAGCTTACCTACGACGAGATCGTAAAGAAAAAGAACGACGCCGGGATCATCGTCGGCGTCGAGACCAGCTCACAGGGCGAGACCATCCGTGTGCAGGATCCGGCAAACGTGCCGCAGTCGCCGGTCGCACCAAAGCGTTTTATGTTGACGATGGTGGGCACGGGCATCGGATTATTTATCGGATTGCTGATGGCCGCATTCTTTGAAGTGCCGCGTCTCTTTAAGATCCAGAACATTGAGGACGTCAAACATTACACAGGCCTGCCGGTGCTCGCATCGGTGCCGCCGCTGCTATCGGCGGGCGAAAAGACCTGGATCAGGCGTTCGCACTGGCTAAAACTTGCGGCCGGACTCGCAGCCGCTATCGGCATTATTCCACTGATCGTCATGCTCCTACAGGTGACACGCATTTTTGACAGGTTGGTTTCATAGTGATCAGTGTCTGTAGCCCGCACGTAAGTAAGGGCAAGTGACACTTAAAAAGGCCCTTACTTACGTGCGGGCTACTGACAGAGGTAAGTATGTATAAAGAATTTTTTGGATTAGACGACACACCATTTACATTGACGCCGGACCCGCGATTTATCGTGTTTACGCCGAGCTACAATGAGGTCCTCGCAAGCCTGTATTACGGGCTCGAAAACGCCAAGGGCCTGATCGTGCTCACAGGTGAGGTTGGTACCGGTAAGACGACCGCGCTCCGCTGGATCTTGCGTCGGCTCGACGCGAGCGTGTTGGCGGCGTATGTTTTTAACCCGCGCTTGTCGATTGACGAATTCTATCACCAGGTCACGCAGATGCTCGGCATCAAGGATTGGTCGAACAAGAGCGAACTGCTCACCATTATGGGCAAGGTGCTCGAAGAACGTCATCGCCGCGGTCTTCGCACGGTGATCATCATTGACGAGGCCCACGAGCTGTCGGACTTTGTGCTCGAAGAGATCCGTCTGCTGCTCAATTTTGAGTCGGACAACGCCAAGCATTTACAGATCGTGTTGACCGGACAGCCAGAGCTGCGGGACAAGCTCAACCAGAAGAATCTGCGTCAGCTCAAACAGCGGGTCGCTCTGCGATGCAATATGCACGCGTTTCCGAGCGTTGAGGAAGTTGACCGTTATATCACCGAGCGTATGATGATCGCAGGTTCCGCCCAGCCAAATGTCTTTACGCCCGGAGCGGTCGATCTGATCTTTCAGTGCTCCGAGGGTATTCCGCGAAACATCAACAACATTTGCGACAACGCAATGCTTGCGGCCTATTCGGCCGGCGAACAGCTTATTGGCCGCCAGGTGATCGAAGAGGTCGCCGACAATCTCGATATGCTGCCGAGGCATGACGCCGTCAACGCCGCCGAGGCTTCGCTGGATGTGGTGGACGGGCGCGTGCTGCGAGCCGGAACCCGCGAAGACCTGTGGGAAGGCAAAGAGCGGACGGAAGCAGTGAAGCCGCGTGTTTTCACACAGGAGCTCGAGCACACCAACGGCTACAGCAACGGAAACGGCAATGGTCACAGTAATGGCCACAGCAATGGCAACGGCCATTCGAATGGCCACGTAAACGGTAATGGAAATGGTAACGGGAACGGTCATAAGACAAATGGTTCGGCCTTTGCAGACATGGATGACATCCACCTTGAGATAGATGATGTCGTCGGAAAATTTCGAAAGTTTTAGTTGAAAACGGGCCGGTATGCCACCGCCCGAGTTAAGGAAACGGAGCGATCAAAGATGAGTATTTTGAAAGCAATGCAAAAGAAGCGTACCGAGGATCCGAGCGGCAGCATACAGCAGTCGTCGGACAGAATAGTCCAGTTTGACCGGACAGCACGGAGGGCAAATATGCCGCCGGACCTGTTGGCAACGGACTTGAAGATCGGTAACCCAGGTTCGGCGTTCATAGGGCAGCCGGATTCTATGAACGGGACGGCACTCCCTGATCTAGGATCGGATTTTACTGCCGGGGCAAAATTGAACGCCGAAAGCTCAACGCGTGTCGTATCGCGCAGTCTGCCTGACTTTGTCAGTTGGACTGTCGATCCGACACGCGTTGAGCCACGTCTTGTTGCAATAACGAATCCAAATTCGAACTATTGCGAAGAGTATCGCAGCCTCCGTACTCACGTTTTGCATAAGAGCCAGCGCCAAAAGCTTCAGTCGATCGTCGTCGCGAGTGTCAACCCGAGCGAGGGCAAGTCGGTGACCGCACTCAACCTCTCGTGGATGCTGGCACAGACCGATGGTGTGAAATGTTTGATCATCGACAGCGATCTGCGTATGCCGAGCCTCGCCGATTATCTGGGTATCGAAACCGATTGCGGGCTTTCCCACGTGCTATCAGGAACTGCCACATTGGCCGAATCCATCGTCAAGCTCGAACCTGCTGGCCTATACATCATGCCCGGCGGCGACGCCCGACAGGATGTTGCGGACCTCATTTCCGGACCCCGATTTAAAGAGATCCTGCGAGAGGCACGCGAAATGTTTGACTACATCATCGTCGATGCACCGCCTCTCGGTATCTTTACCGATGCGACCGTGCTGATCAATCAGGCGGACAGCGCAATTATCGTCGTTAGAGCCAACCGCACACGTTATAGTGTCGTTGACCGGATACTCGAACCGCTGCCCAAGGATCGCATCCTTGGCGTCGTGCTCAATCAGAGCGACGACGTGATGGAAGAAACGCATTACAACTACGGCTATTACAACTACAAACGCCTGAATGAGAATTTGACGCCTTAATTGACAAGGTCGGAGATGGCTTACCGCCCTAAGCTTCACCGACTTAGACAGGAATTAACAATGAGTGCTGCACGGTTTAGTCCGAGAATATTTTGGTTAATATTGGCAGATGCCGCCATTTTGTATGGTGGCGTGATACTGGCAATGTACCTGCGTCTCGGGATCTCCGGTTCCGAAAATGAGCTAAACGCTAAAAATGGCTGGTTCAAGATCGGTCTCGCCTCTGCCGTCTGCATTCTGATCCTCTATTTCTACGATCTCTACGATTACGTCGTGATGACCAACCGCCGCGAGCTGCTGTTAAGGCTGGTTCAGGCGTTGGGGATCGCGTGGGTCTTGCTAGCGCTTTTATTTTACTTTGTACCGCCGCTGATGATCGGACGCGGGGTCTCGGTGATCTCGGTGCCGCTCGTGCTTAGTTTGCTGCTCGGTTGGAGGATCGGAATCCATCTGCTGACCGGTCATCCGGAGATCGGCGAAAAAATATTGGTCGTCGGTACAGGACAGACCGCTCTCGATACCGCTGAGGCCGTTTGGGAACGCCGTGATGCCGGTTATCGCATCGCCGGATTTATCTCTGAGAACGGTGCGAAACCGATGGAGAAGCTAGGCAGGTCCATCATTCTTGGCAAAGGCCCGGATCTCGAAGACGTTATTCGTAACGAAAAGATCGACCGAGTTGTCATAGCCGTTCGCGAACGTCGTGGAGCTTTTCCGACGGAGGCTCTGCTCAGAATGAGCCTCGCGGGTGACGTTTCGATCGAAGAATGCACCTCGTTTTTTGAACGCATTACGGGCAAGGTGCATGTCGATATGCTGCGTCCGTCGTGGCTGATATTTGCGGGACGCAGACGCGATTCGCCGGTCAAGCTGGTCGTTCGCGAGATGTTTCACCGCGTTTTGGCACTGATCGGGCTGGCCGTTTCGTTGCCGTTTGCGATACTTACCGCAATTCTCATCAAGCTTGAGTCACGCGGGCCGATATTCTACAAACAGGAACGTGTCGGTAAGAACGGCAAGGTCTTTAACGTCATCAAGTTTCGCTCGATGAAAACGGATGCTGAGGCCGATGGCACGCCGCAATGGGCGGTTTCGGGTGACGCACGCGTGACCCGTGTCGGCAGTGTCATCCGTAAGCTGCGTATCGACGAAGTGCCGCAGTTTTGGAACATTTTGAAGGGCGAGATGAATTTTGTCGGTCCGCGTCCCGAACGCCCGCATTTTGTAAAACAGCTCGCGACCGAGATCTCGTATTACGAACACCGCCATCTAGTCGCACCGGGACTCACCGGCTGGGCACAGATCAAATATCCGTACGGAGCCTCAGTCAGCGACGCGATACAAAAGCTACAGTACGACCTATATTACATCAAGAATCAAAGCCTGACGCTCGATATGGTGATCGTTTTTGAGACATTCAAGACGGTGTTATTTGGCAAAGGCAGGTAGATTTTAGGTCAAGAAAAACTGGATTGAACCCGGTAATAGACATTTAATTAGGCACGAGGAAGTTGCTATGAAAGCTATTTTAACATTCAAAAACCTTACAATTGCCACTCTCGGCATGATCGTTTTGACCGCCGCGGGGCTTGCCCAGTCGGTCGATCCAGGAAAAAAAGACGCTACGAAGGATGGCAAAAAACCAGTCGCGGTCGTTCCGATCGCGGCACCGACCATTCCGGTTGACGGCACTGCGGGCGACGATCAAAAATCACCCGAGGCCGAGGCAATATTGCCGTATTACGACAATTATCTTCGCGAGTACCGCCTTGGCCCATCGGACCAGATCTCGGTCGAGGTTTTCGGCCAGTGCCCCGACTATTGTAAGACCGGCATCACGATCCCGCCCAACGCACGTATATCGTATCCTCTCGTTCGCGAGGGCATCCTCGTTGCCGGTAAAACGGTCGAGCAGATCGCTGCTGAGATCACCAAAAAGTTGGACGAATTTATTATCGACCCAAAGGTGACCGTCACCCTCGATAAGGCAAACGCCACGCGTTACAGCGTGATGGGAAATGTCGCATTGCCCGGCGTACGCATTATGGACCGCAAGGTCAGCATTTACGAAGCGGTTCTAGAGGCCGGCGGCGTCACCAAAAACGGCGACAATAAAAAGATCGCACTAGTGTCATACGGCAAGGACGGGCGGCTCGCGCGCCGCATCGTCAACTTGGCCGAGATCGAAGCAGGCAAGGCCGACATGGTCTATTTGAGCCCCGGCGATCAGGTTTTTGTGGCCGGAAAAGGTTTTAGTATCGCAAAGGTCTTTGACATCATGCTTAAGGCAAGCAGCTTGAGGTATATGGTAGGAAGCCCATTGTAGTTAGTGGTCAGTGGTCAGTTGTCAGTGAGAGAACTGACATGAGCTCGGTATGCGAAACTTTAAGTTAGCTTCAATTATAATTACGCTGCTCTTTTGCTTTCAGTCGGCGCGGGCCGATTGGGTCAAGCAGACGACTAATTCGTTCGCGTGGTTTCATGATGTATATTTTCTGAACGACGCCAAGGGATGGATCGTCGGCGATGACGGTACGATCCTGAGCACGGTTGACGGCGGTGCGACTTGGACAAAAGAGCGAAAGATCATGAATGACTCGATCTCACAGATCCATATGGTGAACGAGACGATGGGCTGGATGCTCTGTCAGCGCAATGTATACTCTCGAGGTGCAAACGCCTCGTCTTACATCAGAAAAACGACGGACGGCGGACGTAACTGGGAGAAATTTGAGTTTCAGGAAGGCGGCCGCGAACGAGTGACCAAGCTGCTCTTTAACAAAGACGGCTCGGCGACGGCGTTTGGCGAGGGCGGTATTTTTTACAAGCTGCAAGAGGACGGCGTCACCTGGAAAAAGATCCAGACGGCGATACATTTTCTGCTGCTCGATGGTTCGTTTGGCGACACGATGACCGGCGTTATTGTCGGGGCCGGCGGCACGATAATGTTCACCGACGACTCGGGCTTTACCTGGGACAAAGCGACGCTGCTCGGCGATACGAACGTTAAATTTAACGGTGTGGCGTTTATCGGCGGCAAAGGCGGCTGGGCGGTCGGCACAGGCGGACGGATATTTCACTCGAACGGCGGGGCACGCCTTTGGCGTCAGCAGCAATCGGCAACGGACTCAAATCTCAACGACGTATATTTTGCCAGCGTAACAAGCGGCTGGGCGGTCGGCGACGAAGGCACGATTCTACGCACGACCGACGGAGGCAGCAACTGGTTCGAAATGAACTCGAAAGTTACGCACCGTCTCGAAAAGATCTACTCGACCGGCAACAAGATCTGGGCAGTCGGCTTTGGCGGCACTGTGCTCGTCAACGACGGCAAATCGGCAACACCCACAACACGTGAAAACCCGGTTTTGCTAAAGCGCAGCTAGCCATTTCTGTCTGAAACTTGACAGTCTTCTTCTAACTTTGTAGGATTGCAATTCGCTCATTTTTCATTAAATGAGCGAGTTTTTTTGAAAATTAGTTTGGGGCACACGTGCGATAAAGTTTTGTTAGGGCCATTTTAGGGCACTTATGTCAATTGGTAGACAGCCTCCCTTACAAGGAGGAAGTTAGGGGTTCGAGTCCCTTAGTGCCCACCAGATCCAATTACGAATTACGAATTGAGAATTACGGCTTTTCAAACTAATAATTCTTCATTCGTAATTTTGAATTCGTAATTCGTAATTGTTATGCGGAGTCGTAGTTCAGTTGGTTAGAACGCCAGCCTGTCACGTTGGAGGTCGCGGGTTCGAGTCCCGTCGGCTCCGCCATTATCATCAATAAAACCGGGGGTTTTAGAGTCATCGTCTTGGTGACTTTTTTCATTTTCGTCCACTGTACCCCAAAACGTACCCTCTAGTTCCTCTGTCAAACGTCCCGCAATCAGTCCAGTGGTCTGCTTCATGAACTCTGGTGAGAAGTGTTTATGTTAAACACAAATATGGTAAAGTAGAAAACGCGTAAATTTTTGATATTTAGACTAGATAATAAGCGTTTGGATAGAACGCTGGTAAGTTATTGATTTCATTAAGCTGAGGGGACAATGGTAGGCTGCAGTCTCTGGATCTGCCTATCTGGGTTCGAATCCCTTTCTCCCAGCCAACAAATTACGCTTAACTTTGCACCAAAATCGGTTCAACAACATAACATATGATGAAGAAAATTCTCTTGCTGACGCTCGCTCTCGTGTTTGCTGCCGCAGCGCCGGCCCTGGCCCAAGAATCCGCTTATTGTAATTCCGGAGCGGTGCTGGCCCAGATGCCCGAATTAAAACAGGCCGACAGCGATCTACAGCGCTTCCAGGCCCAGCTGACCAACAAAGGCGAACAGATGGCGAAGCAGTTCCAGGCTAACCAGGCAGAATTGAAGCGTAAAGTGGAGACCGGCCAGATCTCGCGGGAAGACATGGAAGCCGCGTCAGACGCACTATATAGGGAAGATAAAGGCATCAAAGAATTCGAGAAGGAAGCGCAAAACAAAATCGCCGCCAAGCGCGAAGAATTGTTGAAGCCGATCCTGGAAAAGTTGAACACAGCCGTTCGGGACGTCGCCAAGCAACTCGGCTACGCCTTCGTCTTCGATACCAGAACCCAAGGCCAGTTCTATGGCAAAGAATCGCTCGACCTCAGCGAGCAAGTGAAGAAGAAACTGGGCATTCAGGTGGAAACTCCGCAGAAGCCCGCCGGGCCGGCGCTGAACCAAAGATCCGCCCATTATAATGCCGGAGCCCTGCTGTCCCGGATGCCCGAAAAGAAACAGGCCGACAGCGACCTACAGCTCTTCCGCACCGAGCTGACCAACAAAGGCGCACAGATGACGATGCAGTACCAGGCTAAAGTTATTGAATTCCAACGTAAAGTGGAGTACGGCGAGCTCCCGCCGGTAGAACAGCAAGCCCAGCAAGCCGCACTGCGAACGGAACAAGAGGGTATCCTAAAATTCGAGGCGGAAGCGAAAAACAAAATCGCCGCCAAACGCGAAGAACTGTACGGGCTGATCCTGGAAAAGTTGAACAAAGCCATTCGGGACGTCGCCAATGAACTCGGCTACACGTTCGTCTTCGACAGCAGCACCGGAAATTTGCTCTATGCCGACGAATCGCTCGACCTCACCGAGCAGGTGGAGAAGAAGCTGGGCATTCAGGTGGAAACCCCGCAAAAGCCCGCCGCGCCGACCCTCGACCAAAGATCCGCCTATTGTAATTGCAAGGCCGTCCTGTCCCAGATGCCCGAAATGAAACAGGCCGACAGCGATCTACAGCGATTAGAGACCCAGCTGACCAATAAAGGCGATCAGATGGTGAATCAGTACAAGGCTAACGAGGGAGAACTCCAACGTAAAGTGGCGGCCGGCCAGATTTCGGCGAAAGACCGGAAAGCCGCGGAAGCCGCACTGAACACGCAAATTGAAGGTCTCCAAAAATACGAGGAGGAAGTGAAAAACAAAATCGCCGCTAAGCGCGAAGAACTGTACAAGCCGATCCTGGAAAAGGCTAACAAAGCCATTCGGGACGTCGCTAAGGAACTTGGCTACACCATGGTCTTCGATACCAGCACCAATGCACTGCTCTATGGCGACGAATCGCTCGACCTCACCGAGCGGGTGAAGACGAAACTGGGCATTAAATAACTAGCTTTCAATCTTGGCTGCCGTCAGGCAGGCGGGCAGCCAATCGTAAAGAGTCGGCTCCGCCATTTATTTGCCACATAAAGCACAAGAGAGCACAGAAAAGAGGTAAGAACACTTAAGTTCTTACCTCTTTTTGCTTTTTCGGGCGTTTTCATTTTGATGTGAATCCAAATTCCTTACGCAGCCGAAAGCTTAGATGTAGCAAGAATTTAGCGATGGTGGCGGAAATATCTTTATAGGAGTCCGCCGAAAGATACATTGCGGAATTTTGCTTTTTATATTTAACAAACTTTGGGGAGAACGTAATGAAACTGACCTTAATAACAATTATTCTTGGAACAATGGCAATGTTGGTCGGATGCGGTGCACCGGCGGCTAACACTGCCGCAAACAATAGCAATACATCGAAAATGGCACCTGCGAACAATGCGATGGCTAATAATGCGGCGGCCAATACGGCAACCGCACCGACCGGAGACGGCAACCCGATGGTTGGCGGAGCACCGATGCTCAAGACCAAAGACATCATCGACAACGCTGTGAATTCGAAAGATCACACGACACTCGTCGCTGCCGTTAAGGCTGCGGGTTTGGTCGACACGCTGAAAGGTGCTGGGCCGTTCACAGTATTTGCACCGGTTAATGCTGCTTTCGACAAACTGCCTAAAGGCACGGTCGATACTCTGCTCAAGCCTGAAAGCAAGAAGGCTCTGACAGGTATCCTGACCTACCACGTTGTCTCGGGCAAAATGGATGCCGCTGCGATCGCGAAAGGCATCGAAGAAGGCAAAGGTAAATTTGTTATGAAGACCGTTGCAGGCGGCACATTGACCGCGATGCTCGAAGGCAAAGATGTCATCATCACCGACGAAAAGGGCGGCAAGTCAAAAGTGACGACCGCTGACGTTATCCAGTCGAACGGCGTCATCCACGTTGTTGACAGCGTTTTGATGCCTAAGTAGTCTAGCCGATGCTATGGCAAAAAAGAAAGGTGTGGGTACTCTCCTGTCCCCGCACCTTTTTTATTTTTTGCCACAAGAGGCACAAAAAAGTGAGGTTGAACAAACAAGTTCAGCCTCACTTTTGGTTTTGTGTGTCGGAAACCCAGTCGCTATCGCTCTCGGTTCTGACTATCCCTTTCGGAGTTCCGTCAACACCTGTTTCGCCACGGCTTTGAGCGTGTCGAAAACGCCGGTGCCGTTGGTCGCGACCGCTTCGAAAACGGGCTCGCCCTTTTTCACGAGTTCGTGCGAAAGCTCTTCGATGGGAGTGACGTTTGGCAGGTCGCGTTTATTGAGCTGCAAGACGTATGGTAGCTCGGCCAGATTATACCCTTGTGAGCCTAGGTTTTCTTCGAGGTTGTAGAGCGACTCGATATTGGCGTCCATACGCTCCTCTTGGCTGTCGGCGACGAAAACGACGCCGTCCACTCCCTTGAGGATCAACTTGCGCGAAGCATCGTAATAGACCTGTCCCGGCACCGTGTAGAGGTGAAACCGCGTCTTAAAACCGCGAACCGTACCAAGTTCGAGCGGCATAAAATCAAAGAACAAAGTTCTATCCGTCTCGGTCGCGAGCGATATGAGCTTGCCCTTAGCCTGCGGAGCCGTCGAATCATAGATGTATTGCAAATTGGTCGTCTTGCCGCACAATCCCGGGCCGTAATAAACGATCTTGCAATTGATCTCTCGCGATGCGTAGTTAATGAATGTCATATGTCGAGTTGAGAGTTGATAGTTGAGAGTGGATAGTTTGGAGATTTTGACTCTCAACTATCCACTTTCCACTTTCAACTAAATAAAGAATCAATATCCTCGTCGGTTATCTCGCCAAAGAACGAGTTTTGGTTGACGCGAAAATTATCGGAATCGGTCTTGGCTTCTTCGAGGATGGTGGCAACCTCAAAACTGCCGCGTTTGGAACGTATCTTGACCAAGGAGAGGGTAGAGCGTTCGTCAAAAACGACCACCAGTAAACTACGGCCGATGATGCTTATATAGATACTCTCGTGTTCTCCTTCGTGAACGACACATGGGAAAACGTCTTCACCAATGAGCTTTGCCATGCTGCTGGTCGCAGCGACGTTGCCGGCCGCAAGGCTCGAAAAACTGGTCGTATCCATATCGCCGATCTCACCATGAAAAGCTATCGGTTGGCCGTCACGGTCGATCAAAAACACCACGCGGGCCGCGCACTCGACGCAGAGCCTCGCCAAGACGCTCTTGAGCTTCTCAAACTGATGTTCTTGCAAAATAAAAGGCGTATCAGCCATTAGATGTTCTCGTTCGGGATAGCCGACTAGGGCTTAAAGTAGTTTGATGGTGAATTGTATTGGCAACAGCGCGGCCAGACAAAGCCGCAAAACTAAATTTAACATAATCAATGAAGTAACGACAAGCGTTTTTTAGGAAAATGGGAAGATTTATAGTGCGTCGGTCGGGAGCGGTTATCTATTGTCGGGCGATATACAAAAATGCTAGAATCTAGGCTGTCGGCAAGCGCTCGCCGACGGCATTTGTGGATTTAGCAGTGCCATCTACGGTAAACAGTGGACGGTAAACAGTGACGGGAAATGAATAATTGTCCGATACTGCTTTTATCAA
>JBGTII010000133.1:0-24800 GCA_041745735.1 Pyrinomonadaceae bacterium | reverse complement strand
GTATTCGTAGTTGACGCTCTGCTGCTGCTTTTGGCCGTGATCGGCAGCCGGATGGCTTTTCGTCTGTTCCGGCAGATCCTCCCAAACCATGGTGTATCCGAGGGGCAAAGAGTACTGATCTATGGCGCCGGCGATGGCGGTGAAATGGTGCTTCGCGAACTGAATAACAATCCCGAATGGCAGTATATTGCGTCAGGCTTTATCGATGATGATCCGCTCAAGACCAACAAGTTAATTCACGGCCTCAAGGTTTTTGACGGTAAAAGGTCGCTGGTAGATATCTGCGCTGAAAAAGAGATCTCCGAAGTACTCATCTCAGCCCGAAATATCGATCCAGAGCGTATGAAAGAGTTACGCGAAGCCTGCCGCGAGGCAAACGTAACCTTAAAACGTGCGGTTATTAAAATAGAACCGGTCGATTTCGGTTAATGATCATAACGGGATAAAATCTTGCCGCTCAAAATATTAAAATTCACCCCATCCATTGGCCGCGTCGGTATCATCGCGACGGGTATTCTGTTTGTGCTCTTTGCATATTTTTTTGTCAGATGGAATTTTGCCAACGCCATAGCGTCCCGGATCGACACGACACGCCCCGAGGCAAGGCTGATCGCTGACTGGCTCGTCGAGACAGCTCCGAACGATGCGCAGACCCATTACGCAGCGGCGATCGTCTATGAACGGACGTTTGAACCTGAAGACCTGACGCGTTCCCTGGTTGAATATGAAACATCGGCCGCGGTCGCTCCGCATAACTACCTGGTCTGGATTAATCTCGGCCGGGCCCGTGACCGGAGCGGTGACGCGGACGGTGCAGAAGCGGCGTTTGCAAAAGCACTATCGCTCGCCCCAAACTACGCGTCTGTCCAGTGGGCCTATGGCAATTCACTCATCCGACACGGAAATACCGATGAGGGTTTTACGATGATCGCGAAAGCGGCGGCCTTTGATCCTCAATACGCCGAATCGGCCTCGTCAATTGCTTTGCAAATGATGGATGGTGATGTAACTCAAGCCCGCCGATTACTGGGCGATACGTCCGATACTAATGCCGCTCTCGCCAAAGTGCTTGCCGGTCAAAAACGCTACGAGGACGCCTTTGATGCATGGTCCAGACTCAGTCTCGAGGATAAGACCACAAAGTTTAAGGATATGAGCGTTACGCTACTGGGCGTAGTTTCCGCGGCCAAGAAAATAAGGATCGCAGCTGCAATAACGGGAGACATTTCTGGTGAACAAGGTGTAAAACCGGTGACCGGACAGATCGGTAATGGTGGATTTGAGGACGGTATCAAGATGCGGGATTCCAACGCTTTTGAATGGAACCTGGCTGAGGGTACAGATCCCCAGATCGGGTTGAGCGTGGCCGCCAAACGCTCGGGTAATCAGAGCCTCTGGCTCACATTTGATTCGTTTGACTCAAAGGCTTTTCGTTCGATCTTTCAAACCGTCGCTGTCGTTCCGGGTGCTACGTACGAATTCGAAGGCTTTTATCGCGCCGATGTAAAGTCTAAGGCCACATTTAAATGGGAGATCGTTGATCCGACCAATTCGGCTCGGATCGCTGTGAGCGATGATCTGGCATTAGCCGGTGACTGGACGACACTCCGGGTAAATTTTACGGTCCCCGAAGCAACTGATGGCGTAGTGATCCGGTTTATTCGCGAAGGATGCGGAATAGCGGCGTGCCCCGTCAGCGGCAAGATAGCTTTTGACGACCTTTCACTCAGACAGCAATAGGTAAATGACCGACAACAGCGAACCAATTCAAAAGCCCGGCTTATTAGAGAACGTCACCATAGGCAGCAACGCGTCGCGGCTTAGCTCGGTTATCTTTTTTCTGTTGTGTCTTATCCCCGTATTAACAACAGTTTTGTTCGGCGGTGTCGACAATGCGACATGGATAGTTGTCACAATTTGCTGGGTTGCGATCATTTTGATTTGGCTGGTCGAGGCTTGGCGGGCAAAGGGTCTGATATTTGATCCCAGTAGTTTACAGTTGCCGTTGATCGGGCTGCTGCTCATCGGGGTTATTCAACTCCTACCGTTCGGCTCGGGAGCCGGCGACGCGATGCTCAACGTACCAGCAACAAATTCGCTGACGCTTGACCCAAATGGGACGCGTTTTTTCCTGTTACATCTAATCATCTACATCGTGTTCTTTGCCGCGTGCCTAACCTTTATCAATACCGAAAAACGGCTCCGAAAAGTGGTCTTTTTGGTAGTCATATTTGGGGCCATAATGGCGTTCGTTGCCATCATACAGCGGCTTGCAAGCCCCGACCTGATCTACGGTTTGCGGGTTCCCTTTCAAGCGGTAGCATTTGGCCCGTTTATCAATCAGCACCATTTCGCTTCGTTCATGGAAATGACCGGCGGTGTGACGCTGGGCCTCATATTCGGCAAGTCGGGTCTCCAGGACAAAAAGCCGCTTTTGTTGATCTCGGTCGCCATCATGGGCATCGCTCTCATTCTCACCAGTTCGCGGGGCGGCATGATCGCGTTTATCGGTGTGATCGCGTTTGTGCTTATAAGTAATTTTGTCGCGAGAAAACGCGATGTGACCGATGATAGAGCCGATAACCGCACCTTACTGCAAAAAACCCTCATCGCAGCCGGTATCGGTGCGGCAATATTACTCCTGATCGGATCGGTAGTTTTCCTCGGCGGTAGTGACGCACTACTACGCGGCGTGACGATGGACGTGGCCAAAGAGGATTTCTCAAACGGCCGGCTACATTTTTGGTCAGTAGCAATAAAGATATTTCTCAACCACCCGATACTCGGTGCAGGCCTTGATGCGTTTGGCGTAGCCTTTACAAAGCACGACACGTGGCACGGCCTATTCCGCGTCGAACAGGCCCACAACGAGTATCTACAAATACTCGCCGAAACAGGGATCATCGGTTTTGGCTGCATCCCAGCTTTTATTTATCTGTTGTTCAAAAAGGGTTTAAGGACGGTGACAAATGCCGGCAGCGGATTTAGGCAAAATGTCGCGATCGGTGCTCTGGCCGGATGCTTTGGGATACTGATTCACAGCTTTTTCGATTTTCCGCTTCGCACGCCGTCAAACGGATTTTTCTTTCTCCTACTTGTTGCTATTGCAACTGTGTCGGTCAAAACCGTCAGCGACGGCGACGCCCCTCGGCGAAAGAAACGCCGTTCTACTTCACATTCACAGTGATATCTTTATTACCGCACGGCAGGTCAAATCTGACCTGATATGTTCCCGCTTTTGCGCTTATCGAGCGCAGCACAAATATCGCACGCGACTTTACTGCGGCTATTACCTCCCGACGAACCGAAACGTCCGCAGGGCTGGAAGACTTTGCCTTGATGCCGTCTAACTCACCATTGCCCTCGACGCCGATGATCACCGCCAGATCGCCGCCCCGACTCGCCAGCGTCAGTGTTTCTTCGCTGACCGTGATGGTGCAGGGTTTAGTGTCCCCGGCTGTTTCGCCTGATGTCGGAACTGTAATGACAACCGGTGGAAACAGCTCTTTTGGCTTCTCCTCACTTGATTTTGGTGTTTCCTCAGGCGTCGGTGACGGTGTGGGCAAGGCGGCAGGTTTTATTTCTTCGGGTGTAGGAAGGGGTTCGGCCTTTACCTCAGGCGTTGGTGTTGTCTCGGGAGTTGGAGAAGCGACTGGCTCGGTCTTAATTGTTGCCGTTTCCAACGGCGAAGGAGCCGCAGGGTTAGGGCCGATCTTTTCCTCAAGTCCGGTCGTATTGCCGTTGACCCGTTTATAAAGCGCTTCGATCACGGTATAACGAATGACATCGGGGCCGCCGCTTTTATAAACTTTGATATATGTGTCAAGAGCCTCGGCAGCTTTACCGGCTTGCGAGAGAGCCGCACCTAACCGCCACATGCTGGACCGCCACCAAGCGCTGTCAACAGGCAGAACACCGACCGCTCGTTTTAGACGCAGAACGGCATCCGTCGAATTATCCATCTGAAATGCCGCCCATCCGCTCAGTTCCTCGATCCGGCCACGCAGGATCGACGATAAAGTCGCACGTGGAACATCCGGAACCTGAACGTATTCGCCCTTAGCTGCCGCCGACGCTCGGGCATCGTAAAGCTCACTGGCCATGACCGCCACAGACACGTTCGGCACATCCAGCCCCGCATCCACATTTGTCGACGCCGCTTTGGCAAGCTCAAGCACTTTCGCCAACGCGATCTTCTTATCCAACAGTTGCGACGCCGCAAAGATTTGGCGATGGACACGCATCTTATCGTCGCCGCGAACAAATTCGTCCGTGAGCCTTGCTGCCACTTCCGCGTTCGGTTCGGCAGCGTCGAGTGTCTGTTTTAGTTCGAGCAGCGTCGTGAGCCGTGCCGCGTTTTCCGGATCGTCGGCAGCCGTCGGGGCAAATATACTTGCCCGCCGCTCGTATCCAACGAGCTCAGAAAAATTCTTGGATTCGCGCGTGATGCGTCCCCCAAGTTTGGTCTGGATCAAACCGTCTTTGATCAAAAAATTTCGTGCCAAGCCGTCCGCCGCCTCGCGATAGTACCCGGCGGCAAGCCTCGCTGAGGCCACCTCATATTCGACCGTCGGAAAATTGCCGTATTGCCGAGCCGCCAGCATGGCCTTTTCCGCATCCGCCGGACGCTGCTTGATCAACAGCCCGCGTGCCAACGCCAAATGTGACCAAATAAATCGCGGGTCCGCCGTGATAGCTTTATTTGCGAAATCGATTGCCTTATCCCCATCTTTATTTGCCGCATACCAATACGCCGCACTCGCTAGCAGAATGACATTACCGGGATTTGCCTCAAGCGATTTTGCGAGTTCCGCCTCTGCATCGGCCCGCTTTCCGCCGTCAAATAACGCAAGTATCAGCCCAGTCTGGGCCGGAACATTGTCGGCCTCTTTGGCTAGCATTTCGCGATACAGAGCTGCGGCGTAGTCTGCTTTGCCAACCGCCCGATCCATCTCGGCCAGCCCGCGTCTTGCTGTCAGCGATTCTGGGTCAAGCTCCAAAGCCTTTGCGTACGCCGTCGCCGCGTCTTCCAGCTGAAAATCGATCCGGTTTGCGAGTCCAAGCGTCTGATACGCCGCCGCCGAATTTGGAGCAAAACCGATCACTTTTCCGGCGATACGTTTCGCCTCAGAGCCGTTTTCGATGCTCATGTAAAACGCGGCTAAATCCAGCATCTGAGCGGCATTTGCGTCCGCTTTGTCCTCAAGAATTTTGACGATCTCGATGGCTTCGCTGCGTTTTCCACGAAAATAGAGATTCCCAGCCATCTTTGACAGCGTATCTGTCCAAAGCTTTTCTCCTATCGGTGTCGGTGCGTCGGTAACGGCCGCTTTGAAAAGTGCAGCGGTAGCATCGAGGTCCCTTGCCTCCATCTTTTCATTGCCAAGCGCACCTCTCGCCGTCGCGATCAGCTCTAGAGCCTCAGTGCGCCTTGTCGATTTGGGAAAGCCGGAGTTAAATTTCTGCAGTGCCTTGACCCGCTCCGCTGCATCCTCCGTAGCCGCGGCTTTAGTAAACGCCGTTTTGTCATCGGGCTTTTTTGTGGGTGTTACGGCAGGCTTAGGTACAGGTCTTGGAATCCCTGGCTTTGGTTTTTGGGTTTGGGAAAATGCTGAAAGTGACAGCAGCAGAAACAGAAGGATGGTCGTCAAAGATCTCATAAAAACCTCTCAAATACTCGCCGCCGGTACAAAAATAATACCACGAAATTGCCTTTCGGCTCTGCCCGCCGTATCCTCGCATCTATGACCGAACTCGATCAGGTATGGTCCCGGATGCTAACCGACTCTGCCGAAAAGGCAGACGCTGTCGGGCGCGAACACGTCGCCGCATACCTCCGCTTGCGTGCGACCAACGACGCCATTCGTCGCAATGGTGTCGGCTGGCTCTTTGACACCGTGATCGAGATCGCCGGGCCCGCGATGGCCGGCCACAACCCCGTGCTCGTCGAGCGCGAAGAGCCGCATAGCTTTACTCGCGGCAATTCAACGATGACCGGTGCCGTGCTCCGTGTGCGTCAAGGTGTAAGATGTCTGAGCGTCGAGGCGGGTTGGGCGCGTCTTCCCGCCGACGGCATTATGCAAAAAGGTGCTCTCGCCTACGCCCGCATCGCTCATTTTGGTATGCCAAAACATACCGCCGAGATCCGGCTCGTCCACGGCGACGAATTGCCCGCCTGGCTTGACGTATCTGACGCAGCTATCGAAAGCCACCATCTGCGTCAGCATTTCGACATATTCCTGGGCACGTAAAGCGCGCTTTGTTTCACGGCCCGTTGTGAGGTAACATAGAAAGTTGACCTTGATATACGGGAGACATTCGAAACAGTGATACCAGATCTTGATAAATTGATAGAGCTACAAGTTACCGACACCAACCTCCGCAGGTTGAAAAAGTCGATAGAAACAGCAGAAGCCAGGCGTGCCGAGATCGAACAAGAGTTTGAACAGCACGCCTTTTCTATTCGCGAGATACAAAACAAACGCGACACGCTAAACGCAAAACGTGCCGACGCCGAAAAACAGATCGCCGAAAATAAGACCTATCTCGAGCGTGCCGAGCGCAACCTAAAACACGCCCAAAACTCAAAAGAGTACGAGACCGCCATGCGCGAGACCGACGCTCTGCAAAAGCAGATCGGGGCGTTTGAGACCCAGATCGTCGAGATCATGGAAGAGGTCGAGGGAGTCGAAAAAGAGCTGACCGAACGTGCCGACGAGATCAACACTCTCGACGCCAAACGTGCCGAGGCCCTCAAAGAATTTGACGCTCAGATCGCCGTCCACAACAAAGAATTTAAGGCCGAGACCGCTCACCGTGCGACCGCTTTTGCTACGTTGCCGGACCGGCTCGCTTCGATCTATAACCGTCTAGCCCAACGCAGCCGCGACGGCATCGCCGTTGCCGAGGTTGTAAATGGTTCGTGCAGTGCATGTTACGTGTTGCTCCGCCCGCAGGTACAGGTCAACGTCAAAAAAGGCGACGAGATCATCACCTGCGAAAATTGCACCCGCATCATGTACATCAAAGGCCGCGAATCCTCCGAGGCATCGGCCTAACTCCTAGCTCCCCTCCTTACGAAGGAGGGGTGTCACCGCTTCGGTGACGGGGTGGTTCTCTCTCTTGGGTTGTGAGGTTTCTATTATGAAACGACAACTTTCCATAACATTTCTCCTATTACTACTAGCTCTCTCCGCCTCCGCCCAAAAGACCAACGACGCGATCCAAAAACAGATCAAGTCGCTCAAGGCCGAAAAGCAGATCATGCTCACCTACGATCCCGCGGGAAGCACAAAGATCATGGCCATCGCCGACAACTTTGCCGACTCCGAGACAAAGTCCGCAGGCATCCAGGCGATGAATTTCGCCATGGCGTTCCATTACGCGGGATCAACTCTCACGGTAGCTCCGGAAACGATCGATCTCGCATTTTGGGTAATGGCGAAAAAGCCCGTGTTTCTTACCGCCCACGGATGGAAAGCGACGATCGGCACCGAAACACTCGACCTCGGCGACGCCCGCTACGGAGCCAAAGCTCGCGAAAATATGGAGTATCTCAACTTCAAACTAAAACGCGAAGACCTCGCCAAGATCGCCAACTCCACCGGCAAGATAACACTCGGAACATCAAATTTCACCTTCACCGCGTCGCAACTCACCCTGCTAAAAAACATGATCGCGGTATCGGACAACAAATAGCTTCACTCTTTTTCTTACTGCCGCTTCAACGTTGTGTGCTATCCTATCGCAAAATAATAGGAGCATCCCATGAAAGTATTAATCTTCGTCGCCTGTATGGTCTTTCTGACTACAGCCATCGCAGCTCAAGATACGGCGGTCACAGCCGAGGCGGAATTTAATGGCCTCGAAAAGCCTGCCACACTAAAGCTACCACTACCTGACTATCCGGATATCGCTAAGAAATCCGGCTTAGCGGGTCAGATATCAGTCGCAGTAGTCCTCGACCAAAAGGGCAATGTGGCCTCTACTGATAACCCTGAAGGACCATATCCAATATGCTCTTCGGTGACGGAACCTCGTGTAGTATCACTGCGTAACGCTGCTGTGGTCGCTGCCAAAAAAGCCAGATTCAAAGTTACTCAACCGCTTTCAGAACCTTTGAAAGGTCGAATTACATATTCTTTCTCTACCGATACGAGGCTCCAAAATGGCAAGGTGGTCTCTTACGGCAAATCTTCCGACGGGTCATCCCCGAATGAAATGAGACTCGATCGGATCACTAAGCTTGGTTCGAGCGATAGTGACACGGGAGCTCGCGTAGTTGACCCAAAAGATTCCGATACCGGATCTAAAAATTCGTCTGGTTCACAGTCTCAATCCGGACAAAAGCAAGGTGATTCAAATTTACCGAAAACTGTAAGCGGTGGAGTTCTAAATCAAAAAGCCATGCAACTGGCAAGGCCCACTTTTCCGGCCGCTGCCAAGGCGGTTCGAGCCACAGGTTCGGTTGCCGTCCAAGTCCTGATCCACGAAAACGGCGAAGTCTATACGGCCGTCGCAGTTTCTGGACACCCTCTATTTAGACGAACCAGCGAAATCGCTGCCTGTGGCTCACGATTTTCACCGACTCTACTTTCCGGTCAGCCTGTTAAGGTTGTGGGCGTAATCACCTATAATTTTGTTCCTTAACTTTTCGATATATTAAATTCACGCCCGGCCGATCATTGTTGCTGAGTGCAGATCGAGGATCAGTGTGCCGTCGTCGTCGACTTCGGCGGTTGGGAATGCGATGGTGCGGTCGACCTTGATGCCGTAGTGGCGGCAAAATGTGCTGGCGTGGATCACGCGATGGCGGGCCTTAGGTTTGCTCTTTACCGTGAAGGCGCTTTTGCGGTCAATATGCGTCGCCCTGACGCCGATCGAACTATTGCGTTTATCAAACAACAACGCCGCTGCCGCCGGGCTGCCGATCGCCTCAAACGTCTTTTCGTTTAGCAGGATAACTCCCTTTTTACTCAAACTAACATGCAGCCGCTCCCCGCTCCGCACATGCGGCCCCGCCTCAAACTCTTCCCACTGTCTTATCATATCGCTTCTCCTTATGTAGCACATTGTATCATAGCTGCAACGCTACTGCAAGGCCTTTTATTGGGGCGGAAAATATCGAGGAAATGACGCCGTGGCTGAAAGTATTTGAACAACAGCGACGAGGGCGAATCTGTGGGCGAGACTCGCAGAAACCGAAGTTAGGGGTAAACGGCAGATCTGATAAATTATCGGTAAATACGATAGGGGCAGAAAATCGGAGGATTGCCGTCTAAACACTAACGGCGCTGCGACGTGGTGAATACCTCGTCAAGATCACGCTCGGAATCACAAGTTTCATCTTCACCGCGATCTTAGATCTTCACTGACTACTGACCACCGACTGCTGACAACTGCTTCACTTCGTCCATTCGTCGGCTGTGTGGACATCGACTTTGACCGGGACTTTTGAGACAAATTCGGCACCGGCACGGAGCATTGCAGATTCGAGCGTCGCTGCGGTCTGGTCGGCGTCTGCTGCGTCGCACTCGACGACGATCTCGTCGTGGACGATGTTTACGAGCTTTGCCGATGTCAAACGAATGTCGTCGTGGAGCAACCGCAGGGCGCGTTTGAGGATGTCAGCGGACGTGCCTTGGATCGGCATATTCTTAGCGTAACGCTGAGCCGAGCCTAAGGATGCACGGTCGTTCTCATTAAAGGTAAACCTCGCCAGCCGTCCCGAACCGGAGCGCGTCGAACGCTCGATCTTTACATTGTTTGCCGCCGTTCGCAGCCATGCGTCCATCTGGGGATAGGTCGCAAAATACTTTCGCAAAGTGTCCTCAGCCTGTGTCTGCGTGAGGCCCGTCATCGACGCAAACCGCGATGCTCCGATGCCGTAAACGACGCCAAAATTAAGCCGCTTGGCAAACGAACGCTGGTCCGGCATGACGTCCTCGGTTTTAATGCCAAAAACTTGCGACGCCGTCGCCGCGTGGAAATCCTGGCCCGAGACGAACGCTTCGATAAAGTTTTTATCGTCCGAAAAATCAGCCAATATCCTCAGCTCGATCTGCGAATAGTCAGCAATTACCAGCTTTTTGCCCGCCGGGGCCATAAAACAGCGGCGGTATTCGGCCTCGTGCGGTATCTGCTGCAGGTTTGGGTTTGAGCACGAAAATCTCCCTGTCGGCGCCCCGATCTGGCGAAAATCGGCATGGATGCGGCCAGTCGCAGGCTCGATAAATTCGAGTATGTTCTCACCAAAACTTGATGACGCCTTGGCGACCGTGCGGTATTCGAGCAGCTTTGCAACGGCCGGATATTTTTCGGCCAGCGGCTGTAATTGCCACGCTCGCGTTGTGTCCGGCATCGGTATCCCAAGCCCAACGAGCGCATCCGTCACCTGTGCCTGGCTGTCAAGATTGATCTCAGGCCGGCCAAACAGCGACGCCTGAGCAACGCCCGCTGACAGCATATCCTGCAGCTCGTCGCCAAACTTTGCCTGCGCCGTTTTCATTTTATCGAGTTGCTCACGCCAGCGTCCGGTGTCGAGATATATGCCGTTCAGCTCCATCTCGGCGATCGGCACTACGCACTCGTTCTCAAGCTTGAGCACGCGTTTGAGTTCGTCGGTGGCGATACGCTCATCGAGCTTGGCCCGAACCTCAGGCATGATCGCCGCGTCACGGGCCGCATATTCGACCTGTGAATTCGAGAGCTCCGCCGCACCCCAATCACTCATCTGCTCGCTTTTATCAAGCGTCTGCCCGAGGAAAAACTGCACAACATCCGCCAAACCATGCCGCCGGTCGCCGTCGCCCGCCGACACGAGCAAGCTCGCTAGGTATGTGTCATAAACATTCCCAACCTCGCACCCCAGATGATGTCGCACCCATTTGGTATCAAATTTTGCATTATGCGCGATCTTGACCTGTTTATTTGACGAGAGCAGCTCACGCAGCGGAGCTAAGTCAGGATTTGTACGCAGATCGCCCTTGTCTTTGAACGGTTTGAGATCAACTACCTTGGTATTCTGGCCGTTACTAAGTTGCACCAGCCGCAGATCGCCCTTATACGGATCTAGGTCCGTCGTCTCAACGTCAAAGCCAAGATACGGCTCGTTTTTTAGTTCGTCACAGGCTTTCTGCAGCGACGCGCCATCGCTAATAAGCTGAAAATATATTTCCATTTCGCGTTAATTAGTACTTATCTCGATTGTATCACCGCTCTCGTCCGGCAAAGTATTTCGGATTTATGTTTACATTGCGCGGCTGGTTTGTTTATACTGACATCAGTTTGCCGCGTCAGCGCTTTTGTCGCTGGTTTGCAAAGCAGCAGCCGTCAGATAGATCTCATAGTGAGACACTGAGTTAACAAGATCAAGATTTTACGGGTCTGAGCACGTGCCGATAGTTCGGCATAGGTGCTCCCCGAGGCGAAAAAGCGATGTCGCTTTTCGCATTAACAGAGATTCCTGCGTGAACAAATTTCAACACTTGTCCATTTGGAAACCACTTCCAAACCCAAGCTATAAAACCAGTCCGCGCGCGAAGTCTCTGCCGATCAAGCTAACCCGTTAGTCGCTCTCGAGAACATCACATCCAACCGCCACTGCTTTCAAATAACGGCAAAGCTGTAAATTTGATGGTTTTAAAAGGATGAATTTCATATGTCTAAAGAGATGATCGTGAGTTGTAACGGTCGCGAAAAAAAGATCGCGATACTCGACAACGGTAAGGTTACAGAATTTTATATCGAACGCGGCGAGGAAAACTCGGGCGTCGTCGGTAATGTTTATAAGGGCCGCGTGATGCGTGTCCTACCCGGTATGCAGTCGGCGTTCGTCGACATCGGGCTCGAACGCGATGCGTTTTTATATGTCTCAGACTTTTTCGACGAAGAAGAAGAGATTGAACGCATCGTCATGGAAAAGGGCAAAAAAACCTCTGTCGAAGAGGCCACGCGTGAGGTCAACGAACGGATCGACCGCAGCCGCATCGAGCGTGAAAAGCAAATGGAATCTGTCCAGGAGCTCGCCGAACCGCTCATCGAACCGACCGGCGACAACGGAACGGACATCGACGATGTTTCTGTCGAAGCCGCTCCTGTCGCTCAAGAAGAAAAACCCGAACGCGGCAAACGCACCCGTGGCGGCCGCGGTCGCAAAGACCGCGTCGAGGAACCACAAGCAGAAACCGAGCCCGCACCGGTCATCGAGATCGATTATGACAACTCCGGTTTTGAGCGCATCGCCGACGACGAGGATACCGGCGATATGTTCAAGGACGCCTACATGCAGGAAGCGATCGTTGACCGCGTCCGGGCAGTCGAGTTTGATATGGAAAGTATCGCTTCGGCAGAGGTCGGCACGCTGCTCGGCGAGGTCGCGGGAGACGCCGGCGGATTTGAACGCATAGCCGACGAAGAAGACGAGGCACCCGCCAAAGGCCGCAAAGGAAAGGCTGCACCGAAAAAAGCTCCAGCCAAAGCGAAGGCTGCGAAACCCGCCGCTGCTAAAACTGCCGCAAAAAGTAAAGCTGCCAAAGGCAAAAAAGCTAAAGCTGACGAAGGTTTAGCGGATGCTGAGGCAAGCCTGAAAGAATCTGATGAAACCGCCGAGATGGCCGTCCGGCGAGGTGGCCGTGGCCGTCGTCGTGGCGGCAAGCCCAAAGCGAAGGAAGCCGGTGACGATTCCGTAGATGCAATTGATGGCGAGGAGTCGGCAGAAATTGTTGATAACGACTCTGAGCAGACAGAGGCCCCCGAACTTGTCGAAGAAACTACTGAAATAGATACTCAGCCAGACGCCGAACCGGAAACCGCTTCTGAAACCAGCGAATCATCCGACGAAAATTCCGACGAAGAAAAGCCTCGTCAGGACGAACGCCCCGAACGCGAGGGCCGCGGCCGCGGTGGTCGTGGTCGCGGTGGACGTGGACGTGGGGGCAAAACAGCAAACGATGAGCCATCCGGCGACGACCAATCCGCCGACAAGCCTGCAGACGAACGCCCATCCGACGATCGCCCGTCAAGGGATCGCCAATCAAGCGACCGCCAGTCAAATGACCGTCCGTCGCGCGATCGTTCACAGGACCGTCCTTCGAACGACCGGCCGTCGCGTGACCGTTCGCAGGACAGGCCTTCGAACGACCGACCGTCGCGTGACCGCTCACAAGACCGTCCTTCGGATGATCGCCCGACCGGTGACCGTCCGTCCGGTGATCGCCCATCCGGTGACCGTGACCGCGGAGGCCGTGGACGTAATGATCGCGGGCGTGATCGCGGGCCTCAACCGACGATCTCAGATCTGTTAAAAGAGGGCCAGGAAATCCTCGTCCAGATCGCCAAAGAGCCCATCGCAAAAAAAGGTGCACGCATCACTTCGCACATCGCTCTGCCGGGCCGATTCCTCGTTTATATGCCGACGATCGAGCATCTCGGCGTTTCGCGTAAGATCGAATCGTCGAGCGAACGCAGCCGTCTGCGGGGCATGCTGCAGCGTATCCGTCAGGATGTCGCGATCACGACCGGCGGATTTATCGTCCGCACGGCGGGTATCGGCATTTCCGAAGAGGATCTCAAGAACGACGCCAAATTCCTTGTCCGCACATGGGCGGACGCCAAAAAGGATGGCGAAAAACGCCGCTCACCGTCGATCGTCCATCAGGACCTCGATCTGGTCCAGCGTCTGCTCCGCGATCAGCTTTCCGAAGACTTTACCGCTATCCGCGTTGACAGCGAAGAGGAATATCTTCGCACCGTCGAGTTTACGACCCGCATGGCGCCGAAGATGGTCAACCGCGTCAAGCTCTACCCCCGCGACGAGCCGATCCTCGTAGCGTTCGGCGTTCAAGAGGAGATCGACAAGGCTCTGAAACCCCGTGTTTGGTTGAAATCCGGCGGCTATCTCGTGCTCAATCAGACCGAGGCACTCGTTGCGATCGACGTCAATACCGGCAAATTTGTCGGCAAGGGCAACGCCCGTCTCGAGGACACGATCACCCGCACCAATATGGAAGCGGTCGATGAGATCGCACGTCAAATTCGCTTGCGCGACCTCGGCGGCATCATCGTGCTCGACCTGATCGACATGGAAGACCGCCGCAACCGGCACAAGGTCTCGCAGGCTTTGCAAGAGGCTCTGTCGCATGACAAATCGCCGACCAAGGTATTGTCGTTCAACGATTTCGGCCTGATCATCATGACCCGCAAACGCGTCAAACAGTCGCTCGAACGCACAATGTGCGCCCCTTGCGAATACTGCGAAGGTGCCGGCTGGGTCAAATCGCCGGTCACTATTTGCTACGAGATCCTCTCCGAGGCTCGACGCCTGTCCAAACAGGTCGATGATGTCAGGCACACGACGATCCGCGTTCATCCTGAGGTTTCCAAAGCCCTTCGCACCACCGAACGCGAAGTGCTCGAAGAGATCGAGGCTCACCTCGGCAACGTCGATGTCACCGCCGACAAGCACATCCACCAGGCACAGTTCGACTTTGCCTTTGTGTAATTCCCAGCTCCCCTCCTTACGAAGGAGGGGTGGACGCCGCTTCGGCGGACGGGGTGGTTCTTTCGATCCCGACAATAATCAAGGCCGCGAGCATTATGTTCGCGGTCTTTTTCTTTCTGACAACCGACAACCGACAACCGATAACCGCCAACTGACAACCGACAACCGACAACCGACAACTGATCATCGGATCACGCATTTTCCTTTTTTCTTGGCCGTCTGACCTGCGCAACCGAGACGGTTTCGGCGAGTTTTAGCTCGAGTTTGCCGCGGTTGATCCCGGGTTCGATAAATCGCGTCGAAGTGTCGAGCCTGATGCCGAAATGTCTGCAAAACGGAGCGGCGTTGACGCGATAGCCGGAAAAGCCTTTGTCAAGCACCGGAAATGCCGCCGGCAGATTTATGCTGCTGACCGGTTCGACCGCGATCAGATCGCGCGCACGGCTGAAATAAAGACAGACGGCCGGCGGACGGCCGAGCTCGTCATAGGTCCTCTTGTTAAAAGACAGTACGTTGCTTTTATTGAGCGTGACCCGCATCCGTAATTGGGCCGGTTTGTTTGGGCCGCCGCAAAATTTCTCAAGATCCCTGTCGTGCATGTATCATTGATAGCACAGTGTTGCATCTTTGTCAAGAAAAGTTGCGGTGATCATCAGGGGCACCATAGATCTATGCCAATTTTCCATCCGGCGATTCCGCCAATTCTTTTGTAGTATCGACGATTCGGTCTATTCCGTCGATACCGTAGAAAACGCGAACACAGCGGTTCGGTGAGACATTTCTTTGGTCCGGTAAACATGCCGTTTGGTCCGGTATTTCATAGATTTGGTCAGGTGTCGGGACGCATTGTTCCTTGATCCTCGACCTCAACGAAACCATCCGCGTAACCCGAGGCCGCAACCCCGGCCACGGCTGGAAACCCGACCCGCGTGAAAAGTTTGATTGAAATGGGCGGCGGCATGGGAATTGGAATGTAAGACTGGAGAGGCAAGCATCTGTGCTTGCCTCTTGTCAGTACCGCTTGCGTTAGCGGTGGATTCCAATGATCAAAAGGCCTTGTCACAGGACGCGGCCTTTCGATTGTCGTGATACCATATTTCCGTTTAGACTATCCAAATGATTTCAGGTGATCCGAAAATTTCTGCAGCGATATCCAAGGTCTTGCAACGTGCAGAACGCATGCGCGAGCTTGATCAGATAACGCGAACTTATGTCGAGGTCAGAGTAGTTCCACAACTTCTGAACGAGAACAATCAAATAATCTTCGGTCGCAGAGGCACCGGCAAGACCCACCTTTTTAGATTCTTAGAAAATGAACTGATTTCCCAAAAAACTCCCGTCGTAGTTTATTTGGATTGCCGCACTCTTGGAAGCGCGTCCGACTTTTCGAACTCGGAGATTCCAATTGTGCGCCGCGCACAATCTCTTTTCAACGATATTGTGTCCGAGATCGTCGAAAAGGCACTTACATTCATCGCTGAGAATGCGCCAAAGGGATCGGAAAAAGCTCTTCTCGCTCTTGATGAGATCGAAAAAGCCGTAAGTTCTAAAATCGACTACGGATTAGTTGAAGAAGTGACCGAGCGAACGTTGATCAAAACCGGAAGCGAAGCATCCGGGGAGGTTGCCCTCAGTGTAAAGGATCTTTTCTCTGTGAAAGGTGGCGGGAAAAGCATGAACGCCAGTGACACTGAGAGAACCGTCAAGTACACGACGCCTGGCGGGGAAAAGGTAGAATTCCCGGACTTGCATTTTTGGCTTAAAACACTGTGCGATGAGGCACAGACTGAGATCTACGTCCTTATTGATGAGTGGTCCTCACTGCCACTCGATCTACAGCCGTTGCTCGCGGAGTTCCTGAAACGAAGTTTCCTGCCGGTAGCGGCGATAACAGTCAAGATTGCCGCCTTAGAGTATAGGTCGCAATTTAATGCCACCTCGCCTGACAATGCAAACCTTATCGGATTCGAATTAGGGAGCGATATATCGTCGAATCTCGATTTGGACGATTATTTCGTTTTTGACCGTGATCCTTCAGGTATCACCGAGAAATTCGCAGAGATTCTCTTCCGCCATGTAGGAACAAGCCTTGATACGGCCTATTTGAAGGACACGCATGGCATCGAGGATAAAATCGACTTTTTGAAAGCGGTCTTGACTGATCCTGAAAACTTCCGCGAAATAGTTCGGGCATCGGAAGGAGTTGTCAGAGATATGCTCAACATCTTTACAAACGCATATTTCGAGACGCTTCGCCTTGGAAAATCTCGGATTGATAAGAAGTCGATTACAGAGTCGTCCCGCCAGTGGTTCGAAAAAGATAAACATCCGAACCTAGACCCGGAACTGCAAAAGGTTCTTCGGCGGATTGTGGATGAGGTGATTGGGAACAAAAAGGCCAGATCCTTCCTGGTGCCTAAGGAACTGGAAAAAAACGAGAAGATTCAAAAACTATTCGACGCTCGAGTAATCCACCTAATCGCTCGCGGATACGCCGACAAAGACAATCCGGGAGTGCGATATAACGTGTTTGGCCTCGACTACGGGACATATGTCGATCTTATGAATACCACCAAACAGCCAGAACTAGATTTTATGAACGTCGATAATCGCGAGGCGGACGATGAAGTAATTGTACCGTTCGATGACAAGCGCAGCATAAGACGAATTATTTTGACCGAGGACATTCTGAAATAATGCGATGCACCAAGGTTGGATCAGACCTGCAAAATTGCGTCTTTTTTTGAATTTAGGTAAAGAATCGCAGAATTGCACGTCCTAAGATATGAACTATTGGCTAAAACTCATAGGCACTCTTGAAGATCCGGTAACTGAATATTCCGAAGACTACATCGACTACTCCGTTCACCATGACGAGTGGATTGTCTATGGAGATAAAATCATTCTTTATGCCACTGGTCAAAAGATCATCTTTGCCTCCGCGAATGTCGTAAGCGAACCATATGCGTCCGGCCAGCAACAATGGCCGGTGCGGGTAAACATTGATTACAGGCACGCAATTCCAATCGACCCCGGAATTGAAGTGATGCAGATTGCTGACTCAGGACACAATCTGCTTCTAGAAGTCCAGCATCGATCATTTATTCCGATAAGCGAAGACGAATTCAACCGCGGCGACAATCTTTTGCAAGGTTAGTGAACTGGCAATAAAGGAATCGGGGTCAGGTTCGCGGTTCTGCGAATCCAACTGAAAAAAATGATACATGCTGAATTACTGAAACGGTTTATTGGACAAAAGGGCAAGGGTTTTTGGTCGAACCTGATGCCAATCTATGATTTCGTGTTGAATCCCAAAGGCTCCGATACAATCGTTGAGATCGGCGAAGACTATGTCGTTGTCGAAGAACGGTATTTCCGTCAAGTGATTCCTCTAAGTCGCTTCCGCTTTACGATCCCAAAAGGATGAACGGCAACAAAAATCGGATCAATCCGTGTCGGGCCTGCGACGTCACCAATGCACCGTTCAAAATGCACAATGCACAATGCACAATTGGCTTAGGCTGAAAAGCTTGGTGCAAAGGGCGGCTTGATCAGTTCAATTTCACATAATTACGATGGACGACGAGGTTGGCTTTATCGCGGGCTTCGTAGACGGCTTCGTTTTTTGTTGAGCGGGTGATGACCTTTGATCCGGCGACGGTCTTGCGTTCCTTTTTTGTTCCCCGGTCGGCTTCGGCGAGGAATTTGGTGATGGCTGCGGCGGTCGGTTCGGTTGCGGCTTTGGGCTTATCGCTGAGCGAGATCGCCTCGGTTACGGCGGCCTTCAGCATTTTGGGCCAGAGCTTGGTGAAAAGGTGATTGGACAGGTAGATATCTGCGCTGTTGATCTTGCCGTTTATCGCGAACGCATAGCCTACGACGTCGCTCTTTCCTTGGGTGACATCGGCAAGCTTCTTAACGAAAGCCTCTGTCGCCTCTTTGAGTTTCTTGTTTTCCAGTGACAGCTGCAGGCTCGAAGCCGATGAGTTCGCCGTGACGTCGACCATCATGTTGTTCGAGATATTCGACTGCGCGTTGGCAACCTCCGTCCAAACCTTCGATTGCGAGCCACGCGCTCCGGTCACGGTTACGGTGTCGGTTACGGTTCCACTTCCACTTCCAGAGGCTAGTCCAGACCCCGCTCCAAACCCATCTCCAGACCCTGACCCTGACCCTGATGCTGTTCCTGATGGGTCTCCGTACGTGGCGATCTTTAGTTCCTTTGAAACTATGCGCTCTTCGGATGAGGAAAATTCCATTTTGCTTTCGTCGCCGCGGGCCTCCCACCGGTCTGATTCAACGCAAAATGCCTCGATCGAAATCTTGCCCGACATTCGCGGAATGATCACGCTGATCGCCAGCACACGGTCCTGTTTGCCGCCCTTCACGATATCGCCGGATTGGATGAACACGTCGTATTTGGGCGAAATATTCTCGACGGTCAACTCGTTCACATCGTCGCTTTCATACACTTTGAAGACGTCCATCTCCATCGCCTCTTGCAGCGTGATCAGATCGCGAGTGCTCCTGGCATCTGCGCCGTGGATAAGAAAGATCGTTAGATTCTTGTGCAAGTAAGGGCCCGAAACACGGTTCGCGCTTTGCCCAAAGACGGACACAACTGCGATAAAAAGACACACTACCACCGTAAGGCTGAAACCTGTTAAGCCCTTCATAAAGTCACCTCGTTAAGTTTTTGTAAATCTAGCTAATTAACGATCATCAAAAATCGTGTTCTGCTTTGTGAGATGCACGACGTAGAAAATAGATGCTCGGTGGGGTCGGACAATTTTTAAATGAGAACGGGGTCAGGAAATTGGGGTCAGGCACTGTGATCCTTCAACGGCGAGTCAAACCCCTGTCAGTTCCACGACTTCTTAGCATCCTTGACGTTCGCGGGTTTGGCGAAGATCGAGTCGGGGATGGGTTTGTTGAATTCGATGGATTCGTAGTTGATGCGGGATGAGGGTTTGCCGCCCGTCCAGTGGTCGATGATGTAGGGTGAGCGGATGCCGCCGGTCTCGACAAACTGGGCGTAGCGGTCCTCTTCTTTGACCTCTTCGCCGTCGGCACCGAGACGTTTGTACATGGCTTTTTGGGGCAGGCCGTCGTCGGAGGCAAATTCAAATTCGACTATGAGGCCGTCGGTGTAGGTGAGCTTGATCGCGTCGTTTCGTTTGCCGAGCGTCGCGGGACGTTTGCCGAGATAGGCAAGTGTCGCGCTGCCTTTCCAGTGCCCTCGCAGCAGATGGTCGAGACTCGTGCGGATAGCTTGTTTGAAATTTGCGACCTGCGATTCGGTCTGGACCTTGATGACATCCTGATCGCCGTCGTACACCCAGCTGGTGTCGCCGGTATTTACCTGGATCAGAAACGAACCACCGCCTCTAAACTCCGCACGTTCTTTATCCGGGTAAACCATCACGTCGACAAAAGCCTGAAACGAGACGACCGCTCCCTCTTTCAAAACGCTGTATTTACCACGCCCCACCAACGAACGCACCTGTAAATAACGTTCGCCGCCGACGGCCTGGACCGCTTTGGCAATGACCGCCTCGGCCTTTTCTGTTTCGGCAGGTTTATTATTGTCGCTCTGAGCACTGGCCAATACACAGCAAAAAAAGATGAGAGATGTTACGGCGAGGTATTTTCTTATCATTGGGTGTCGAAAGGATCGATGAGGTCGAGGGAATCTATCCATTTGAAATCTTTGGTGTTTCGGGTGACGAGCGGAATATTGTTGATCAACGCAGTAGCGGCAACAATTGAATCGCCGAGACCGACCTTTCTTTGCTGTCGCAACCAGATCGCCCGCTCGACGACTTCTGAACCTATCTCAAGGACGACGATCGAGGCAAAATAGTCCTCAAAATCCTTTTCTTGGTCCCCCTCGAGCGAGTGATAGCCGAGCACCTCGATCCGGCTCACCGCCGAGGCAGCCAAGTCATATTTCGAATACTCCATCCGTTGATCGGCGAAACCGGGAGATGCGAAATAAATTATCGTGTTGCTGTCGAGCAGGATCATTCTCGTCCGGGAAGCGGTCTATCTTTTCTGATCTCACGCTGCCAAGCGACGGGATCGACTATCGACCTAATTCCCCCTCCGTCGGCAATTTTTTCAAGGATCGCCATCGCTCGCTTCCCGTTCGGCTCCGAACTTTTGGTGTCCGCGACGCGCGTCACATAAACTTCCATAACGCCGTCCTTTGCTACCTCTTCGGGAATATCGCCACTCCATTCGATAGTACCGCCGTGAATTTTAGCTCGATATTTCTCTTCCATTAGTCACTCTCCAAAACCAAAAGGCTTTGATGAAATAATATCACCAAAGCCTTAGATGCAAAAAGTTTTTGCTGAGTCTAATTTAGGCTAAAAACCTCGCTGGGTTTGACCGTTAGCTCGCCGTCGGCTACGTCGACGACAAACTTGATCGCGGCTTTCCATTCGTTGGTGATCGGCAATTTTACCTTTTGATCGATGTGACGTTTTAGGAAACGGGCACCGTACGTCTGGCTAAAGCCTTTTTCGGTCAGCAGATCGAGTGCAGCTTCGGTGACCTCAACGATCCTGCCTTGACGCTCCATGTTTCGCTGGATCTTGGCGATATAGAGCTTTGCGATCTCGCGGACCTCGTCCATCGTGAGCGGTGCAAAGATGACGATCTCGTCGATGCGGTTGCGAAACTCGGGCGTAAACCGCTCTTCGGCGGCTTTCATCACGTCGCCGCGGATCTGTTTCATACTTCCCAAAGATTTCTGGCCAAACCCGAGCGGCTGCTCGTACTTTTTGAAATTACCCGAGCCGAGATTTGACGTCATGATGACGATCGCGTCGGACAGATAAACCTTTTTACCGCGTCCGTCGGTGATCCAGCCCTCGTCAAAAGCCTGGAGGAAGATGTTCATCAGATACGGCGAAGCCTTTTCAACCTCATCCAGCAGCAGCACCGTGTACGGATTGTCGCGAAGCTGTTCGGTGAGCAAACCGCCGCGTTCTGACCCGACAATGCCGCGCGGCATACCGATCAGCTTTTCGATGCCGATGGTGCCGTCGCCGTACTCAGACATGTCAATGCGGACCATCTTGCTCTCGTCGCCAAACATAAATTCGGCAACCGCTTTGGCAAGCTCGGTCTTTCCAACGCCGGTCGGTCCGAGGAAAAGCAGCACGCCATCCGGCGCATAGTGATTTTCTTTGAGGGGGCCTTTGTTGAGACGCAGGCGTTCGGCAACCGCACGCACGGCGTCGTGCTGTCCGATAACACGCTGTCCGAGATCGGCTTCCATCGCCGAAAAACGGTCGGACGTGTCGCGATAGATCATGTCTTTCGGAATACGCGATTCCTGAGAAATGACATCGATGATATGTTCGGGCCGCACGATCATATCGGTGAGTTCGCCGATCTCGACCTTGACCGAAGCGGTGTCGAGCCAGCCGATCGCCTTGTCCGGCAGGTGCAGGTTGCGGATGTATTTGGGCGACATCTCGAGAGCCATATTGATGGCCTCGTCCGAGATCGTGACCGAGTAATTTTTCTCCAAACGCGGACGCACACCAAGCAAGATCTCTTTTGTCTCGTCGATCGTCGGCTCGTCAACCTTGACCAGGCGAAAACGCCGGGCGAGAGCTTCGTCGTCGCTGATGTATTCTTTGTATTCGGTGATGGTCGTCGCACCGATGATCCTCAGTTCGCCGCGAGCCAGCGCGGATTTGAACATATTTGCCGCATCCGACGTCGTCCCCATCGCGGCACCGGCACCGATGATAGTGTGGGCCTCGTCGATGAAGAGGATGATGTTGTCTTTTTCTTTGACCTCGTCGATGATGCCTTTGATCCGCTCCTCGAACATTCCGCGGAGCATCGTACCCGCCACAAGTCCGCCCATCTGCAGCTGCACAATATGCGAATCGCGCAGCCGTGCCGGCACCTTTTCCGGCTCTAGCTCGATCAGACGAGCAAGCCCCTCGACGACGGCGGTTTTGCCGACGCCGGGTTCGCCCACAAGCATTGGCGAATTTGACCGCTCGCGATGCGACAGGATCTCGATCATCTGACGGATCTCCTGGTCGCGGCCGATGGTCGGCGGGATCTTGTCCTGACGGGCCATTTTGTTCATCGAGACGCCAAAATGACGCAGGAAGCTCGGCAGCTCATATTTTTGCCGGACGCGTTCCTCTTCTTTTTCACGCTTGCGGATACGCGTGCGGGCGCTCTGGGCGACCTCTTCGGACGGAACGCCTAGATTTTGCAGCACGTCGTTCAGTACGCTGCGTTCGTCATTTGATAAGACGTAAAAAATATCGGCGGCATCGATAACCCGGCGCCCTTGCGAACGGGCACGGTCCATCGCACGTTTGAATAGTTCGGTCGTCTCAGGAGCGATGCGGTAACCCTTGCCGCTGTGCTGGCGGCCGTCTTCCATTCGCTTTTCGATCAGCAGCTTGACCGAACGCGGGTCGACGGCGAGATCGCGCATTGTGGATGTAAAAAGCTCGTCCTCTTCGAATGTGATCGCGTGCAGGATATGCTCGATCGAAACATAATTCTGCTCGCGTTTTTTGGATTCGCCGAGGGCGGTCTCCAAAATGCGTTGTCCGCTCTCGCTAAACTTATCCTTGTATGCGTCTATATCTGCCATAAAACCCTTGTGTGAACCCGATACTTAGATGCGGTAAGGCAACCCGAAATCGCCAACCAAATTCATTTTAACATCTTGAGGAATAAAAACTCTATAAATTGCGGCGTGTGAAAAAAGGATATCCTACGCATCAGTTCCCGCCAGCAGAAAAACACCGGTTATTAGACAATCACTTATTGTAAATGTTGCCCCACGGGTCGATGAGCTTTCCATTTTGATACCATAACGCATAGTTTAGGGGCGAGCCTACACAATCGATCCGATCCGGATACCGGTGCCACTTCCCACCGCCGTTTCTCACCAACCCGGGCCTTGAATCGCTAAAGGTCATTGAATAGTCTTCATTGAAGCTCACAGTGACACCCGCAGCACTGCCTGTACCGTTCCATGTTCCCCAAAATATGCTGTCCTTATTTTCGACCGACTTTTCGATCTGGATCGAATAGTAACGGGGTTCGCCGCTAGGCTTCAATAGTTCGGCACCTACGTCACTCCACTTCTCGACGTAACCTTCCTTTTTAACCATTGCTCGGAGATACTGTTCATATTTGATCGCATCACCGGAAATACTGAAATGGGCATAACCTCTTGCATCGGTTGTCGCGTTGCTTGTTCCGGCCTTTCCCGTAAGTGAGACCGTTGCACCGGCCACTGGGCTGCCTCCTTTCCGGTCTGTCACCTCGATCAGTAGGCTTACGCCGGTGATCTCCGGCTTTTTCTCGGTCAAAATAAAGGTTACCTCGTTGGTAAAAATTGACCCCGAAAACTGGCGGACCGAAAACGACCGGGTTTCGGATTCGTAACCGTTCGCCGCGGCAACGACATTAACAAGATCTCCTAAGGTTCCCGGTAGGATGGCTGTAACCTTCCCATCCGAGTCGGATATCGCATCATCGCTTCCTTCAACCCTGACTCGAGCACCCCTAAGGTTAACGATCGTGCCGTCAAGGCGTTTGCCCTTTACCGTGACCGCTAGTGGCATTCCGTCTTGATTCTTTTTTCTGGTCAGCGGAACCGTGGCCAAAAGACCTTCTCCCTCAACACCGGCTTCTAAAGACATAGTCACCTTGCCGGGATAATAGTTGTCTCGGCTCACCTCGACGTCAAAGCGGCCCGGACGGTCGATCACCACATTCGCAACGCCCGCCGCATTCGTTACACCACTGTAGGCCGACAAGAACCTACCAATTAGCCTCACCCGTGCATCCTGGATAGGCTTATCAGTGTCGCTGTCAACAACAGTCACTTGTACTGTCTTAACGTTGATCTTTCGTTTTATCGCAACCTGATGACTTGTCGGTTCTATTGGTCGTTTTGGAATCGCGACGGTTGTGGCGTACGGTTCGTAAAGATTGTGGTCTGTCGTTATCGAACATTGCTCCGCGCCATACAGTGCAGTGAACTTATCCATCTCGGCCAGACCTGCACCGTTTGTTGTTTGGAAAAACGTATTGCTGCCGCACTCAAACTTGACCTCGACACCCGTTACCGGCGATTTCTTTTCCTCGTCAATGACCGTGATCTGAAGGACCCAGACGTTTTTCCGCGTAAGGACGATCACGCTATTGACTGCTCCCATTGCCGGGATATCTAGAACACCGGCATAGGTTTCGGTCGAGGCACTGGTAATGATAAGAGCACATTGGATCGGGCCCTTCA